>NZ_CATKQN010000023.1:0-10205 GCF_949767765.1 Pseudomonas sp. IT-P171
ACATTGCGCTATATAAAGCGGGGCCTTGTGCGCCTGTTACCAGCGGCCGTAACCATGGGGATGGCCGTAATAACCGCGTGGCGGGCCGTAATAGCCACGGGGCGGACCGTAGTAGACCGGTGGCGGGGCGTAATAGACCGGTTGTTGCACGTAGACCGGCGCCGGCTGGTAGTAAACCGGTGGCGGTTGCTGCACGTACACCGGTTGCGGCTGGTAGTAAACCGGTTGCTGCTGGACATAAACGGGCCGGTTGCTGTTGATGATGGCCGAACCGACGATGGCCGAGCCAACGATCGCGCCAAATACCGCTGGACCTTGCCAACCGTGACCGCCGCCAGCCTCTGCCTGCCCTGCGATAGCAAGAGCACCGATCAGCAAGGCCACTGTGGGAATTTTACGGATCATGATCATTCCTCGGTTCTTCAACCCGGCGCTTGCGTCTGCAATAGACCCAAGGATTGTCGCGGGGATACTTCTAAGACAGCGTTTTTTTGAAAATCAGCACAGCCGTTGGGTAAATTTTGTGTAAGGTCTGTACCGGCTTCCTTACCCACGTGCGCTGCCACGAGCAGGCACGCCGATATGATCGATCAGATCTCGATGGAATGGCTAATCCCGTCCATCTGAAAGTGCTACCGAAGGAGATTCTTCATGCAGATGAACCCCAACAAAGACACTCAGCTGTGCATGTCCCTGTCGGGGCGCCCGGGGAACTTTGGCCTGCGATTTCACAATCACTTGTATGAACAGCTGGGTCTGAATTTCTACTACAAGGCCTTTCGCAGCCAGGACCTGACCGGTGCCGTCGCGGGTATTCGCGCCCTGGGCATTCGCGGTTGTGGCGTATCGATGCCGTTCAAGGAAGCGTGTATTGCGCTGGTCGATGAGCTGGACACGTCCGCCGCCGCCATCCAGTCGATCAACACCATCGTCAACACCGATGGCCACCTCAAGGCTTACAACACCGATTACATCGCCATCGCTCAATTGCTGGACACCCATCAGGTGCCCAAGGAATCGACCTTTGCACTGCGCGGCAGCGGCGGCATGGCCAAGGCGGTGGCCAGTGCCTTGCGCGATGGCGGTTACAAGAACGGCCTGATCGTCGCCCGTAACGAACGCGCCGGGCGTGCCCTGGCTGAGTCACTGGGTTATGAGTGGCAAGCCGAGTTGGGCACCCGACGCCCGCAGATGCTGATCAACGTGACGCCGATCGGTATGACGGGCGGGCCTGAGGCCGATCAACTGGCCTTTGACGGGGAGGTCATTGCGGCTGCGCAGACTGTCTTCGACGTGGTGGCGATCCCCTCGGAAACGCCGCTGATCGTGCGCGGTCGCGCCGAAGGCAAGCAAGTGATTACCGGGCTGGAAGTGATCGCGATCCAGGCGCTGGAGCAGTTTGTGCTCTACACCGGGGTGCGTCCGACGGAGGAGCAGTTCCAGAAGGCGGTGGAGTTTGCCCGAAGCTGATCATTCCGGCTGTGTCGGCCCCTTCCTCGGAGCACCGGCGTGGTCCGGGCGGCGTTCCGAGGTGGGCGATCCACCAAACGCCGCCCCTCTCAGCGTTTCTCCAGCTTTTCCGGCAACGGCGCAAACAAGGCCTCAATATCATCGCTCTGCAACTTCCAGTCCCCGGTCTTGCGCCCATCCAGCACGCCTGCCGCCAAGTCGGATTTTTCTTTCTGCAGGTGCTGAATCTTCTCTTCCACCGTGCCTCGGGCAATCATCTTGTAGACGAACACCGGTTTCTCCTGGCCAATGCGGTACGCACGGTCAGTCGCCTGGTTTTCCGTCGCCGGGTTCCACCACGGGTCGTAGTGAATCACCGTGTCCGCTTCGGTCAGGTTCAGGCCCACACCACCTGCTTTCAAGCTGATCAGAAAGATCTGACGCTTGCCGCTCTGGAATTCTTTCACCGGAGAACGTCGGTCACGGGTCTGCCCGGTCAACAACGCATATTCAACACCGCGTTTTTTCAACTCGATCTCGATTAACGCGAGCATCGAAGTGAACTGGGAAAACAGCAGAATCCGTCGACCTTCCTCGAACAATTCTTCCAGCATTTCCATGAGGCTATCGAGTTTGCCCGAGGTACTTCCGCGAGCCGGCAGCGCAGCGTCGTTGACCAGGCGCAAATCGCAGCACACCTGACGCAGCTTCAGCAGCGCCTCAAGAATGATGATCTGGCTGCGCGCCACGCCCTTGCGGGTGATTTCGTCGCGGACTTTCTTGTCCATGGCCAGGCGCATGGTTTCGTAGACATCGCGTTGTGCTTCGTTGAGTTCGACCCAGTGGATGATCTCGGTCTTCGGCGGCAACTCCGTCGCCACTTGTTCTTTGGTCCTGCGCAACAGAAACGGTTTGATCCGGCCATTGAGGTGCTGGAGCCTGACTTCGCTGGCGCGCTTTTCAATCGGCACGCGGTAATCGCGGTTGAAGCTTTTCACATCGCCAAGCCAGCCGGGCAGCAAGAAGTGAAACAGCGACCACAGTTCACCCAGGTGGTTTTCCAGCGGCGTGCCACTCAGGCACAGGCGCTGGCGCGCATTCAGTTCGCGCGCAGCCTGGGCGGCCTTGCTGTTGGGGTTCTTGATGTACTGCGCTTCGTCCAGCACCAGGACATGCAACGGCTGCGCGGCCAGGCGTTCGACGTCTTTGGGCAGCAGTGCATAGGTGGTCAGGATCAGGTCGTAATCGGCCAGCGTGTCGAAATGCTTCTTGCGACTGGCGCCGTACAGCGCCAGCACTTTGAGTTGCGGCGTGAAGTGCGCGGCTTCGTCGAGCCAGTTCGGGATCAGGCTGGTGGGCATCACCACCATGCAGGGTCGATCGAGGCGTCCAGCGTTTTTCTCGCTGAGAACGTGCGCCAGGGTCTGCAGGGTTTTACCCAGTCCCATGTCGTCCGCGAGAATCCCGCCGACTTCCAGTTGCCGCAGCGATTGCATCCAGCTCAAGCCTTCCAGCTGATACGGGCGCAACGTGGCGTTCAAGCCTTCCGGTGCAGTCGCGGTGTAATCCTTGATGTCCCGCAGGCGCTGGGCAAACGTGCGGATCTGCTCGCCACCTTCCCAGAGCAGCGGCAAGTCTTCCAAAGGATTCAGGCGCGTGGCGTCGGCCTTGCTCAGGCGCAGCGTGGTCTCGCCGGGTTCTTGCAGGTAGAACTCGCCGAGGGTCGCCAGTACCGGTTTCAAGCGGCCAAAGGGCAGGGCGACTTGCAGCGGCCCGTGTTCGGAATTCGGGCGATTGGGGATGTTCACCAAAATCAACTCGTCATCGCGACGTCGGGCGAGACGTTCCGGGTTGAGGATTTCGGTGTGGGAGCGCATCAGGTTCAGCAGGATGGGCAGCAAGCTCAGGCGCTCGCCATTGACGATGATCCCCAGCTCAAGATCGAACCAGTCACGCTCCGGTGCCTGTTCGACGGTGGCGTACCAGTCGTCCACGGCGGTCAGGTCGAAACCGAAATCCTCGTCGATCTGCAACTCCCAGCCTTGAGTGCGCAGCTTCGGCAGCTCATTGAGGGTGAAGGTCAGCCAGGCGCTGTCGTTGACCATCTCGTAGAGTTCGCCGGCGCTTTCCGGCAGGGCTTTGCTTTGACGGGTGGCGACCTTGAAGCCGAGGATTCGCAGTTGTTCCCTGTAGGTCTGTTCGACTTCCGGGTGGCGTTTTATCCGCAGCGTCTGCGTTTCCTGGCGAATCAGGACGTCGGCGTTTTTCTGTCCACTGACGTATTCATCCAGGTAATTGAAGGACAGCGCTGCACGATGCTGAATGTAGCGCTGCATCTTGCCGTTGCGCGGTTCGAAGGCGCTGAACTCGATGCTCGCCAGCCACAGGCGTGGCACCGGTTGCACGTTGTCCACCAGCACTTGCGGCGGCGCTTTCGGGCTGCGGTTTTCCAGTACGGCCTGAAGTTTTTCCAGCAGTTCGGCGTCTTGCGCGGCGGCGGGGTAGGCGAGGGTTTCCTGCACCTTCAGCAGCACCGCGGCGCAATGTTTGCAGTTGCTGCGAACCGGGCACGTGCAAGTGGCGTCGACCATCAGCAAGGTGGCTTTAGCCGACTCGCGCAGGCGAATGGTCTGACGATAAACGTTGCCGCCAGAGCCTTCGCAGGCGGCGGTAATGGTTGCGTCTCCGACCTCGACGATCCTGACACGATTCTCCAGCGCGTAGCGTCGGCCACGTTCCAGGCTCTGTTCCTTGAATCGGCTGACCCAGGAAGGCGCCAGAGGTTTACTCAGGGTCGGGGGCATAAGGACTTCAATCAGTCCGGAATTTCATCGGGGACTGGCCGAGGTGCGGGGGCTGTCAGTGAGGTGATCTTGATCAGCATTCCAAGATGACCGGCGTCGAGGAAATTCAGTTGTCCGTTTTTGGTATGGCTTTCTGTTTTCAGGCGTTCACTGGCAGTGACCAGGCCATTGGCGTCGATCTGGTTGACCCAGAAGTCGGCGTCAACATCAGTGAAGCGTCCCAGTTTCAGGTTCAGCGTGCCCTCGATCGGGTACTGGCCGAACTGTTCCTTGCCATCGCTGATTGCAATTTTGCGGGCTTCTTCGCCGAGGTTCTGCTGCCAGGCCTTGTGCAGCAACACGGTGTATTCTTTGCTGGCGGTGAGTTTTCCCACTTCGCTATTCAGGCTTGGCGTGCGCAGGCTGTCCTTGCTGACGGGTTGGGCACCGGCAGCCCAGTCTTCCGGCGCGGCTTTGCTGACAATGGCAGGCACAGCGTTCTGCCGGACCAGAATCATTTCAATCTGATACAGGTCATCGGCAAACGCTGTGGGGGCGGCCAGGGTCATCAGCAAAGTCAGTGAGCGAAACAGGCGCATGCGGCGTCCTTCAAGCAGTTTTCGGAATGAGGCATTCAAGCAGTGCCTCTACAGTATTAAAGCGCTCTTCCGGGCGCTCCATCGGGACCATGAATTTAAACATCGTGGCGCCTTCGAATTTGTAGCGTTTAGGCTGGCCCTGAATCAGTTTGATCAGTGTCAGCGGGTCGACCGGCGTCTGCGCCGCGAACTCGATTCGACCGCCTTGCGGGCCGCCGTCGACTTTCTTGATGCCCAGCAGTTCGGCCTGCAACTTCAGCGCCGTAATGCGCATCAGGTTCTTGGTCGGTTCCGGCAGCAGGCCGAAGCGATCGATCATCTCGACTTGCAGGTCTTTCAGGCCTTCCTCGTCGGTGGCCGAAGCAATGCGTTTGTACAGAATCAGTCGGGCATGCACGTCCGGCAAGTAGTCTTCGGGAATCAACGCCGGTACACGCAAATTGACTTCCGGACCACCGCCCAGCGGCTGATCGAGATTCGGCTGTTCACCCTTGCGGATCGACTTCACCGCGCGTTCGAGCATCTCCATATACAGGGTGAAACCGACGGCCTGGATCTGCCCGCTCTGCCCGTCGCCCAGCAGTTCGCCGGCGCCACGGATTTCCAGGTCGTTGGTGGCGAGCACGAAGCCCGCGCCGAGATCCTGGGTATTGGCGATCGCTTCCAGGCGCTTTTCTGCGTCCGGGGTGATTTGCTGGCGCGGTGGTGTCAGCAGGTACGCGTAGGCCTGGTGGTGACTGCGACCGACGCGGCCGCGCAACTGGTGCAGCTGCGCCAGGCCGAATTTGTCGGCACGCTCGATGATGATGGTGTTGGCGCTCGGCACGTCGATGCCGGTCTCGATGATGGTCGAGGCGATCAGCACGTTGAAGCGCTTGTGGTAGAAGTCGCTCATCACCTGTTCGAGTTCGCGCTCGCGCATCTGCCCGTGGCCGATGCCGATCCGCGCTTCCGGCACCAGTTCGGCGAGGTCGGCGGCGCATTTCTCGATGGTCTTCACGTCGTTGTGCAGGTAGTAGACCTGACCGCCACGCAGCAACTCACGCAGCAAGGCCTCTTTGACCGTGCTCTTGTTCTGCTCCATGACGAAGGTCCGCACCGACAGGCGACGGGCCGGTGGCGTGGCGATGATCGACAGGTCGCGCATGCCCGACACCGCCATGTTCAGCGTGCGCGGAATCGGCGTGGCAGTCAGCGTGAGGATGTCGACTTCGCTGCGCAGGGCCTTGAGCTGTTCTTTCTGACGGACACCGAAACGGTGCTCTTCGTCGATGATCACCAGCCCGAGGTTTTTGATCTTCACATCGTCTTGCAGCAGTTTGTGCGTGCCGATGACGATGTCGATCTTGCCTTCGGCGAGATCCGCCACGGCGGCATTCACTTCCTTGGTCGACTTGAAGCGGCTCATCACTTCCACAGTCACCGGCCAGTCGGCGAAGCGGTCGCGGAAACTGTTGTAGTGCTGCTGGGCGAGCAGGGTGGTCGGCACCAGAATCGCGACCTGGCGACCACCATGCACCGCAATGAACGCGGCGCGCATCGCCACTTCGGTCTTGCCGAAACCGACGTCGCCGCAGACCAGGCGGTCCATTGGTTTCGGTGCGAGCATGTCGGCGCGCACCGCGTCGATGGTGGTTTGCTGGTCCGGGGTTTCTTCGAACGGAAAGCCGGCGCTGAAGGTGGCGTAATCGGCTTTCGGGTCTTCGAAGGCATAGCCTTCACGAGCAGCGCGGCGTGCATAAATGTCGAGCAATTCGGCCGCCACATCTCGCACCTGTTCGGCGGCCTTGCGTTTGGCTTTCTGCCAGGTCTCCGAACCCAGGCGATGCAACGGAGCCAGGGCATCGTCGCTGCCGGTGTAACGGGCGATCAGGTGCAGGTTGGCGACCGGCACGTAAAGCTTGGCGCCTTCAGCGTATTGCAGGGTCAGGAACTCGGCGGCCTGATCGTCGATTTCCAGTGTCGCAAGACCGAGATACCGACCGACGCCGTGATCGATGTGCACCACCGGCGCGCCTTCGCGCAGCTCGGTGAGGTTTTTGATGACAGCGTCGTTATTGGCGTCGGCGCGTTTTTCGCGGCGACGGCGCTGCATGACGCGCTGACCGAATAACGGGCTTTCAGCCACCAGCGCCAGCGCCGGGTCGTCGAGCACCAGGCCTTCGTCGAGCGGCGCAATGGTAATCGCCAGGCGCTCCTTGCTCGCGACAAAGTCCGGCCAGCTGTCGACGGTTTTCGGTCGCAGTTTCAGGCGTTCGAGCAGTTCCAGCAGTACTTCACGACGGCCCGCGGATTCGGCGGTGAACAGCACGCGACCCGGGAACTCGTCGAGGAAACCGGCCAGCGCCGCCAGAGGTTGTGTTGCCTTGGCCTCGATGGCCAGGTTCGGCAACTCCCGCGCCGGGAAGCGCTCGCGGCCGACGCCGGTTTCAACATCCTGTTGACTGGCCACCACACGCGGCCAGCTCTTGAGACGGGCAAAGCAATCTTCCACCGGCAGGAACAACTCGGCCGGCGGTAATAAAGGACGGGATGGATCGACGCGGCGCTCTTCATAACGATTGCGCACATCGTTCCAGAAGTTTTCCGCCGCCTGTTCAATGCCTGGCAGGGAAAACACTTGCGTGTCCTGGGGCAGGTAATCGAACAGCGTGGACGTTTCGTCGAAGAACAACGGCAGGTAATACTCGATACCCGCCGGTGTAATCCCGCTGCTCAGGTCCTGGAAGATCGGGCAGCGACGGAAGTCGACATCGAAGCGCTCACGGAAGCGCGCCTTGAAACGGGTGACCGCGTCTTTTTGCAGGGGAAACTCGCGGGCCGGCAACAGGCGAACGGTGTCCACCTTGTCGATGGAACGCTGGTTTTCCGGATCGAAGGTGCGCAGCGTCTCGATTTCGTCGTCGAACAGGTCGATCCGGAAGGGCAGTTTGCTGCCCATCGGGAACAGATCGATCAGCGAGCCGCGCACGGTGAATTCACCGTGCTCATACACCGTGTCGACATAGCGATAGCCGCTGGCCTCGAGTCGGGTGCGCATCTGCTCGACATCGAGCTTCTGGCCGACGTCCAGAACAAGGCTGCTGCCGAGCAGGAATTTGGTCGGCGCCAGGCGATGCAGGGCTGTGGTGATCGGCACCACCAGTACGCCATGGCTCAGCTCCGGCAGCCTGTATAAAGCCGCGATACGCTGGGAAATGATGTCCTGGTGCGGCGAAAACAGATCGTAGGGCAGGGTTTCCCAGTCCGGGAAATGCAGCACCGGCAAATCCGGGGCGAAGAAGCTCAGCTCCTGTTCCAGCCGTTCGGCACTTTGGCTGTCGGCAGTCAGCAGCAGGGTAAAGCGCTTGGCAGCGCTGGCGGCCTCGGCGATGGCCAGGCTCAGGGCGGCACCGGGCAGGTTGCCCCAGTGCTGTTTACCTGCCGCGGCAGGGAGAAGCGGTAGACGCAGAACGGGCACGGAAGGTTGAGCTCCAAGCGTTGCGACAAAGTCGGTAATTGTAGCGGCCTCGGGTGCCGCCTGTCAGTTGCTGACTGTGTCTATTACGCAGGTTTGGCGAAATGTAGTGGTAAAGACAAAAAACGCCCGTTTTTTCCTGAAAATCACGGATTATGTAGTGGCAAAACGGTCGAGTGTTACGGAGGGTTACGGATAAGACAGCGGTGTCTCCAAAAAATTGACTGCGCTGAAAGCCGCGGTTTTACAGGGCTGCGGCAATGCGTGATTTTTTTGAACGGAAATTTGTTACGGCTCGCACGACAGGCGCGCATTGCTACGGGGAGCACTCGGCGGCATAATGTAGCCCCTTTTTTCTGCCCCTACATGTGGAAGGTTCCCGTGACTCAGAAGCCCGACCAGTGTCTTGGTGAATGGATCGACCGTGAAGCACTCGCAGAAGCGATGATTCCGCTTATCGGTCAGCTCTACCGCAATAACAACGTGGTGAGCTCGATCTATGGCCGCAGCCTGATCAACCAGTCTGTCATCGCGATTCTCAAAGCTCACCGCTTTGCTCGCCATCGTTCTTCCGACGATAGCGAACTCTCCGTCCACGAAACATTCCCTCTGCTTAAAGCCATGAGCGAGCTCAAGCTCGGCGCGGCTTCGGTAGACTTGGGCAAGTTGGCGTTCAAATTCCGCGTCGAAGGCAAAGGCCGCACTGCCGAGCAGTTCGTCCGTGAAGAACTGGCGGATGTGGTTGGCCAGCAAAACGCTACCGCTCGCAAAGGCACCGACGTTGTCCTGTACGGCTTCGGTCGCATCGGCCGTCTGCTGGCGCGCATCCTGATCGAAAAAACCGGTGGCGGCGACGGCCTGCGCCTGCGTGCCATCGTGGTGCGTAAAGGCGCCGAGAACGACCTGGTCAAGCGCGCCAGCCTGTTGCGTCGCGATTCGGTACACGGTCCGTTCAATGGCACCATCGTCATCGACGAAGAAAACAACACCATTACCGCCAACGGTAACCTGATCCAGGTGATCTACGCGAAGAACCCGACCGAGGTGGATTACACCCAGTACGGCATCAAAGACGCGCTGCTGGTGGACAACACCGGCGTATGGCGTGACGCTGAAGGCCTGGGTCAACACCTGGCGTGCCCGGGTATCGACCGCGTTGTTCTGACCGCGCCTGGCAAAGGCAAGCTGAAGAACATCGTTCACGGCATCAACCACAGTGAAATCACCGCTGAAGACAAGATCGTGTCCGCCGCTTCCTGCACCACCAACGCCATCGTGCCGGTGCTCAAGGCTGTGAATGACAAGTTCGGCATCATCAATGGTCACGTCGAAACCGTTCACTCGTACACCAACGACCAGAACCTGATCGACAACTTCCACAAGGGCGATCGCCGTGGCCGGAGCGCCGCGCTGAACATGGTGATCACCGAGACCGGTGCTGCCACCGCTGCTGCCAAGGCTCTGCCTGAGCTGGCCGGCAAGCTGACCGGTAACGCGATCCGTGTTCCGACGCCGAACGTGTCGATGGCCATTCTCAACCTGAACCTTGAGAAAGCCGCCACCCGTGAAGAGATGAACGAGTACCTGCGCTACATGGCGCTGCACTCCGATCTGCACAAGCAAATCGACTTCGTCAATTCGCAGGAAGTGGTCTCCACCGACTTCGTTGGCTCGCGCCACGCAGGCGTTGTGGACGCTGAAGCAACCATCACTCAAGACAACCGTGTTGTTCTGTACGTTTGGTACGACAACGAATTCGGTTACAGCTGCCAGGTGGTTCGCGTGATGGAAGACATGGCCGGGGTAAACCCGCCAGCATTCCCGCGCTAAGCCTTAGCTGGAAATGAAAACGCCCCGACTTTGGTCGGGGCGTTTTTGTTTGTGTGTCTGTTGGATCGTTGTTGCCAGCACCGGCCT
>NZ_CATKQN010000024.1:0-2608 GCF_949767765.1 Pseudomonas sp. IT-P171
CGGCCATAGTGGGTGATAGCCCTGTACGCGAAAATCTCTTAGTCATGAAATCGAGTAGGACGGAGCACGAGAAACTTTGTCTGAATATGGGGGGACCATCCTCCAAGGCTAAATACTACTGACTGACCGATAGTGAACTAGTACCGTGAGGGAAAGGCGAAAAGAACCCCGGAGAGGGGAGTGAAATAGATCCTGAAACCGTATGCGTACAAGCAGTGGGAGCCCACTTTGTTGGGTGACTGCGTACCTTTTGTATAATGGGTCAGCGACTTATTTTCAGTGGCGAGCTTAACCGAATAGGGGAGGCGTAGCGAAAGCGAGTCTTAATAGGGCGTCTAGTCGCTGGGAATAGACCCGAAACCGGGCGATCTATCCATGGGCAGGTTGAAGGTTGGGTAACACTAACTGGAGGACCGAACCGACTACCGTTGAAAAGTTAGCGGATGACCTGTGGATCGGAGTGAAAGGCTAATCAAGCTCGGAGATAGCTGGTTCTCCTCGAAAGCTATTTAGGTAGCGCCTCATGTATCACTGTAGGGGGTAGAGCACTGTTTCGGCTAGGGGGTCATCCCGACTTACCAAACCGATGCAAACTCCGAATACCTACAAGTGCCGAGCATGGGAGACACACGGCGGGTGCTAACGTCCGTCGTGAAAAGGGAAACAACCCAGACCGTCAGCTAAGGTCCCAAAGTTATGGTTAAGTGGGAAACGATGTGGGAAGGCTTAGACAGCTAGGAGGTTGGCTTAGAAGCAGCCACCCTTTAAAGAAAGCGTAATAGCTCACTAGTCGAGTCGGCCTGCGCGGAAGATGTAACGGGGCTCAAACCATACACCGAAGCTACGGGTATCACTTAGGTGATGCGGTAGAGGAGCGTTCTGTAAGCCTGTGAAGGTGAGTTGAGAAGCTTGCTGGAGGTATCAGAAGTGCGAATGCTGACATGAGTAACGACAATGGGTGTGAAAAACACCCACGCCGAAAGACCAAGGTTTCCTGCGCAACGTTAATCGACGCAGGGTTAGTCGGTCCCTAAGGCGAGGCTGAAAAGCGTAGTCGATGGAAAACAGGTTAATATTCCTGTACTTCTGGTTATTGCGATGGAGGGACGGAGAAGGCTAGGCCAGCTTGGCGTTGGTTGTCCAAGTTTAAGGTGGTAGGCTGGAATCTTAGGTAAATCCGGGATTCTAAGGCCGAGAGCTGATGACGAGTGTTCTTTTAGAACACGAAGTGGTTGATGCCATGCTTCCAAGAAAAGCTTCTAAGCTTCAGGTAACCAGGAACCGTACCCCAAACCGACACAGGTGGTTGGGTAGAGAATACCAAGGCGCTTGAGAGAACTCGGGTGAAGGAACTAGGCAAAATGGCACCGTAACTTCGGGAGAAGGTGCGCCGGTGAGGGTGAAGGACTTGCTCCGTAAGCCCATGCCGGTCGAAGATACCAGGCCGCTGCGACTGTTTATTAAAAACACAGCACTCTGCAAACACGAAAGTGGACGTATAGGGTGTGACGCCTGCCCGGTGCCGGAAGGTTAATTGATGGGGTTAGCTAACGCGAAGCTCTTGATCGAAGCCCCGGTAAACGGCGGCCGTAACTATAACGGTCCTAAGGTAGCGAAATTCCTTGTCGGGTAAGTTCCGACCTGCACGAATGGCGTAACGATGGCGGCGCTGTCTCCACCCGAGACTCAGTGAAATTGAAATCGCTGTGAAGATGCAGTGTATCCGCGGCTAGACGGAAAGACCCCGTGAACCTTTACTATAGCTTTGCACTGGACTTTGAATTTGCTTGTGTAGGATAGGTGGGAGGCTTTGAAGCGTGGACGCCAGTTCGCGTGGAGCCAACCTTGAAATACCACCCTGGCAACTTTGAGGTTCTAACTCAGGTCCGTTATCCGGATCGAGGACAGTGTATGGTGGGTAGTTTGACTGGGGCGGTCTCCTCCTAAAGAGTAACGGAGGAGTACGAAGGTGCGCTCAGACCGGTCGGAAATCGGTCGTAGAGTATAAAGGCAAAAGCGCGCTTGACTGCGAGACAGACACGTCGAGCAGGTACGAAAGTAGGTCTTAGTGATCCGGTGGTTCTGTATGGAAGGGCCATCGCTCAACGGATAAAAGGTACTCCGGGGATAACAGGCTGATACCGCCCAAGAGTTCATATCGACGGCGGTGTTTGGCACCTCGATGTCGGCTCATCACATCCTGGGGCTGAAGCCGGTCCCAAGGGTATGGCTGTTCGCCATTTAAAGTGGTACGCGAGCTGGGTTTAGAACGTCGTGAGACAGTTCGGTCCCTATCTGCCGTGGACGTTTGAGATTTGAGAGGGGCTGCTCCTAGTACGAGAGGACCGGAGTGGACGAACCTCTGGTGTTCCGGTTGTCACGCCAGTGGCATTGCCGGGTAGCTATGTTCGGAATAGATAACCGCTGAAAGCATCTAAGCGGGAAACTAGCCTCAAGATGAGATCTCACTGGGACCTTGAGTCCCCTGAAGGGCCGTCGAAGACTACGACGTTGATAGGTTGGGTGTGTAAGCGCTGTGAGGCGTTGAGCTAACCAATACTAATTGCCCGTGAGGCTTGACCATATAACACCCAAGCAATTTGCTGAC
>NZ_CATKQN010000025.1:0-2521 GCF_949767765.1 Pseudomonas sp. IT-P171
ATAAACGCTGTTGATCGCATCATCGCCGATCAACCACTGGAACCCTTGTGGGGCGTCGTCCTGGTCGTGCAAAGCGGGTTCTTCGCGGTACAACCGGTTCAGGTCGCCGACGAGTTTCTGCACGCCTTTGTGTTCCGAATACTGCAGCAAGTACCAATCCAGCTGCTGATCGTGGTTCCACTCGCGCCACTGGCCAAATTCGCAGCCCATGAACAACAGTTTCTTGCCCGGATGTGCCCACATGAAGCTCAGGTAAGCCCGCAGGTTGGCGAATTTCTGCCAGCGGTCACCGGGCATTTTGTCTATCAGCGAGTGTTTGCCGTGAACCACTTCGTCGTGGGAGATCGGCAGGATGAAGCGTTCGGACCAGGCATACACCAGGCCGAAACTCAGTTCGTTGTGGTGATGGGCGCGGTACACCGGATCTTGCTGGATGTAGTGCAGCGAATCGTGCATCCAGCCCATGTTCCATTTGTAGTCGAAACCCAGGCCACCCTGCTGCGTACTTTGGCTGACGCCAGGCCACGCCGTGGACTCTTCGGCGATCACCAACGCGCCGGGCGCTTCGAGGTTGACCACATCGTTGAGGTGACGCAGGAAGTCGATCGCTTCAAGGTTTTCCCGACCGCCGTGACGGTTCGGCACCCACTCGCCGGCCTTGCGCGAGTAATCGCGGTACAGCATCGACGCCACCGCATCGACGCGCAGGCCGTCGACGTGGAAATGCTTGAGCCAGTGCAGCCCCGAGGCCAGCATGTAGCCGTGTACTTCGGTGCGACCAAGGTTGTAGATCAGCGTGTCCCAATCCTGGTGGAAGCCTTCCTGCGGGTTACCGTATTCGTACAGCGCGGTGCCGTCGAATTGCGCCAGGCCGTGAGTATCGGTCGGAAAATGCGCCGGGACCCAATCGAGAATGACGCCGATATCGGCCAGGTGGCAGGCGTTGACGAACGCTGCGAAATCATCCGGCGAACCGTAACGGGCGCTCGGGGCAAACTGTGAGAGCAGTTGATAGCCCCATGAGCCGCCGAACGGATGTTCCATGATCGGCATCAGTTCAATGTGGGTGAACCCCAGTTCCTTGACGTACGGAATCAAGCGTTCGCCCAGCTCATGCCAGGTGTACTGGCGCGCCACTTCGCCCAGATCGTCCAGCTCGCACTGCCAGGAACCGGCGTGCAATTCGTAGATCGACAGCGGCGCGCTCGGTTTTGAACGCTCGACGCGAGCCTGCATCCACTCGTGATCCTGCCACTCGATGCTCAAGGGAGAGGCGACTTTCGACGCAGTGTCCGGCGGCAGCGTGGTGGCCAGGGCCATCGGATCGGCCTTGAGCGGCAGAATGCCGTGGGTGCCGAGGATCTCGTATTTGTAAGCCTCGCCTGCCTGCAGGCGCGGGATGAACAGTTCCCAGACGCCGGTCGGGTGACGCAGGCGCATCGGGTGCCGACGGCCATCCCAGTTATTGAAGTCACCGACCACCGACACCCGTTTGGCGTTCGGAGCCCACACGGCGAAACGCACGCCGTCGACACCGTCGACGTTTTTCAGCTGCGCACCCAGGCAACTGCTCAAGTCACGGTGATTGCCTTCAGCGAACAGGTACAAATCCATTTCACCGAGCAACGGACCGAAGCTGTAAGGGTCTTCGGAAACCTGTTCGCCGCCCGCCCAACGCGTGCGCAGCACATACGGCTGCGCCCGATCGAAATGCCCGACAAACAGCCCGGGCGTTTCGGTGGCCTCAAGGGCGCCGAGTTCCTCCCCGGAATCCTTGGCCAACACCTGTACGCTCAACGCGTCAGGCAGATAGGCCCGAATGAATTGCCCGCCAGCGCCATCGCCATGGGGGCCGAGAATTGCAAAGGGGTCTTGATGCTGGGCGCGTACCAGCGCGTCGATGTCCCGCGATCTGGGCAGTAACGCCTCTTTAGCGTGACCCTGTTCCTTGTTCGAGAAACTCATGACTACTCTCCACCAAGATCGGAAAAGGGTTTAAGCCCACTCAATAATCCATATAAACCGTGCAATGGCACGGGCAACCAGGTGGGCCGATTTTCTGCTTCATAGGCCACCTCGTACGCCGCTTTTTCCAGACCGAACAACGCCAGCGCGGCGTCCTCGCCTTCCGGATCTTGCCACGCATGAGCAAGACTAGCTGCCGCCAGCCGATAAGCGTCGACAAATGCCTGTTTCGCTTCATTTAAATAGCGTTCCGATACCCGCAGCCGGGCTGCCCGGGCATCGGTGGTGTTATCGACGTTGTGCACGTTGATGGCCATAGCCGCCGCGTAGTCGAACGAGCGCAAGACGCCGCTGACATCCTTGTAGGGGCTATGCTTGCCGCGCCTTTCGGCCAAGGGCCGCGCCGGTTCGCCTTCGAAGTCGATCAGGTAGGCATCGCCCTTGATCACCAACACTTGCCCCAGGTGCAAGTCGCCATGGACGCGAATCCGCAACCCCCCGGTCGCCTTTTTGCCCAGTTCCTGGACGTGGCTGAGGATGGCTTTTTTGTTGTCCA
>NZ_CATKQN010000026.1:0-2433 GCF_949767765.1 Pseudomonas sp. IT-P171
CCACTGCTCGAATCTGGCGACGGTGCGACGACATTGAATGCCTATTCCGCCAACAGTGAGCCGTGGAGCCAAACCGACGCCTTGGGTAACCGCCAGGCGTTCACCTACACAATCGATGGCCAACTGAAAAACACCCGGCTGACCCTCGCCGGCGACAGTCAGACCGAAAAGCTGCTGGTCAGCGATCTTCGTTACAACGCCACCGGCCAGCTCGAAACGGAAACCGCCGGCAACGGCGTCATCACCCGCCGCCACTACGACGAGGCCAACGGCAGGCTGACACAACTGAGCGCCCACAAAGCCGATGGCTCGCCGCTGCAGATCCTCAAATATCTCTACGACGCCGTGGGCAATGTCCTGAGCATCGAAGATGCCGCGCAACCGATCCGCTACTTCAATAACCAGCGCATCGAACCAATCAAAACCTATCGCTACGACACGCTTTACCAGTTGATCCACGCCACCGGTTGCGAGGCCCATACCGGACGCGGCGGCCCCGCCCTGCCCGATTTTCAATCCCTGCCACTCGACCCCAACCAGATCGCCAACTATACGCAAACCTACCATTACGACGCCGGCGGTAATCTATTGGATCTGATGCATGTCGGCCCGCAAGCCCACAGCCGCACCTTGACCCGTTCCCGCTACAGCAACCGCTGTTTGCCCGAGCGTGACAATCGGCCACCGACCGAGGACGAGTTGGCAAATGGCTTCGATGCCAACGGCAATCTGCGTCAACTGCAGGTCGGCCAGTCACTGTTCTGGGACTTGCGTAACCAACTGCGAGAAGCCCACCCCGTTGTGCGCGAGGACAAAGAAGACGACCGGGAATGCTATATCTACGACGGCGACGGCCAACGCGTGCGCAAGGTGAATTCAAGTCAAACCAACGCGCGCACGATCATTCGCGAAGTACGTTACCTGCCCGGCCTGGAAATCCGCCGTCACAGCGGCACCGGGGAAATCCTCCACGTCATCACCGCCAGCACCGGTAGCAACAGCCTTCAAGTGCTGCATTGGGTGTCGAAGCCGCCCGATGAAATTGCCTTGGACCAGGTGCGTTACAGCCTTGACGATCACCTGAAATCCAGCACGCTGGAACTGGATCAAAATGCTGGCCTGATCAGCCAGGAATGGTATTACCCGTTCGGTGGTACTGCGTATTGGGCTGGACGAAATGCAACCGAGGCCAAGTACAAGACCGTGCGTTATTCCGGCAAGGAGCGCGATGCCACAGGGCTTTATTACTACGGATTCCGCTATTACGCGCAGTGGTTGCAGCGGTGGATTAATCCGGACCCGGCGTGGGCGATTGATGGTCTCAATTTCTATCGTATGGTCAGGAACAATCCAGTTGCGTTATTTGACACCAATGGGTTGTCGCCGCAGGGCGAGCTAGCGGACAAAATGATGAATAGCAACAAATTTCACGATATCTATCTCGATAGTCCAGAGAAGGCATTTAGGTACTTATCCCATAGACACAGAGACGAAGACCCGGATGTTGTTGCAAAGGCTCTAAAGCGAGTCCAAAAAAGAATGGCTCCCAGCGATGAATCGCTGACCCAGAAAATGAGCAATCTTACAGTTACTACACACCAAAAACTCATACGCAATCCATCGCAAGAATATAGTTACATGAAAGAATTCAAAGCCATATACGCAACCACTCATGGATCGCACGCAATCAACACGGCCATGAGAAAAAATGAGGAAATTTCACTCAGCGGAAAAACAATAATACGCGAACTGACTGATCGCCATGGAGATCAGGAGTTTTCGGGGGCGCACGGAAAAGAAGCTGCAAGATCCATCGAAATAATCGCAAAAGTTTTCAATCTTCATGACACAAAGCAAATAAGCTCTCAGCTATACAATCAAACTAACGAGTCAACCCGCACCTATTTTCGAGGACAATCTTTAAGTGCGGCTGCACTGGAGGTATTCAGGACGGCACAAGAAGATGGTTCCATAGTCTACTCAAAGAGTTTTCTTTCCGTCGCCAAAGAAAAAGAAACAGCCGTAGATTTTATACGCAGTGAGTCAGCTGTTCTTTTTATAATATCTGGATTTAGTGCCGCAAACGTAGTTTCAAATTATTCTGCGTCGACCGTAAAAACCCTCGTATTTACGCCTTATGCAGACTTCAAAGTGACCGCCGTCGGTTATAGCACCGAAAAAGAAGGCAGAGTTATTATCAAACTAACAGAAGTGCGAGGTCATACGGGAAACCGCATCCCCATGCCTCGTTAATTAAAACCAAACAGGCACTGGGCATTGGCATATACCGAAATCACCAGACTGATATCGCTCGCCTGTTTTTGCGCTTCAACATACACTCAGCACCCTTTATAGCTACATGCCCATCAACCCTCCGGCCGCAACATCAACACCGCCAACGGCGGCAAATTCAACACCAACGACAACGCTTGG
>NZ_CATKQN010000027.1:0-2299 GCF_949767765.1 Pseudomonas sp. IT-P171
GCAGGCGTTGTCGTTGGTGTTGAATTTGCCGCCGTTGGCGGTGTTGATGTTGCGGCCGGAGGGGTGAGACTGCGACGTTCTTCAGGAGCAGAAATGAACAATGGCTGCACATTTGGCATTGTTCATTAGCTGTTCTCACGCACCGTTTGAACTAGTGATGTGGTTGAGTGCGGTGAGGAGGGGAGTTTGATTGAGGGGGACCGTTTTGAAGGTCCCTCCAGTGACCCAGTATTTGAAACGCTTGCGTGGCTCTTTGCCGAACATCCGGTCTTCTCTCATGAAAGAGTTTGTCCGGGTGAATGAGCACGGCAATGCGTTTGTATCGCTCGAGGGCACTTTCTGCATCAGGAAATAGTGTATTTATGTTTTGATTATTAATGATATTGATGGAAAGTTCATATCCGTTTGAAATCCTGCTGCTAGTGCCAGATGGGAGGGGGTCAAGAGGCACGTGCTGAGCGGTATTAACGGTGCCCGAACGACCAAAGCCTGAGCTCGCTGTTCCATAATCAGGTCGGCGTGATTCACCTGGGCTGACAGGCCCCTCGTTTCGGTAAGTTTGACCTCGGCTATCGGTTTTTCCGTCTCTTTCGGTATAGATGTATTTTGGGCGAGGGGTGTGGTCAAGTGGCTCAAATTTCGAGGCTGCAGATAACAAAAAATGATACCTCTCGAGAAAGTGGGCGCCCCATCGATCTTGCATGAATGCCGGTGGCAAGGTGTTCAATTGTTCATGTAAATCGATGACGTGTTGTTTGAATTCCGCTCGCTGTTCCGCGCTTGATAAACTTTCAAAGTTAAAGAGCCTGGTTTCGATTTGATGGATTACTCTGCGAGCCTCTTGAAAAGACATGATGGGCGGGTCAGGGGCCTCGTAAAGTAAAAATTTAAAGTTTTGCAAGTATTGTGGGGGATTGAAGTCATCTCGGATGTGTCCGGACTCATCAAAAAAAACAATGGGGCTATTGCCGACCATCGAAAACAAGTTCATTCCGTCCACACACCCTGCTGGATCTGGATTGATCCACCGCTGTAACCATGGCGCGTAATAGCGACACCCGTAGTAATAAAGTCCCGTCGCATCGCACTCCTTGCCGCAATAGCGCACGCTTTTGTATTTGACCTCGGTCGCGTTTCGACCTGCCCAATATGCCGTGCCACCGAACGGGTAATACCATTCCTGACTGATCAGGTCGGCATCTTGGTCCAACTCAAGTGTGCTGGATTTCAGGTGATCGCCGAGGTTGTAACGCATCTGGTCTTGAGCGATTTCCTGCGGTTGTCTGGCCGCCCAATGCAGTCCTTGCACACTGTTGCTGCCGGCACTGGCGGTGATGACGTGGAGGGTTTCACCGGTGCCGCTGTGGCTGCGGATCTCCAGGCCAGGCAGGTAGCGCGCTTCACGGATAACCATGCGGCTCGAATGCACTTTGCGCACCCGCTGGCCACCGCCGTCGTAGACGTAGCACTCGCAGTCGTCTTTGGCGTCTTCGCGAAGGACAGGGCGTACCTCACGCAACTGGTTACGCAAATCCCAGGTCAGTGACTGACCGGCTTGCAGCTCTCGCAGATTGCCGTTGGCATCGAAGCCGTTGGCCAACTCGTCCTCGGTCGGCGGCCGATTGTCGCGCTGGGGCAAACAGCGGTTGCTGTAGCGGGATCGAGTCAAGGTGCGGCCATGGGCTTGTGCGCCAACATGCACCAGATCCAGCAAATTGCCGCCAGCATCGTAATGATAGGTTTGTGTGTAGTTGGCAATCTGGCTGGGGTCGGGGGGCAATGGCTGCAAATCAGGCAGGGCGGGGCCGCCGCGTCCGGTATGGGCCTCGCAACCGGTGGCGTAGATCAACTGATTGAGCGTGTCGTACTGATACGTTTTGATCGGCTCGATGCGTTGGTTATTGAAGTAGCGGATCGGTTGCGCGGCATCTTTGATACTCAGCACATTGCCCACCGGGTCATAGAAATAGTTCAGGTCTTGCAGCGGCGTGCCATCGGCTTTGTGGGCGCTGAGTTGCGTCAGCCGGCCGTCGGCCTCGTCGTAGCGGTGGCGGGTGATGACGCCGTTGCCGGCAGTTTCCGTTTCGAGCTGGCCGGTGGCGTTGTAACGGAGATCGCTGACCAGCAGCTTTTCGGTCTGACTGTCGCCGGCGAGGGTCAGCCGGGTGTTTTTCAGTTGGCCATCGATTGTGTAGGTGAACGCCTGGCGGTTACCCAGGGCGTCGGTTTGGCTCCACGGTTCACTGTTGGCGGAATAGGCATTCAATGTCGTCGCACCGTCGCCAGATTCGAGCAGTGC
>NZ_CATKQN010000028.1:0-2262 GCF_949767765.1 Pseudomonas sp. IT-P171
TATTTCGCCAACCAGCGCATCGAACCGGTCCGCCGCTTCACCTACGACACGTTGAATCAACTGATCAAAGCCACCGGCTGGGAAACCGCCAAGCCCTCATTCGGCCCCGCATTACCCGAGTGGCAAGCCTTCGGCCCGCCCGATGCCAGCCGTTGGAGCAACTACAGCGAAACCTATCACCATGATGCCGCGGGTAATCTGCTGGAGCGCACTCATCTCGGTGCCGAGAACGACACGTTGATCATGCGGGTGGCGGAGCACAGCAATCGCAGCATCAAAGATCGACCGGGCGCGGATTTGGAGGCGCTGTTCGATGTTCGTGGCAATTTGCTGGAGCTGCAACCGGGTCAGGCGTTGCAGTGGAATGGTCGCAATGAATTGGCCCAGGTCACCCAAGTAACCCGGATCGCTGCCGCCGATGATTGGGAGCGCTACGTTTACGATGCTGAAGGCATGCGTCTGCGCAAATGCCGAAGTGCTGCAGCGAAATCCGTCATCCATACAGCCGAAGTACGCTACCTGCCGGGCATCGAGTTGCACACCAACAGTGCCACGGGTGAGCGGTTGCAGGTTATCAGTGTTCAGGTGGGGCGCTGTACGGTGCGGCTGCTGCATTGGGACAGTCCGCCCCCCGATGACGTGGAAAACGACCAACTGCGTTACTGCTTCGACGATCACCTGGGGTCGAGTGCGATTGAAGTGGATGCGCAGGCGAAACCGATGAGCCAGGAAGTGTATTACCCGTTTGGCGGCACGGCGTGGCTGGCGGGGCGGCAGGAGGTGGAAAGCAGTTACAAGACTATCCGTTACTCGGGCAAGGAACGAGATGCGACGGGGCTTTATTACTATGGCGCGCGTTTTTACGCGCCATGGTTACAGCGGTGGCTGAGTCCAGATCCCGCGGGGGATATAGATGCGTTAAATTTTTATGATTTTGTAAACAATAGGCCGCTTGTATTTTTTGATTCCGACGGATACGCCCCAATTTCAGCTGCCGAATATGATGTTATGTTCGAACAGAAAATCGGAATTCCTGACATTGTCAAGCATAGAGGAATGGCGAACATCAGTCTTCACCTGCCACTTTTGGCTAGCAAACTAAAAGAAGCGCTTAAATTAGCAGTAGAGGGTTTGAGTCGAAGTGTGGAGGAGTTGAAAAATGG
Source organism: Pseudomonas sp. IT-P171 (assembly GCF_949767765.1). Taxonomy (NCBI): domain Bacteria; kingdom Pseudomonadati; phylum Pseudomonadota; class Gammaproteobacteria; order Pseudomonadales; family Pseudomonadaceae; genus Pseudomonas; species Pseudomonas sp. IT-P171. The sequence continues at coordinate 1,164 of NZ_CATKQN010000028.1, forward strand.
TAGCCATGATCGAGAAAAACTGAACGCACACTTCGGAGTTGGAGGTGGCAGCAATACTGATCAGTTAATCAAGGTTTACAAAGAAGCATTGTCAGGACTTAAGCGAATTACTGACACCTCTGAAAAAATTGTCGTTTTCGACGATGTCGATGGAGACTACGCAGATACCGCCGCATTTGTCATTCCTGGCGATAGAAGAGAAAAAATATACGTAAACAATCAGTTCTTCACAAGTGCTCCGACAGAAGAGTTAGCTTTTATTATTATTCATGAGCGCATTCATCAAAGCAAAGTTATAAGTGCTCAAAAAGACTTATGGTATTTGGTGCCGACATCTAGCGACTATGCTGGCGCCAAACTTGTCAGCGGAAACGTTGACTTAAAAACCTCGAAAAATGCGGCCATGGCAAGCATGTCGAAAAGAATGATGACGACAACAAATATTGTAATAGACGATATCGATCCTAGCGTTCAAGATGACTTTGTAAACGTTGCGGGGGGCGCATCCATTGATGAAGCATTAGAGAGTTTCAAAAAAACTCCTGCGCTTCGAACAAAAATGGCATTTAGAAATCCTGATAACTACGCGAGTTATATTATGGCTCCGGCTATTTAAATGGCGCGACTCAATGAGTGTCTTGCCTTGGAGATTATTCAAGGACTGCTCAAAAATACCGCACAATCCGCCACAGCGAGTTTATCTGCTCTAGCATTCCAACCTCTGATCAACGGGGACCAACGTCTACTGTCATTGTTGACAGTAGACGTTGGTCCCCGGCACGCCTAGATTGCGAGTGGTCTCTCCATCGTTGAGTGCCACGATTTGCACAGTTACACACCGTCAATAAGCGCCATTGAGCCACGCGGGTTGCCCGTGCGTGAGGTGGTTTATCATCGACGCGATGTGGGTGATCCCTTTGAAACGCGGGTCACGCATCAGCTTCACGATGCAACGGGCAGGCTCACCGAGCAATGGGATCCCCGGTTGTTTGCGTTGATGCAGTCGGGTGCTGCGGTTCCACCCAATCTACATACTTTTTACAGCCTGTCAGGCCAAAGTCTGTGCAGCGACAGTGTCGATGCCGGCTGGCAACTGAGC
>NZ_CATKQN010000030.1:0-1312 GCF_949767765.1 Pseudomonas sp. IT-P171
AACGCAGGACAAGGGCTGCTGGAACGGGCCTTTGCGAGAGAAAACCTGAAACGGGCGTGGAAACGGGTCAAGGCCAACAAAGGTGCAGCGGGAGTCGACGGTCTGGATATTGATCAGACGGCCGAGTACCTGCTGACCCAATGGGCGGGGATTCGTGAACAGCTTCTTTCAGGAGTCTACCGGCCCAGTCCGGTACGGCGTGTGGTCATTCCCAAACCTGACGGCGGTCAACGCGAGTTGGGTATCCCAACGGTCACCGACCGTTTGATCCAACAAGCGTTGCTGCAAGCCTTGCAGCCATTACTCGATCCGACCTTCAGTGAACACAGCTACGGCTTCCGTCCGGGACGCTGTGCGCAGGACGCCGTTTTAGCGGCTCAGCGCTATGCCTCTTCAGGACGTAAAGTGGTGGTGGATGTTGATCTGGAGAAGTTCTTCGACCGGGTCGATCACGACATCTTGATGGATCGTTTGCGCAAACGGATTACGGATCAGGCGGTTATCCGGCTGATTCGCGCCTATCTGGATGCGGGAACGCTGATCAATGGCGTGGTCGAGAAAAGCCGCTGCGGGGCGCCGCAAGGCGGCCCACTGTCGCCGTTGTTGGCGAACGTGCTGCTGGACGAAGTGGATCGGGAGCTTGAACGCCGAGGCCATTGTTTCGTGCGCTATGCCGACGATGCGAACGTGTATGTGCGCAGTCAGAAGGCGGGGCAGCGGGTAATGGCCCTGCTGAGGCGGCTGTACGAAAAGCTGCACTTGAGCGTCAACGAGAGCAAGAGTGCAGTGACGAGCGCGTTTGGTCGCAAGTTTCTGGGCTATGAGTTGTGGTCAGCCCGAAGTGAAGTCAAGCGCGCGGTCTCTTATAAGGCGCAGAAACAGTTCAAGCAGCGTATCCGCTGGCTTACCCGGCGCTCCTGCGGGCGTAGCTTGCAACAGGTCGCAGATAATCTTCGGCCTTATCTTTTGGGCTGGAAAGCCTACTTCACGTTGTCGCAAACACCGGCAGTCTGGCGCAAGCTGGACGAATGGATACGACATCGACTGAGAGCGATCCAGCTCAGGCAGTGGAAGCGTGGCCCTACGATCTATCGAGAGCTGCGGACACTGGGGGCGAGCCAGCAGGTGGCGCAGAGGGTGGCCAGTAACTCTCATCGCTGGTGGCGTAATAGCCGTTTTGAGTTGAATCGTGTGCTGAATATTGCGTGGTTCGACAGGCTGGGATTGGCGCGCCTCTCATAACCTCAATCTCTCGAACCGCCCGGTGCGGACCCGCATGCCGGGTGGTGTGGCAGGGGAGCGGCCTATGAAG
>NZ_CATKQN010000031.1:0-1307 GCF_949767765.1 Pseudomonas sp. IT-P171
TGTCCCGTCCTGAATAAGGTTTACACCTTCTGACTTCTTTTCAGGAAGGTGCAATGGATACGGGCACGAAGCGCAGTCAGCGTGATTACACACTGGCTTTTAAATTATCGGTTGTCGACCAGGTCGAAAAAGGCGAGTTGAGTTATAAAGAGGCTCAGCGGCGCTATGGGATTCAGGGTCGGTCGACGGTGCTGGTTTGGTTACGCAAACATGGTCGCCAGGACTGGAGCCAAGGCGCCTCCATTCGTTCCCAGAGGATCAGACCTATGGACGAGCCAACCTTGCCACTGACTCCCGAGCAAAGAATCAAAGAACTCGAGGAACAACTGGCGCTGGCAACTCAGAAAGCCCAATTCTTTGAAGCCGTGGTCGATGTTCTGAAAAATGACTACGGCGTATCTGTCGTAAAAAAGCGACCCGGCAAGTCGTTGCGCAAACCCAAACCCTGAGTGTCAGCAGGGCTTGCCAATTTATGGGAATAAGCCGTCAGGCCTATTACAAACGCAACCGGGTCTACAGGGCTCGGGCCGACCAGGATCAGCAGCTCATAACGTTTGTAGAGAAGGTCCGTGCTCGCCAACCGTGCATCGGCACTCGCAAGCTGCATTCGATGATGCATGAGCAGCGTGAGCAACAGGAGCTCCATGTTGGCCGGGATCGTTTGTTCGCGGTTTTGCGGGAAAGCCGCCAGTTGGTCCGCAGAAAACGGGCGTATCACAAGACGACCGACAGCCATCATCGCTTCCGCCGACACCCCAATCTGCTGAAACCAAGCCCGGAACAAATAGTCGCTACCGGCCCAGAGCAGGTCTGGGTGGCCGATATTACGTACCTGCCTACCCGTGATGGCGTTGCCTATTTGAGTTTAGTGACGGATGTCTTTTCGAGAAAAATAGTCGGCTATCACGTGCATGAAAGTCTGCACACCAACTCCGTGGTGCAAGCCTTTCGAATGGCTTTGAAGCGACGTCGAAGCGTTCAGAAACTGGTCCATCACTCGGATCGAGGCGCGCAGTACTGCTCGGCCCTTTATCAAGAAGTGCACGCAAAGCATGGCATCACTTGCTCGATGACCGACGGCTACGACTGCTACCAAAACGCCTTGGCAGAGCGGGTCAACGGCATCTTGAAAACAGAGTTCTTGATCCACCGACCTGCGGATTTTGCGCAGGCCACACAGATGGTGCGGGAGGCCGTCACGATCTACAACCAGGAGCGGCCGCACCTCTCTTTAAAATACAAAACGCCCGATGCGGTGCATCGGGCGTTAGGGTGAAACAGGTGTAAACCTATTTCAGGACTAGACA
>NZ_CATKQN010000032.1:0-626 GCF_949767765.1 Pseudomonas sp. IT-P171
GTGACGTGGACGAACGCGGAGCCGGACACGCTGATGGAGCGGGTGCTTGCACCGGCCAACCTTAGGCGTGCGTATCAACGTGTGGTCAGCAACAAGGCGCACCGGGTGCCGATGGCATGACGGTCGACCAATTGGCGGACTACGTGAAACAGTATTGGCCGATCCTCAAGACGCGGTTGCTGGCCGGCGAGTATCACCCGCAAGGTGTACGCGCCGTCGAAATCCCCAAACCCAAAGGCGGAATCCGCCAGTTGGGTATCCCCAATGTGATGGATCGCCTGATCCAGCAAGCTCTACTGCAACAGCTCACGCCGATCTTCGACCCACTATTCTCGGATTACAGCTACGGTTTTCGTCCGGGTAGAAGCGCTCATCAAGCCATCGAAACAGCCCGTGACCATGTGGCGGCGGGACACCGCTGGTGCGTGGAACTTGATCTCGAGAAGTTCTTTGATCGGGTCAATCACGATGTCCTGATGGCCCATGTTGCGCGTCAAATCGAAGACAAGCGCGTCCTCAGCTTGATCCGCCGTTACCTCGAAGCGGGAACGATGACAGGTGGAATCGTCAGCCGACGGCAGGAAGGGACACCGCAAGGTGGCCCGCTCTCGCCGTTGCTGTCGAAT
>NZ_CATKQN010000033.1:0-494879 GCF_949767765.1 Pseudomonas sp. IT-P171
CCGAATATCAAGATCAAAAGATCGCAGCCTTCGGCAGCTCCTGCATGAGTTTTGTATTCCCTTGCAGGAGCTGCCGAGTGAAACGAGGCTGCGATCTTTTGCTTTTTGCTTTATTTCAGGTGTTGCTTGAGCTCTTCAGACGCTTGCAACATCGCCGAACGCACCGCAGGCACCTGGCTCACCACATTCAACAAGCCGTAGTCGTGAATCATGCCGTTGTAGCGAACCGCCGTCACCGGCACGCCGGCCTCGTCGAGTTTGCGGGCGTAGGCCTCACCTTCATCGCGCAGCACATCGGCGCCGGCTGTTTGCACCAGCGCAGGTGGCAAGCCTTTGAGCTGGGCAGTGGTCGCGCGCAGTGGCGAAGCGTAGATCTCGTTACGTTGCTTGGCGTCAGTGGTGTAGTTGTCCCAGAACCACTTCATCATGTTCTTGGTGAGGAAGTGCCCCTCGGCAAACTGGTTGTAAGACGCCGTTTCAAAGTTTGCGTCCGTCACCGGCCACAGCAGCACCTGGAACCTGATCGCCGGGGTGCCTTTGTCTTTGGCCATCAGCGCAACCACGGCCGCCATGTTGCCGCCGACGCTGTTGCCGGCCACGGCCAGGCGCTTGCCGTCGACATTGATTTCTTTACCGTGCTCAGCCACCCACTGGGTCGCGGCATAAGCCTGGTTGATCGCCACCGGGTAATGCGCTTCCGGCGAAGGGGTGTAATTTACGAACACCGCGGCCGCACCCGAGCCCGTGACCAGATCCCGAACCAGGCGTTCGTGGGTCGGGAAATCCCCCAGCACCCAGCCGCCGCCGTGGAAGAACATGAACACCGGCAGCTCGCCTTTGACCCCGGCCGGACGGACGATGGTCAAGCTGATGGGTTGGCCGTCGACTTGAATGGTCTTCTGGCTGACATCCGCTTTTGGCAGCGTCAATTTCACCCCGGCTTGCGCGCCGACCAAGATGGCCCGGGCATCTTTCGGGGAAAGCTGTTCCATCGGTTTGCCGGTGCCGGCATTCAGAACATCGAGGAACGCCTGGGTGTTGTGCTCAACCCCGTCGCCCGCGAATGCACTGTGGATGGACAGGGCGAGAAGGGTACCGGTCAAGACTTTGCTGAAAGTGTTCATGTTCGTTTCCTGTTCGGTCTAGGAATCAGCAGTTAGACGGTAACGTGCAGGCGCACATCGACGTTGCCACGGGTGGCGTTGGAGTACGGGCAGACCTGGTGGGCAGCATCGACCAGGGATTGCGCATCGGCTTGTTCAAGACCTGGCAGGCTGACGTGCAGATCGATGTCCAGACCGAAACCACCAGGAATCTGGCCGATACCGACATGGGCGGTGATCGATGCGTCGGCCGGGATGCTGCGTTTGGTCTGGCTGGCGACGAATTTCAGCGCGCCGATGAAGCAGGCCGAGTAACCGGCGGCGAACAGTTGTTCAGGGTTGGTGGCTGCGCCGCCAGCACCGCCGAGTTCTTTCGGGGTAGCGAGTTTGACGTCGAGGATGTTATCGCTGGAAACCGCACGACCGTCACGGCCACCAGTGGAAGTTGCGATTGCGGTGTAGAGAGTTTGCATGGTGTACGCCTCGTTTGGATTTGTTTGTTTGCGCTAAATGTTTGCGCGCTAAGTAAGTGCGAAGTGAATGTATCGCGCTAATATCTTGCGCGCAAGATAAATTTTGAAAAAAGTTTGGCAAGCATGGTGAGGCCCACGAGTGATTGCCGGCAAGACTATGGAATTAGAGCGGTTCAGGCAGGATTTTCGGGCAGTAAATTTTTTCGAGGCGAGGGGCAGATGAAGCGGAGTCCCGAGGTCACCACAAAAAAATGTGGGAGCGGGCTTGCTCGCGAATGCGGTGTGTCAGTCAACACATGTGCTGAATGTCACACCGCATTCGCGAGCAAGCCCGCTCCCACAGTGGATGTGTGATGGTTTGAAGATTACAGGCTGTCTTGCAGATTGCTCCGCAGCACTTGCAGCTCTGCCTGCAGTTTCTGCAGTCTCTCCAGTGTCATCCCGCTGGCGCCGAGGATGCACTGGGGAACTCCGCGAGCCTTGTCCCGCAAGGCGCGACCCTGTTCGGTGAGTTCGACAATCACAACTCGCTCGTCTTCGCGGCTGCGGGTGCGGCTGAGCAAGCCTTCGGCTTCCAGGCGTTTGAGCAGTGGCGTCAGTGAGCCAGGATCGGTCAGCAGGCGCGTGCTGATTTCGCCTACGGTCAAACCGTCCTGTTCCCACAACACCATCATCGCCAGGTATTGCGGATAGGTCAGGCCCAGCGCTTGCAACAGCGGCTTGTAGACCTTGGTCATCAGCAGCGAGGTGGAATGCAGGGCGAAGCAGGCCTGATTATCCAGCAGCAGGGCGTCGCAGTTATCGGAGGTGTTGCGCTCGGTGTTCATTTCGAAGCCTTGATCAGTGATCGTCATAAATCTAGCGGGCGAATCTTTAATGCGCCAGACAATTCTGGACTAGTGCCGGTCCAGGTCGGTTTGCAGCGCCAGGTCCCATGGCGGAATCGGACTGAATCGGGTTTTCAGGTATTCCAGCAACAAACGACTGCGGGAATTGGGCTGCTGCTCCAGGCGCAAGGCATAGATGCCGGTGGTGTCCGAAGGTGGCAGACCATTTTCGCAAAACAGGGGCAGTAGCTCACCACGCAACAAATATTCGCTGGTCAGCCAGGTCGGCAGATGCGCGACACCCAACCCGGCCAATGCCCCGCAGGCCAGCGCCTCGGCATTGTTGGCGCTCATGCGGATGCGCGACGGGCGGTGCGTTTGCATTTGCCCATCCCGCTCGAAACGCCAGGCGAAGGGTGGGGCGAGGCCATCCCAGTCGAGGCCGTCGTGTTCAATCAACTGCGCCGGGTCGGTCGGTACGCCGCGACGCTTCAGATAGTCGGGGCTGGCGCAGGCGATGCGCACCATGCTCGCCAGCGGTGTGGCCACCAGGCGGGTGTCGGCCATTTGCCCGGTACGCAGCACCAGATCAACCTTGCCCAGGTTCAAACCCTGCATGTCGACAAAACTGTCGATCAAGTGCAGTTGCACATCGAGACCGGGGTAGAGCACCAGAAAATCAGCGATCACCGGCGCCAGGTGCCGCCGGCCGAACGCGGCGGGGGCGTCGATCCGTATCAGGCCTTCCGGCGCACTGCTCAGGGACACCGCTTCGGCCCGCGCCAGTTGCAGTTCGGCCACAATCCGCCGCGCTCGTTCGGCGAATGCCAACCCGGCCGGCGTCGCGCGCACGGCATGGGTACTGCGGATAAACAACTGGCTGCCGACGGCGTTTTCCAGGCTGTCGATGCGCCGCGCCACGGCCGACGGTGTCAGCGGATAACGGCGGGATGCGCCGGAGAAACTGCCGGTTTCCAGTACATCGAGGAACAGGCCCAGTTGTTCGGTTAACTGATTGGGGTTCATGGCGTAGTCAGTGCTTATGCAAAGTTGGCACAGCCATTGTGCGTTGCTATGCGTTTCCCCGCCAGCGCCGACTGCGTAGGATGGATCGCCTGAGATGAGAGGACATTGGCCGTGATTGAATTTTTGATGTATCTGGTATTCGGTGCCGCCCTGGGAACCCTGGGCGGGTTGTTTGGGATTGGCGGAGGGCTGATCGCCATTCCGTTGCTGGGGGTGTTGTTCGGGCTCGATCAGCAGATTGCCCAAGGCACTGCGCTGGTCATGGTGGTGCCGAATGTGATGCTGGCGCTGTGGCGCTATCACCAGCGCAATAAAATCGAGTTGCGTCACGCGCTGCCGCTGGCGTCGATGGGTTTTTGCTTTGCGTGGATCGGGTCGATCTGGGCGGTGGGCATCGATGCGGAAACCATGCGCGTAGGATTTGTCGCATTCCTGATCGCACTGTCGGCCTACAACCTGGTGCGAATGTTCTACGCCAATGTGTCGGTCAGTTCGCAGATGAATTACTCATGGCCATGGCTGGGCGTGCTCGGCGCGGCTTCCGGGACCACGGGTGGATTGTTCGGTGTGGGTGGGGCGGTAGTGGCAACGCCCGTGCTGACCAGCCTGTTCGGCACCAGCCAGGTGGTTGCCCAAGGCTTGTCGCTGGCACTGGCGTTACCCAGCACGGGCGTCACGCTGGTGACTTATGCCGTGCATCATCAAGTGGACTGGATGATCGGTGTGCCGTTGGCCATCGGCGGTCTGCTGAGCATCAGTTGGGGCGTGAAGATCGCCCACACCATACCGGAGCGGCTGCTGCGCGCGCTGTTCTGTGGCTTCCTGGTGCTGTGTGCGGTGATGCTCGCCTTTAAAGTTTGAACCCTTCGACGATGTGTTCGGCCAGGCACTCGGTAATCGGCGACGGGTTGTGCAGGTTGCGCACCAGCATGATGCTCGCCTCGGGCAAAATCGGCAGATCTTCGGCTTCACCGAGAATGCGCATGTCGGGGGTGATCAGGCTTTCCAGTTGTGCGGTCACGGCCAGGCCGGCACTCACCACCGCCATGATCGCCGACAGGCTTGAACTGTTGTAGGCCACGCGATAATCGCGGCCCATGGCATCGAGGGCATTGCAGGCCCATAAACGGCAGAAGCAATCGCTGTTGAACATCGCCAGCGGCAGCGGCGTTTGCTCATGGGCACTGAAGCATTGCGCTTCGGCCCAGACAAAACGTTCCTTGCGCAGCAGTTGCCCGATCTCGTTGCCCGGCTCACGGGTGACGATGGACAGGTCCAGGTCCTGGCGCAGCAGCAATTGTTTTGATGATTCACAGTGGACTTCGATCTGGATCAGCGGATACGACTGGGCAAATCGCCGCAGGATGCCCGGCAAAAAACGCATCACGTAATCGTCGGGTGTGCCGATGCGTACCATGCCGACCATGTGCGGTTCGCGCAACGTGTTGAACACTTCGCTGTGCAGCTTGAGGATGCGCCGCGCGTAGCCCAGCAACACCTGGCCTTCAGCGGTGAGGCGCACCTGACGGCCGTCGCGCTGAAACAACTGGCGCTGCAACACATCCTCTTCCAGCCGTTTCATCTGCATGCTCACGGCGGACTGCGTGCGATTCACCAGCTCGCCGGCGCGGGTAAAGCCGCCCTGATCGGCGATGGCAACGAAGGTGCGCAGCACTTCGGTATCGATACTTGGGAAGGCGGACATTGATCAATCTCCGAGATGTATTGCATCAGAAACATTCGTTGGATTGATCTTAGCTCCGGCGCGACACTTGAGCCATCCCAAACGGAGGGCAACAAGATGAAAGGTCAAAAAGGCTATGTCGAAGTAGAAAAACATTCCATCCATGTGGTGACAGATCTGTTGCACAAAATCAGTCGCTGGTACGAATTGCACCGTGAACGCGAGTTGTTGGCGGGCATGAGCGACGAAGCACTGAAGGACATAGGGCTCAGTCGTGCGGATGTCGAGCACGAAACCATCCGCCCATTCTGGGATGACCCGATGCACAAATGAGTAACCCACAACTACACAAACCGTCTCCCGGTAAGGTAGGTTGCGAGCAGACAAGGAGATGTTCATGCCCGCAACGCTGTCCTTTTCCATCAAACAGGCTCGACGCCTGGCGCTGGCCGCCCAAGGGTTCAACGGGCGCCAGCCGCCGGCGACGATCAAAGCGGTCCAGCTCAATCGCCTGATCGAGCGGCTGGGCATTTTGCAGATCGACTCGGTCAATGCGTTGGTGCGTTCGCACTACCTTCCTTTGTTTTCCCGCCTCGGCAACTACTCATCCGACTTGCTCGACCAGGCTGCCTGGAGTTCGGGCCGTCGACGCACGTTGTTCGAATACTGGGGCCATGAAGCCTCGTTGCTGCCCCTGTCGATGTACCCGTTGATGCGCTGGCGCATGCGGCGGGCGACCCGGGGTGAAGATATCTATCAGCAACTGGCGCGATTCGGGCGTGAGCAGCAGGACACCATTCGCCGTGTGCTGGCCTCGGTTCAGGAACTCGGCGCGCTGGGTGCCGGGAGTCTGTCGACGCGCCAGGAGCGGGCAGGACCTTGGTGGGACTGGAGCGCGGAAAAGCATGCGCTGGAGTGGTTGTTCGCCGCCGGTGAGGTGACCGTGGCTGGACGACGTGGATTCGAGCGGCTTTATGATTTGCCGGAGCGGGTCATTCCCTCCGCGATTCTGCAGCAGCCGTTGCTCTCGGAGGACGAGGCCCAGCGCGGGCTGTTGCTGCATGCCGCGAATGCCTTGGGGGTGGCGACGGAGAAGGACTTGCGCGACTACTTTCGCCTGAGCCCCGGTGATGCGCGTCCACGCTTGGCAGAATTGGTGGAAACGGGGCAATTGCTGACTTGCGAGGTTCAGGGTTGGCGGCAACCGGCATTTTGTCTGCCGGAGCCCAAAGTGCCGCGCAAGGTCGAAGCCAGCGCCTTGCTTTCACCGTTCGACTCGCTGATCTGGGAGCGCAGTCGCACTGAGCGCTTGTTCGATTTTCGCTATCGGTTGGAGATCTACACGCCGCCGGACAAGCGGGTCTACGGCTATTACGTACTGCCTTTTTTACACAACGAGCGGATTGCCGCACGGGTGGATTTGCGCGCGGAACGGGCATTGGGGCGGCTCGCAGTGCATGCCGTGCATGAGGAAGAAGCGGGGCTGGACGAGGAGGGGATGCTGGCGTTGGCGGTCAATTTGCGGCGGATGGCGGATTGGTTGGGGTTGGAGCGGGTTCAGTTGAATTGTCCGCGGGCGAGTGCGGCGCGGTTGCGGGTGGCATTGGCACAGATAGATGGGTGACTAATCTGGGCTAATCGCCAGCAGGCTGGCTCCCACATGGTTTTGTGTACGACACAGATCCATTGTGGGAGCCAGCCTGCTAGCGATAGCGGTACATCAGGCGATCAAAAACTACCGTCGAACCTGCTTTAAAGTTTCGGCAATCAAAAACGCCAGCTCCAGTGACTGATCAGCATTCATTCGCGGATCACAATGGGTGTGATACCGGTCCGACAACCCGTCCTCGGTAATCGGCCGCGCACCACCAATGCACTCGGTGACATTCTGCCCGGTCATCTCGATATGGATGCCACCGGCATAACTGCCTTCCGCTTCGTGAACCTGGAAGAACTGCTTCACCTCGCCAAGAATCTGCGCAAAGTCGCGGGTCTTGTAGCCGCTGCTGGCCTTGATGGTGTTGCCGTGCATCGGGTCGGAACTCCAGAGCACCTGTTTGCCTTCACGTTGCACTGCGCGGATCAGTGCCGGCAAGTGATCGCCGACCTTGTTTGCGCCCATTCGCGCGATCAGGTTCAAGCGGCCTGGATCGTTGTCCGGGTTGAGCACGTCGATCAGGCGGATCAGGTCTTCCGGGTTCATGCTCGGGCCGACCTTGACCCCGATCGGGTTGTTCACTCCACGCAGGAATTCGACGTGCGCACCGTCCAGTTGGCGGGTACGGTCGCCGATCCACAGCATGTGCGCCGAGCAGTCGTAGTAATCGTTGGTCAGGCTGTCGCGACGCACGAAGGCTTCTTCGTAGTTCAGCAGCAGCGCTTCGTGGGCGGTGAAGAAACTGGTTTCGCGCAATTGCGGCGAACTGTCCATGCCACAGGCGCGCATGAAGGCCAGGGTTTCATCGATGCGGTCGGCGAGGTGGCTGTATTTTTCCGCCAGCGCCGAGTTGGCGATGAAGTCCAGGTTCCACTTGTGAACTTGATGCAGGTCGGCAAAACCGCCCTGGGCAAAGGCGCGCAGCAGGTTCAGGGTGGCGGTGGACTGGTGGTATGACTGGAGTAGCCGCTCCGGATCCGGAACGCGGCTTTTTTCGTCGAAACCGATGCCGTTGACGATATCGCCCCGGTAGGCCGGCAGGGTCACGCCGTCGATGGTTTCGTCGTTGGCCGAGCGCGGCTTGGCGAACTGGCCGGCCATGCGCCCGACCTTGACCACCGGGCAACCGGCCGCGAAGGTCATGACGATCGCCATTTGCAGCAGCACTTTGAAGGTGTCGCGGATTTTCGCGGCGGAGAACTCGGCGAAGCTTTCGGCGCAGTCGCCGCCCTGCAACAGAAATGCGCGACCCTGTGTCACTTCGGCAAACTGACGGCGCAATTCCCGGGCTTCACCGGCAAACACCAGCGGCGGATAGCTGGCCAGGGTTTGCTCGACGTGCAGCAAATGCGCCGCGTCGGGATAAACAGGTTGTTGCTGGATCGGCAGGGCGCGCCAGCTGTCAGGGCTCCAGGGTTGGCTCATCACGGTCTCGGTTGTTTTACGCTCGGGTGTTCATGTTATCAGCAAATTAGTGCGTGACCTGTTCCCGTCGCTTCGCGGACAATCGCGCTTTTGCCGCCTCATGTTGCGGTGTACTACGTTGCCGGGCCTGGTAACGATCAGGAGACGAAATGACTGAGGAGCGCGTCGAGCATCTGCTCGCCGAGGTACAGGACGAGTTCGGTGTGATTCGTGTGCTGGAAGTGGCCGATTACCGTTTTCTCGAGTTCGGTGATGCCATCGAACAAAGCTGTGTGTTCACCGCCGACCCGAGCTGGCTCGAATACGATTACACCCGGGCGATGCTTGTTGGTGCGTTGTGTCACGGGCAGCCGGAAAGTGCGCTGTTTCTCGGCCTCGGTGCCGGCACGTTGACCCAGGCCTGCCTGAAATTCCTGCCGCTGGAAGATGTCGAGGCCATCGAACTGCGCCCCGACGTGCCGCGCCTGGCCATCGAATACCTTGGGCTGGATGACGATCCTCGACTCTACATCCGGGTTGGCGATGCACTGGAATTGCTGGCGACGGCAGAGCCGGCGGACCTGATTTTCGTCGACCTCTATACCGATGTCGGGCCGGGGGTCGGGCACCTGGCCTGGAGTTTTCTGGAAAACTGTCAGAAACGCCTGAATCCGGGCGGTTGGCTGGTGATCAATCAATGGGCCACCGACGACGGCAAACCCTTGGGCGCGGCGTTGTTGCGCGGGCTTTATCATCGGCATTACTGGGAGCTGCCGGTGAAGGAGGGCAATGTGATTCTGATTGTGCCTTCGGAACTGGATCAGGACCTGGACATGGACGGATTGGTTGCGCGGGCCGAAGAGCTGGCGCCGCGGTTGGGGTATTCGTTGCAGTCGCTGATCAAGGCGATTCGCCCGGCGAGCTGATGCGGGTGTGATCACTTGTGGCGAGGGGATTTATCCCCGTCCGACCGCGAAGCGGTCGCAAAGTCGGCGAATGTGGTCTGCCTGAATGGCCATGGCGCTGGTTTTGGGGCTGCTTCGCAGCCCAACGGGGATAAATCCCCTCACCACAGAAGCTCCCTAGCCACAAAAGCCGTCTTGTCAGCAGCCTTTGAACACGCCGGGCCGCTTCTCGATCATCGACCGCACACCTTCCTTCGCATCCTCACTCGCCAACAGCTTCTTCACCAGCGCCGGCAATCCCTGCGCCGCCGCGGTTTCCCCTTCATAACGTGCCTGCCGCGCCGACATCAGCGTCGCCTGAACCCCCAGCGGTGCCTGCCGGGCAATCCGCTCAGCCAGTTCAATCGCCCGCGGCAACAAATCCTCGCTGGCCATGACTTCCTGCACCAGGCCCAAGTGCAGCGCATCATGGGCATCGAACTCATCGCCGGTCAGCAGCCAGCGCATGGCGTTGCCCCAGCCTGCAACCTGATGCAGGCGCAACGTCGCGCCGCCAAACGGGAAGATCCCGCGTTGGACTTCTTTCTGGGCGAATCGGGTGTTGCTGGCACACAGGTTGATATCGGCGGCCAGCATCAGCTCGATACCGATGGTCAGGCAATAACCTTGTGCGGCGACGATCACCGGTTTGCTGACGCGCGGACCTGCAAACACCCCCCACGGATCGCACCCTCCGGGCGGCACCTGCCAACCTTCGGCCAGCGCTGCGCTGGCATTGACCAGGTCGAGCCCGGCAGTGAAATGCTCGCCATGGCCGAACACCACCGCCACCCGCGCCTCGATGTCGGCCTCGAATTCGCCGTAGGCCAGGCTGAGGGCATTGAGCAGGTCGAGATCGAAAGCGTTGCGCTTGGCCACCCGATCCAGGCCGATCAACAGGACATGGCCGTGCCGTTCGCAGGTCACACGGCTGGTAACGGGTTGATTCATCACGCAATTCCTCGAGCGGGAAGGGGTTTGAGACTGCAGGACTGCGTCACAAGGGGGAACCGTTTTAGCGCCATCGCCAGCAGGGCCGGGCCTTTGAAAAATAGACTGCTGCACGATTATCTGCAAAGCCTGTGACATAACGGTGTATGCGTCAGATTTCCGACAAATAATGCTCCCTTTTTGGGCGAATTCCGGTATAGTGCGCGCCGGCCTTTAACCGGGCCGCGTTTAGGTAGCGCAATTCCCCGAAGTCAGCTTCGGCTGCACGTCCGCACAGCGGACTCTCCCTTGACGAATCTTTTTCATTCATTCGTTTTCGCAAATCCCCGCCGACAAAGCAGCCAGGGCGACTCTTGAGTCTTACACGGCATGCGCAGCTTTGGAGCATGGGTCTTTGCGGATGCACTTAGAGGCAGACCCATGACCCAGGAAACCGGCGGCTTCGCCGCTTTTAATCTTAATCCGAATATTCTTGCAGCCGTCATCGCGACTGGCTACGAAGAGCCTTCGGCTATTCAGCAGCAATCGATCCCGATCATCATGGCCGGTCACGACATGATTGGTCAGGCGCAAACCGGTACGGGTAAAACCGCCGCGTTCGCCCTGCCGATCCTGCATTGCATCGATCCTGCCAAGCGCGAGCCGCAAGCCCTGATCCTGGCGCCAACCCGTGAGTTGGCGCTGCAAGTAGCAACCGCTTTCGAAACCTACGCCAAGCAAATGCCGGGCGTAACCGTTGTGGCCGTTTACGGCGGCGCGCCTATGGGCCCACAACTGAAAGCAATCCGTAACGGCGCACAGATCGTTGTCGCCACCCCGGGCCGTCTGTGCGACCACCTGCGTCGCGACGAAAAAGTCCTGTCGACCGTGAACCACCTGGTTCTGGACGAAGCTGACGAAATGCTCAAGCTGGGCTTCATGGACGACCTGGAAGTCATCTTCAAGGCTCTGCCAGCGACCCGTCAGACCGTATTGTTCTCGGCCACCCTGCCACAGTCGATCCGTGCCATTGCCGAACGCCACCTGCGCGATCCGCAACACGTGAAGATCCAGACCAAGACTCAGACCGTTACCGCGATCGAACAGGCTCACCTGTTGGTTCACGCTGACCAGAAGACCTCGGCTGTATTGAGCCTGCTGGAAGTCGAAGACTTCGACGCCCTGATCATGTTCGTGCGCACCAAGCAAGCGACCCTGGACCTGGCCAGCGCCCTGGAAGCCAAAGGCTACAAAGCCGCTGCGCTGAACGGTGACATTGCCCAGAACCAACGTGAGCGCGTCATCGATTCCCTCAAGGATGGCCGTCTGGACATCGTTGTGGCGACCGACGTTGCTGCTCGTGGCCTGGACGTTCCGCGCATCACTCACGTATTCAACGTTGACATGCCGTACGACCCTGAGTCCTACGTTCACCGTATCGGCCGTACCGGCCGTGCCGGTCGCGAAGGTCGTGCACTGCTGCTGGTGACTCCGCGTGAGCGCCGCATGCTGCAAGTGATCGAGCGTGTAACCGGTCAGAAAGTTGCCGAAGTCCGCCTGCCGGACGCTCAGGCAGTTCTCGATGCGCGCATCAAGAAACTGACCAACAGCCTGTCGCCGCTGGTTGGCGATGCCGAGTCGACTCACGGTGATCTGCTGGATCGCCTGACTGCCGATATCGGTTGCACTCCGCGTGCATTGGCCGCTGCTCTGCTGCGCAAGGCCACCAATGCTCAGGCGTTGACCCTGGCTGCGATCGAGAAAGAACGTCCACTGGTGCCGAACAACGCACCGCGTGGCGATCGTCCAGAGCGTACCGGTGATCGTCCGGACCGTGGTGATCGTGAGCGTCGCGCTCCGGTTCCATTGGCCGAAGGTCGTGCCCGTTGCCGTACCGCGCTGGGTGCGCGTGACGGTATCGCTGCCAAGAACCTGCTGGGCGCCATCCTCAACGAGGGTGGTCTGGCGCGTGAAGCCATCGGTCGCATCCAGGTGCGTGACAGCTTCAGCCTCGTCGAGCTGCCGGAAGATGGTCTGGAGCGTCTGCTGACCAAGCTGAAGGACACTCGCGTTGCTGGTAAGCAGTTGAAGCTGCGTCGCTATCGCGAAGATTGATCCGCCTTCGGGTTGATTGATCGAACATAAAAAATCCCCGACTGGTTCGGGGATTTTTTTATGCCTGAGATTAGCTCTGTGGTGAGGGAGCAAGCTCCCTCGCCACAGGTTTGCTTCGCAGGCTCGGCAGCTGCTACAGGCGATCGGGTCGCGGCGGTTATTCTGTTGCCGGGCCGCCACCCGCCGTCACCACTTGCACGGTCATGCGCGGCATCGCCAGGTCGAGCCCGGCTTCGTCCAGGTGACGTTTCAGGGACAGGTTGAAGGCGCGGGAGACTTCCCACTGCTTGATCGGCGCGGTCTTGAATCGTGCCCGAAGTATCGCGTTGCCGGACTCGAAACTCTCGACCCCTTGAATCTCCAGCGGCGACCAGATGTTGCGCCGTTGCAGCGGATCGTTGCGCATCTTCTGGCCGACGTCGCGCATCAGTTTGATTGCGTTATCGATGTCCATGTTCGAGGGGATCGCCACGCGGAAGATCGCGTAGCCGAACTCCCGGGAGTAATTCTTGATGCTTTTGATCTCGCTGAACGGAATCGTGTGGACGATGCCGTCGATGTCCCGCAGGCGAACGGTGCGAATGGTCAGGCCTTCGACAGTGCCGAGGTGGCCGCCGACATCCACGTAGTCGTCGATGGCCAGGGAATCTTCGATGATGATAAACAGCCCGGTGATCAGGTCGGCGACCAGTGACTGTGCACCGAAACCGATGGCCAGACCGATGACGCCGGCGCCGGCCAGCAATGGCGTGACGTTCATGCCCATGTTCGCCAGGGCGACGATCAACGCCACGATGAAGATCGCCACGAACAGCACATTGCGGATCAGCGGCATCATTGTCTGCGCGCGGGCATTGGCCAGGCCTTTGCGCGAGCGGGTGAGGGCGTGGTGCACCGCGGTGTCGCTGAGAATCCAGATCAGCCAGGCAAAAATCAGCGTGCCGCCGAGGCTGAACAGTTTCACGCTGACTTCATGGCCTTCACCTTCGGTGAACGCAATCAGCGACATGCCCCAGACGCGCAGGCCCAGTTCGATGAATGCCAGCCACACCAGCAAATGGGCAAGGGTATAGAAGAAGCTTTTCAGGCGTTCGGAATACAGCGCATGACGCTTCACGCCACGTTGCGGTTTCAGCGCATGGCGACGCACCAGCCCATTGATGACCATGCACAACACCAGCAGCACGGTGCAGATCAGCGACTGACGCAGTGCGGTACTGGTGTCGCCGGCCGAGACGAATGTGGCGAACAGCGAGATGGCCACCAGTACCAGCGCCGGCACGTACCAGAAGGTCCCGAGAATATCGATGGTGTCGCTCAGGGCGCGGCGGGTCAGGCGCCGGGACAGCGGCTGGTTGCGGATCAGGTGGGCGATGGGGCGACGGAAGCGCAGGATGAACAGGCCGGTAGACAGCGCGGCCAGCACATTGGCGATGGTGGCGGCGGTGTGCGCCAGGTGGCTGCCCAGGCTGGTCACCAGTCGCGGATCGCTCAGGGCTTCACCGAACGCGGCGAAACTGCCGATCAGCCACAACGGCCGAAAGGCCTGATGCCGCAGGATGTACAAGGCGCGGTGACGGTGCGGACCGTCGAGCAGGGAAAAAGCGATCACGCAGATCGCCGAAAAACACGTGCCGACCACCAACGCATAGGCCAGCACCATGGCCAGGCTTTTGCCCAATGACGAGGGCAAGGCGTAACTCATGTACACCGTGATGACCAGGGCGATCAGCCAAGGGCCAAGTTTGCGCAGGGCAAACCGCAGCATGTCGAGGGCCTTGGGGTGTTGCGGCAATTCCTCGGTCAGGCCGAAGCGCATCCGCACCCGGTGCCCGAGCCAGATCAGTGCGGCGGCCAGCAGGCTCCAGATCATCAGGATCATGGCGAAGGCAAAAATGATCGGCAGCCATTCATTGACCGGTAGCGCCAGTGCTATCAGTTCGTCTTTGGCCAGATTGAATTCTTCGGACCAGCGCGTAAGCGGGCTGTCGGCGCCGGAGAACTGTTTTTCGAAATTGGCCAGCGTTCCGCCGATCAGGCCCAGCACGCCTTCTTCTTTGGTCGGTTGGGCTTTTTTGGTGGCGTCACGCAGCTTCTTCAGGTCGGCCAGCAACTTGCTGCGTTGCTGATCGTTCTCCAGCGACTTGATGACTTCGTCGAGTGATTGCCCCAGAGGTTCTTGCGCCTCCGGCTGGGTTTTCGCGGAGCCGTTGAGCAGGCTCGGCAAACCGGCGGCCTCGGCAGGCGTGATCGGCAGCAGCGTCATGAGGCAGACGAGGAAAAGACAGGGCAGGGCAAAAAGACGAGCGAACACTAGGCGGTCAACCTTGAAAGGAGCAGATCGACCGAGTGTACGAGCCCGCCAAAATCAATGCGAGCGAGGGGCGAGGATTTATTCGTTGAGTTTGGCGAGGATCTTGAAGACGACGGTGGCGAGGATGGTCAGCATGCCGATCCACATCGCGAACACGCCGACATTCTTGTCACGGAAATTGAAGCCGATGGCCAGCAGGATCATCCCGGCAAGAATCGGGATCAGCATGGCGTGGAATGAAGACATCGAGATCATGGGCGACTGCCTTGTCTAAGGGGGTATTTCAAGTCTAGGTGGGTTTTGGGTGGCCGGTAGTGATGTGTATCAGAATGAGCCGCGAGAACCGCGGGATTATTGTGGCGAGGGAGCGTGCTCCCGCTGGGCTGCGGAGCAGCCCCAACACCAGCCATCGCGTTCTTCCTGGCAGACCGCATTCGTCGGTTTTGCGACTGCTTGGCAGTCGAGCGGGAGCAAGCTCCCTCGCCACAGAGGATTCTCTGCAGATTTCCTTTGCTTGGTGATTACGGCAATTCCTGGCAGGCGTAAAACGCGCTCAGCACTTTCACCAGGTGCGCCAGGTCGTGGCTGCCGCACAACTCGCGGATCGAGTGCATGGCGAACGTCGGCAAGCCGATGTCCACGGTGCGCACGCCCAGGTGGCTGGCGGTGATCGGACCGATGGTCGAGCCACAGCCCATGTCGCTGCGTACCACGAAGCTTTGCACCGGCACTTCCTCGGCCATGCACAGATGGCGGAAGAACCCGGCGGTTTCGCTGTTGGTGGCGTAACGCTGGTTGCTGTTGACCTTGATCACCGGGCCGGCGTTGAGTTTCGGGCCGTGGTTGGCGTCGTGCTTGTCGGCGTAGTTGGGGTGCACGCCGTGGGCGTTGTCGGCCGAGACCAGCAGGGACTTCTGAATGGTGCGTACGAATTCATCACCATCAGGCAGCAGGCGACGCAGGGTCTGCTCAAGCATCGGGCCGTCGGCGCCGCACGCGGAGCAGGAACCGACTTCTTCGTGGTCATTGCAGACCAGCACGCAGGTTTCGTCGGTTTCAGCCGTCAGCAAGGCCTGCAGGCCGGCGTAGCACGACAGCAGGTTGTCCAGGCGCGCGCCGGCAATGAAATCGCCATGCAGGCCGATGACCGCCGCGCTTTGGGTGTCATAGAAACTCAGCTCGTAATCGAGCACCACGTCGGCGTTCAAGCCATGCTCCAGCGCCAGCTGGTTGGTGAGCACGGCGCGGAAGTCCACGCGCTCATCGCCGGCAAACTGCGCAAGGATCGGCGGCAGCTCGGTCTGGGCGTTGATGGCCCAACCCATGTTGGCTTCACGATTGAGGTGAATGGCCAGGTTCGGAATGATCGCTATCGGTGCCTTGAAGTCGATCAGCTGGCTCTCGACCTTGCCGTCGCGGCGGAAGGTCACGCGGCCGGCCAGGGAAAGGTCGCGGTCGAACCAGGGGGCGAGCAGCGCGCCGCCGTAGACTTCGACGCCCAGTTGCCAGAAACCCTGGCGTTGCAGTTCCGGTTGGGGTTTGACCCGCAGGCACGGGCTGTCGGTGTGGGCGCCGACCAGGCGAATGCCGCCGTGCAGCGCTGAATGACGGCCCATCTTGATGGCGACGATTGAAGAGTCATTGCGGGTGACGTAGTAACGGCCGTTGGCCTCGGTGGACCAGGGCTCGCGTTCATCGAGACGCTGATAACCCGCCGCTTCCAGACGCTGAACAAGGCTGGCGGTGGCATGGAACGGGGTAGGGGAGGCCTTGAGGAAATCGATCAGGCCTTGGTTCAACTCTTCGCGCATAAGTAGCTCCAGACAGCAATGGCGCCAGTTTAACGTATTGGCTTGGGGCTTTGGGCGTGACGTTCGCCACAGTCGTCAACCCGCTGCTGCGACCCGTTTTTTCAGGTAGGACATGATGATCTGCTCGTCTTCAGGCTTGTCCGGTTTGGGCAATTGTTTCGGCCAGCCCTTGTGATGAGTACCCAAGAGTGCCTCCCGACGGGCTTCGTCCCAGCGAAAAATTTCCCGCGAGGCGGATTCCCACCATTCGTGTCGGCATGCCGTGTAGTAGGGGTGATCGGGTGCAGCGCTTCCATATAGTAGGTCGCGACCGATCTTTTTCAGCGCACCTTTATGGTTGCGCAGCTTCCATTTGATTTTCAGTCGCTGCCAGGCGGACGGGTACGGCTTGACCCGTGGTACATCGCGGCACCACTCCACCAGCTCGGGGCTGAACGCCTCCCCATGCTGTGCAAAGAAAAACGCCTGCATCCCATGGAAAAAGCGTTTTTCCGCGAAGTAGTGGTAGATGTACTTTCTCGCTTCGCGCACCGGCTTGTCGCGCATCGCGAACGACAGGGCGATTTGCTCGATCGTGTGAATATCGAAGCTGTCACGGGTCCATTCGTCGATGAATTCGATCGACGCTGCCAGCAGGGGCGCGTCGCGGTCGGTCAGGCCGCAGAGTCCGCTGTTGTACAGCTTGAAACCGTCGTCTGCGGTGATGCCGTGAGTGCGCAGGTATTCGCCGAGCTTCACGTATTCGTCGCGTTTGCAGACATCCCGCCAGCAGTATTCGAGGCGATCCATCAGGTAGTGCCCGGGCTTGATCTGATTGAAGATCTGGTTCGGGTCGCTGGTGAACAGCGTGTCAGTGTCGACGAACAGGGTTTTTTCCGCGAGCTTGAGGCCCTCCGCCATGGCGCAGGCCTTGCGGCGATGGTGGTAGCCGTTTTCACCCTGCCACAGGGTCAGTGTTTCCTGGGTCAGCATGACGGTTTCAACCGGCCAGCCGGCGTAGTCCTCGGGGCGGTCGGTGAGGATTCTGATGCTCGGAAGCTTGCCGTTTTTCGAATGGGACAGCGCAGTCAAAATACTGAATTTGGCTTCGCGTCGGTAAACATCCTGATTGCCGTAGATCAGATAAAGCAGTTGATGTCGGGTTTTCTTGACAGGTGCTGCAGGGGAAACAGTACAACTCATCGGGATAAAATCCTTTTGCTAAAACGGGCGACTGCCTGTCAGCCAGTGCTTAAAACGGTGCCGGGCACTCGAAGCGCAAGCGTTCGCCGCTCTGCGGGTGAGTAAAGCTGAGCATGCTCGCATGCAGGCACAACCGTGGCCAGGCGGCCAGCGCCTGCTCATGGGCATAGAGGCCGTCGCCCAGCAGCGGATGGCCGATGGAGAGCATGTGCACGCGCAACTGATGGGAGCGGCCGGTGATCGGTGTCAGTTCGACCCGGCACCAGTCGCCGCAACGTTCGAGTACGCGCCAGAACGTCAGGGCGTTTTTGCCGAACTCGTGGTCCACCACGTGGCGCGGTTTGGTCGGCGGATCGTAGCGCAACGGCAGATCGATGCTACCGCTGTCCAGCTCCGGTTGACCCCAGCACAGGGCTGTGTAGGCCTTCTCGGTTTCGCGGTCGTGAAATTGCCGAGACAGTTCGCGATGGGTGTCCGGGTCACGGGCCAGCAGAATGATGCCGGACGTTTCCCAGTCCAGGCGATGGACGATGCGGGCTTCCGGGTAGCCGTTTTCTTGCAGGCGGGTGATCAGGCAATCCTTGTTGTCATCGGCCCGGCCGGGGACGGACAGCAACAGGGTCGGTTTATCCACCACCAGTACGGCGGCGTCCTGATGGATGATACGGATGTTGGACAGCGGCATTAAAACAGCCTCGTAACAAACGCCAACGGCGACTCAGGCCCCCTCCATTGGCAGAGGGGGCCTGAGTCGCCGTGGCTCCTGCCGGATCGACTCAGCGATCTGGCAGGGTGATATTGAGTTCCAGAATCGAGCAGCTACCCTGGTTTTCCAGGGCGACGTGCACGTCATCGGACCCGATATTGACGTACTTGCGGATCACCTCGACCAATTCCTTCTGCAAGGCGGGCAGGTAGTCCGGCGTACTGCGTTGGCCGCGTTCATGCGCCACGATGATCTGTAGACGCTCTTTCGCTACCGAGGCGGTACTTGGCTTCTTGTTAGCACGAAAGAAGTCAAAAATGTTCATTACCGGCCTCCAAACAGACGCTCAAAGAATCCTTTCTTCGTCACATCGAGAAACCGATGCTCCACGGTTTTACCCAGCAGGCGTTCAACGGCATCGCTGTACGCCTGACCGGCGTCGCTCTGGTCGTCGAGGATCACCGGCACGCCGGAGTTGGACGCCTTGAGTACCGCTTGGGACTCAGGGATCACACCCAGCAGGGTCACGGCGAGAATTTCCTTGACGTCTTCGACGCCGAGCATTTCGCCGTCGCTGACGCGTTGCGGGTTGTAACGGGTCAGCAGCAAATGTTCCTTGATCGGCTCTTCGCCGTTTTCAGCGCGACGCGACTTGCTGGCCAACAGGCCCAGCATGCGGTCCGAGTCACGAACCGAGGAGACTTCCGGGTTGGTCACGACAATCGCTTCATCGGCGAAGTACATGGCCAGGTGAGCACCTTTCTCGATGCCGGCCGGGGAGTCGCAGACCACGAATTCGAAGTCTTCCTTCAACGCCATCAGGACTTTTTCCACGCCTTCGACGGTCAGCGCGTCTTTGTCGCGGGTCTGACTGGCGGCCAGTACGTAGAGGTTTTCCAGGCGTTTGTCTTTGATCAGGGCCTGTTGCAGGTTGGCTTCGCCGTTGACCACGTTGACGAAGTCGTACACGACGCGACGCTCGCAACCCATGATCAGGTCGAGGTTACGCAAACCGACGTCGAAGTCGACGATAACTGTTTTGTGACCGCGCAGTGCGAGGCCGGTACCGATAGCAGCACTGGTGGTGGTCTTACCCACACCACCCTTGCCGGATGTAACCACGAGAATCTTGGCCAAGGTGTTTCACCCCTAAGGAAAAAGGACATTTAGCCCCTGAAAAACATCTCTAGAAAAACTACTGCAGTCGGACAGCCTTGGCTGGAATCCGGTCCAGAACGGCGCTTACCTTCGATAAACACTGCTTTTGGCCTTTTTCCTACTTCGTTTGAGCCGTATTCGCTACGTTTTAGAGATGCTTGGAAAATGCGGCAGTATCCGTTAAAGCCGAATGATGTTCAACACATCGCCCGACAGGCTGACCTGTACGCCGGCACCCCATAAAGGGTCGCGCCGCAGATCCTCCGAAACCTTGTAGTGGCCTGCGATGGAGACCAGTTCAGCGCTCATTTGCTGACAGAAAATCCTGGCTTTCGTGTCGCCTTTGACCCCGGCCAGTACGCGACCGCGCATCGGGCCGTATACATGGATGTTCCCGTCGGCGAGAAGTTCCGCCCCCGGGCTGACCGACGAGATTACGACGAGGTCGCAACCCTGTGCATAAATCTGCTGGCCGCCGCGCACGGGCGAAGTGATGATTTTCGTCGGTTTGATCGTCGGTTCCGGCGGTTTTTCCGGTTTTTTCGCAACGGCCCCGTCAAGCGGGTCCAGCGGCCGCTCGCGGGCGCCGGACGGTGGCAGCACCGGCAGGTCGACCGCGATGGCGGCAGCGATGTCTTCGATGCGGCTGGCGCGGATCGCCAACGTACGCAGACCGTGCTGGCGACAGACGCGCATCAGGCCTGGCAGATCGACCGCGCCTTCGCTGGCCGGAAGCTTGTCCAGCGCCAGTACCAACGGTGCGTTGCTGAAGAAGCCAGGCGCCTGGGCGACCTTGGCGGCCAGTTGCCGATCGAGGCTCTCGAGGTCGTTGCGGGCCAGCTCCAGCACCGTAATGGCGAGCATGCTGCCCTTCAACTGGAACACGGGATCTTGGTCTAGCAGGTCGGTTTGGCTCATGGTGGGCATACAACGGCTTGTCACTAAAAGTGCCGAGACTTATAACGAGAACGCTCGCCAGCCGCAAGCCGGGTCGAACGATGTAGAATGCGCGGCCATCGTCTTTCCGGAAGCTTTAATGGATCGCCCGCGTTTTCGAAAAACATTTCTTATGCCGCGTTTCTGGCCGCTGTGGTGTGGGCTGGGGCTGTTGTGGCTGATTGTTCAATTGCCGTATCCGGCGTTGCTGTCAATCGGCCGCGCCCTCGGCGCATTGATGTATCGCGCGGCGGGCGACCGACGGCGCATTGCCAGGCGCAATCTGGAACTTTGCTTCCCGGAAAAGTCTGCTGCCGAGCGCAAACGCCTGCTCAAGGAAAACTTTGCCTCCACCGGCATCGCTTTCTTTGAAATGGCCATGAGCTGGTGGTGGTCCCGGGAGCGCCTGGCGAAGCTGGCCCACGTCGAAGGGCTGGAACATCTGAAGAAAGCCCAGCGCGACGGCAAGGGCGTGATTCTGATGGCGGTGCATTTCACCACGCTGGAAATCGGCGCGGCGTTGCTCGGTCAGCAGCACACCATTGATGGCATGTACCGCGAGCACAAGAATCCGTTGTTCGATTACATCCAGCGCTGTGGCCGCGAACGGCATAACCTCGATTCGCTGGCCGTGGAGCGCGAAGACGTGCGCGGCATGCTCAAGTTGCTACGGGCCGGCCGTGCGATCTGGTACGCACCGGATCAGGACTACGGCGCCAAGCAAAGCATCTTCGTGCCACTGTTCGGCATTCAGGCGGCGACCGTCACCGCCACCAGCAAATTTGCGCGGCTGGGCAAGGCGCTGGTGGTGCCGTTCACCCAGGAGCGTCTGGCGGACGGCAGCGGTTATCGACTGGTGATCCATGCGCCGCTTGAGGGTTTCCCCGGCGAGACCGAAGAAGCCGATTGCCTGCGGATCAACCAATGGATCGAAGGCGTGCTGCGCGACTGCCCGGAGCAATACCTCTGGGCCCATCGCCGCTTCAAGAGCCGTCCGCCGGGCGAGCCCAAGCTGTACGCAAAACGCGGTTGAACCCCTATCCCATCAAGCACCATGGAGCGTTGCGATGAGTCCTGCTGAACCGGTTACAGGGTTGATTCTTTCCGGCGGCGGGGCTCGGGCGGCTTATCAGGTCGGCGTATTGGCGGCGATTGCCGAACTGCTGCCGCTGGGGGCAGACAATCCGTTCCCGGTAATCGTCGGCACCTCGGCCGGGGCGATCAACGCCGTCAGTCTGGCCAGCGGTGCGATGGATTTCCGGGGCGCGATCGAGCGTCTGACAGCCTTCTGGCAGGGTTTCCGCAGTCACCTGGTGTTGCGCAGCGATTGGCCGGGGGTGATTCATCAGGCCAGTCGGTTTGTCAGCCACAGTTTGCTCGGCATCGGCGCTCAGGTGCCGGTGGCCTTGCTCAACAGCTCGCCGCTGCGCGGGTTGCTCAACGACAAACTGCAAATGACCGGCATCGCCGACGCCATCGCGCACAAGCAGTTGCAGGCCGTCGCGGTCACCGCGTTTGGCTATGAATCCGGACAAGCCGTGACGTTCTATGAGGGCGGGGGCACCATCGACGCCTGGTTGCGTCATCGGCGAATCGGCGTGCCGACGCAATTGACCGTCGACCATTTGCTCGCCAGCTCCGCCATCCCATTACTGTTTGCCCCGGTGAAAATCGGCGAAGAATATTTCGGCGACGGCGCGGTACGCCAATCCGCGCCGATCAGCCCGGCCCTGCACCTGGGCGCCAATCGCGTGCTGGTGGTGGGCGTCAGCGGCAACCCACGCGGCGTTGACCCCGAGCAACCGCTGCAACGCGCCTACACCGGCCAGCAACCGACGCTCGCGCAGATCGGCGGGCACATGCTCAACAGTACGTTCATTGACAGCCTGGAAAGCGACATCGAGTTGCTGCAGCGCCTGAACCAGTTCAGTCACCTGATGCCCGATGGCACGCCGACCCGTGCGCTCGGCGTAGCGCCGGTGGAGGTGTTGGTGATTTCGCCGAGCCAGCCGATTGATGAAATTGCTGCGCGTCACCGTCAGGAGTTACCGGCGGCGTTGCGTCTGTTCCTGCGCGGGCCGGGGGCGACCAAGACCAGCGGGGCGGGGGTGTTGAGTTACTTGCTGTTCGAGGCGGGGTATTGCAGCGAGTTGATTGATCTGGGGCGGCGGGATGCATTGGCCAAGCGGGATGAGTTGAGTCGGTTTCTTGGGCTAACGGTGCCTGAAGTCGCTTGAGCTGTCAGGCGTGACAGTAGACATTTACTTGCCTCTACGATCAGATTGAAGCCCTCCGGCAGAGGGTTGCAAGATGGCTGCTGCGCAATGGATCGATGCTCACACGCCAACAGTGACGGTGACGGACCCGCGCGTGTTGGCGGTGCGAAATGTCGCTTATTGTCGTCATCCGCTGAACACATCGATTGATACGCGCATTACCCGTAACCACTTCGATCCTGCCGGGCGGCCATTCGCTGCCTGGGACCCACGGCTGTGGTTAACAGCACCCAAACCCAATCTTCAATCCGGATTCGATTTGCAGGGCCGGCCATTGTTGGTGGACAGCGTCGATGCCGGTTGGCGACTGAGTTTGTTTAATCAGGCGGATGCGGTTTGCTCGTCCTGGGATGGTCGCGGCGGTCAACGTCACACTGAATTCGATCAGCTTCAGCGTGCAATAACTGTTACTGAGCAGATGGCAGACGAGCTGCCGCGGGTATCTGATCGGTTCACCTATGGTGCTGCCGATGACGAGTTCGCCGTTCATAACCAATGCGGACAACTGATCTGCCATGACCACCCGGCCGGCAGTCGGCGCCTCTGCGAATACGGTGTGGGTGGTTTGCTGCTGTCGGAGCGAATGCGTTTCCTGCGCGATCTGGAGCCGCCGGATTGGTCGTCCGCGTTCGCCGATGCCGGACTGGAAGACGAAGTGTTCGAGACGACGCAGCTGT
Source organism: Pseudomonas sp. IT-P171 (assembly GCF_949767765.1). Classification (NCBI taxonomy): domain Bacteria; kingdom Pseudomonadati; phylum Pseudomonadota; class Gammaproteobacteria; order Pseudomonadales; family Pseudomonadaceae; genus Pseudomonas; species Pseudomonas sp. IT-P171. Next base: position 23,224 of record NZ_CATKQN010000033.1, read on the forward strand.
ACGGTCCTTTGGGGGAGATGCGCAGTCAGACTGATGCCATGGATAACGTCAGATCGTTCACTTACGACCGGGCAGGGCAATTACGTGAGGCCCGACTGAAGCTGGCAGGGCCCTTGGAAGAGCCGCGTTTGCTGGTCAGTGAGATCCGCTACGACGCCTTGGGCGGGGTCGTCAGCGAATGCGCTGGAAATGGCGTCACCACCACCGCCCGTTACGCAGGTGAAGACGGGCGCCTCCTGCAATTGCAATCTTGCAATGTCGAGGGCAAGCCGCTTCAGGATTTTAATTATGCATATGATCCGATGGGCAACATCACCAGCATCGAAGACAAGGCTCAACTGACGCGTCATTTCAACAATCAGCGAATCGATCCGGTCTGTAGCTATACCTACGACAGCCTTCACCAACTGATCGAAGCCACCGGCAGCGAAGTCAGTCAGCCGAGCTACGGCCCAGCGTTGCCGTCGTGGCAAACCACGCCGCTGGATCCCAGCCAGTTGCGCAATTACATCCAGACCTTCAACTACGACGCAGCAGGTAATCTGCAAACCCGCCATCACAGCGGTGCAGAAACCTTCGAGATGTTTACCTCGCCAGACAGCAATCGCAGTGTTGCGGATAAAGCCAATCTGGTCGATGGCTTCGACGCCAATGGCAATCAACTGGCGTTGTTGCGCGGCCAAAAGATGGGTTGGGACATTCGCAATCAGTTAAGCCGGGTCACGCTGGTCAGGCGTGGCGACGGCCCTGACGATACCGAATGTTATTGCTACGACAGTCCCGGGCATCGACTGCGAAAGGTCCGACTGACCCAGGCTGCGAGTCGTACGTTGCGGGCGGAAGTTCTCTACTTGCCGGGGCTGGAAATTCATCGTGATTCGGCGACTGGCGAAGAACGGCACGTCGTGAGTGTCGAAACCGGGCGCAGTCAGGTTCGAGCCTTGCACTGGGTTACGAAGTTGCCTCGCGATGTTCCTGATAACCAGCTGCGGTTTTGCCTGAGCAATCACCTGAATTCCAGCACGCTGGAGTTGGATGAACAGGGTGGCGTGCTGAGTCGGGAGGTTTATTACGCGTTTGGCGGGACGGCGTTGTGGGCGGGGGCAAGCGAGACGGAAGGCAAGTACAAGACGATTCGTTATTCGGGTAAAGAGCGGGATGCGACGGGGCTTTATTATTATGGGTATCGGTACTGCGCACCGTGGTTGCAGCGGTGGGTGAGTCCAGATCCTGCCTGGTTTGTAAACGGTTTGAATTTATTTGGATATGTCTTAAATAACCCGCTGACGCTCAAGGACGTGGATGGTTTGTCGGGGACAGATTTTAATGATCTTCTTCTTGTAAGCAATCATGAAAAAGCAAGGGAAACTAAAGGGGCGGCTGTAAGTGCACGACAGACAATTTTGCTAAAGGAGTCAAATATAGTTCCGGATAAGCATGAGCGTACTTATCTGGAGGCTTATGCTGCGGACTCAGGGTACTTTGTCAATGACTACCTAAGGTTAGGGGAAGAGAGAGAGTATTCCGAGAGTTATTTTCCTAAAGATGCTCGCGTGGCAAGCGACAATGTATCTCGCGTTTATGACTTGGCTGATATAGTTAGCGCGCTTCCTCACACCGGTGATGTAACACTGTATCGGGGGGGATCAGGGCGCAGAGGGACGTCGGGTGCTTTTTTCAGGCAAGGTCGATTGGGGGTCGGGAATATATTGATCAATACTGATTTCGCCTCTTTTACCGAAAATCCTATCGTTGCCGCAGAATTTGCGGGATTTCACTCAAATGATGAAAATCGTAAGTTTGACGAGACTTCTGTGATTTTTGAAGTCAATCAGCATTTTAGTCCTAAGCCCATATCTCCTTTATCCCCGCGAAGCGGTTATCCTTTCTATGAATCTGAGTCACTGGCAAATCCCGGTGCAGCGTTTGAAATTATGTCCGTAGAACTATTGGATGTATTGCTTGAGGGGCAGAAGCAAAGCTATGTAAAGGTTTCAATGAAAGAAGTGACCCCTCCGAAGATAGCGGTGGGTAATGGAACTTTTGGGTCAACGATCGTTTTACCGGACAATGTCTTCGATATGCGTACGGGAGAACCTATTGATTTTGATGTTTTTGAGCAACGCTTAGGGAATTCATCGAAGCGGCTTCTAAGCGCTTACTACTAAGGTCGGCGACGTCGAAGATGTTCGCCCGGTATCTTGGCTGCCGGGCGATATCTATTAATCAGTTTTGATCAGAAGTGAAACTTCACCAAGAAACTCGTCGTGCTCTGATCAGTCTTGAAGTACTGGCTGTCTTCAATTCCGTACTTGTTTTTCCAGTAGTCGTATTCCACCCCCACATACAACTGCTTCTCGCCAATGTTCAGTGCTTTACCCAAGTCGTACTTAACCTGCGGATTAAAGTGCAGGTTGGCGTGGTAGTCGCCTTTTGAGTTCGAATCGTTGTCGACCACCCAGTCCATGAAACCGTCGATCAGGATGTTCGAGTCACCCACGGGAATGGTGTAGGACCAGACCGGGGTGATCTGCCAGACGTTATCCCCGGCGCGTGGGCCTTCGGTCTGACGGTTGTAGAAGTTCAGCTGGAAGTAATCGAAGCCCGGGATCGCCAGGTCGAAACCCGGACCGATCAGGTAGGACTCGGTATCGCCTTCACCGAACTCGTAGGTCATGGCCAGCAGCACGTCTTTGACCGGACCGAACCCTATCTTCTGGTCCAGGACCTTGCCCAGGGAAATACGTGGGCTGAATTCCCCGTAATAGGTGTTCGGGCCGACGTTGAAATCCTTTTCGCCGTTGTAGAAGATCTTGTCGACGAAGAAGAAGTTATCCCCGTATTTCCATCCATCGGCGTGTTCGAAAGTCACGGTCTGCTGAATGCGCGGGTTGACCTGGAAGTCCTTGCCATACAGGTAGGTCAGGCTGTTGTTCTGCCATTGCAGCAAGTCGCCGGCCATGGCCTGGCCTCCGGCCAGCAAGGATCCCGCCAGCATCAGGCTAGTGCACGTACGTTTCATTCGGTTGCTCCCAAAAGTAGGTGTTTCACGTTGTTTTTTTAAGATCGGCGCTCTGGTGTGGCGCCTTTATCTGTAGCGTTAAAAAATCATCCAATCGGTGAGCTTCAGTGCTGTCGGCAAGCGCTGCGCCAAGGCTTTCGAAAAGCAAAAAAACTCCCGTTCGGCGGCTCAAGAGCCGTCGATTGAGAGGGGGGTTGGAATGCCTTGTTACCGTCCAGGGCCGGGATAAGTTGGCTTTCTGGTCAGGAATTAAATCCGGGCTTTTTTTTAAAGCGGATTCGGGCGGCCGCGGAGAATACTGACTCCTTGGCCAGGTCTCAAGTGCCCCGCAACAGCGCACCGACGACAGGTTTGGAGCACGGTTGCGGGTCATCTTAAAAGTGCACCTTCACCAGCAGGCTGGTGGTGTTCTCATTCGTGTCGAAGTTGGCGTTGTTTTCGATGCCGTATTTGTCTTTCCAGTAGCTGTATTCGACGCCGACGTACACTTGTTTCTCCCGCCAGCCCAAGGACTTCCCCAGGTCATATTTGATCTGTGGGTTCAAGTGCAGGTTGGCGTGGTAGGTGCCATGTGAGTTCTGGTCGTTATCCACGACCCAGTCGATATAGCCGTCGATCAACAGGCTCGAATTGCCCACTGGCAGGGTGTAGGACCAGGCCGGCGTGATCTGCCAGACATCGTCGCCGGGGCGCGAGCCTTCGGTCTGGCGGTTATAGAAGTTCAAGGTGAAATAGTTGAAACCCGGTACCGCGAGGTCGAAACCGGGGCCGATCAGATAGGCCTCGGTGTCGTCTTCGCCATTCTCGTAGGTCATGGCCAGCAACACGTCCTTGATCGGGCCGAATTCGAAACGGCGGTCGAGGATTTTGCCCAAAGACAGGCGTGGACTGAACTCGCCGTAATAGGCGTGCACCCCTTTATTCCGGTCTTTCTCGCCGTTGTAGTAAGTGCTGTCGACGAACAGGAAGTTGTCGCCGTACTTCCAGCGGTCGGCGTGTTCGAAAGTTATCGTCTGCTGGATCGACGGGTTGACCGCGAAATCCTTGCCATACAGATAGCTCAGGCTGTTGGTCTGCCACAGCAGCAGATCGCCGGCCATGGCTTGGCTCGCGGCCAACAGGCCGCCGGCCAACAGCATGTTTTTTTGTGTCCGAATCATCTGTTGCTCCCTCTTGTTTTTATTGTTCGTGGCGAGGGGATTTATCCCCGTTCGGCTGCGAAGCAGCCGTAAAACAGGCGAATGCGGTTTGCTTGAGAGAATGCTGGGGCCGCTTCGCGACCCAGCGGGGATAAATCCCCTCGCCACAGAGTTCGATCAGTGCGGGTGCGCGTGGCAGTCGTTGATCGCCGCGCGTTCGCGGCCGCCGAGGATGTTGAACAGCAGGTTCAGCGCCAGCGCGCTCAACGTCGCCATGGCGATGCCGCTGTGAGTGATCGGACTCATCCACAGTGGCAGGTGCGCAAAAAACTCCGGACGCACCACCGGTATCAATCCCATGCCGATGCTCACCGCCACCAGCAACTGGTTTCGACGGTCACCGATGTCGGCTTCCTGAAGAATCTTGATTCCGGTGGCGGCGACCATGCCGAACATCGCAATGGCTGCACCGCCCAATACCGCTGGCGGAATCGAGGCCACGAGGAACGCTGCCTTGGGCAGCAGGCTCAGCACGATCAGCAAGCCGCCGGCAACGATGGTCACCGAGCGGCAGCGCACGCCGGTCATCTGCACCAGGCCGATGTTCTGCGCGAACGAGGAGTGGGTGAAGGTGTTGAAGAACCCGGCGAAAAACGACGCGCCGGCATCACACAACAAGCCGCGACGCAGCATCCGTGGGCAGACGTCCTGGCCGGTGATTTTGCCCAGTGCGAGGAACATCCCGGTGGACTCGACGAAGATGATCACCACCACCAGGCACATCGACAGGATCGGTGCGAGTTCAAACTTCGGCATACCGAAATGCAGCGGTGTGACGATCTGCACCCATGGCGCCTGTGCCATGCCGCTGAGGTCGACCATGCCGATCACACCACAGATCGCATAGCCGAGGCACATGCCGATCAACACCGAAATATTGACCCAGAAACCGCGCATGAAACGATGGACCAACAGGATGGTGGCCAGCACCAGTGCGGCGATGGCCAGGTAAATCGGTGAACCGAACTGAGCGGCACCCGCACCGCCGCCTGCCCAGTTGACGGCCACGGGGAACAGCGACAAGCCGATCGAGGTGATGACGGTGCCCGTTACCAGAGGGGGAAAGAAACGCACGACTTTGGACATGAACGGCGCGATTATCATGCCGAAGAAGCCGGCGGCAATGGTCGCGCCGAAGATCCCCTGCAGACCGATGCCGGGCATGCCGGCCATGGCGACCATGCTGCCGACCGCGGCGAAACTGGCGCCCATCATCACCGGCATGCGAATGCCCATCGGGCCGATGCCCAGCGACTGGACGATGGTGGCGATGCCGGCCACCAGCAGGTCGGCATTGATCAGGAAGGCTATTTCTTCACGACTCAGGCCTGCGGCCTGCCCGATGATCAGCGGCACCGCGATGGCGCCGCCGTACATCAGCAAAACATGTTGCAGACCGACCAGGATCAGTTGCAAAAGGGGCAAACGCTGAATGGCGGGTGCGTCGGGGATGCGCGCTTCGGATAGCTCGGACATGCAACACCTCGGATCTTTTTTATTCTTGTGATTTTGTGCATCAGGGTTGACCGCGGCGCGGTCATTCGCGGGCAAGTCGGATCGCCCGCGAAGCTTTTCAACGCTTAGTTGGTCGGAGCTCCCTGAACAATCCACGCGCCGATCAGGTCACGTTCCTGCTGGGTCATCTGGGTGATGTTGCCCAGTGGCATGATCTGGCTGGTGACGGCTTGTGCCTGGATGCGCGCCGCGTTCTGGCGGATCTGCTCGGGGGTGTCGAACATCACGCCGGCCGGTGCTGCACTGAACAGCGGGCTGGTCGGTTTGGCCGAGTGGCAGACCGAGCAACGTTCCTGGATCACGCTGTGCACCTTGTCGAAACTCGGGCCGGCGTTTGACGCCTGTACCGGTGCTTCAGCAGGTTTCGCGACTGCGGGTTTGGCCCCCCCGCCGACGGCGGTTTCCGGCAACGGCTGGTACTCGATGGTGCCAGGAGCCTTCGCCACTTCCGGTGCGCTCGGCATCTGCGCCGGGCCGGTGACGTAAGCCAGGCAGATCATGCCCACGGCAGCGACGGGCAGGGTCCAGGCAAACTTGTGGCTGTCATGACGGGTGTTGAAGTAGTGACGCACCAACACTGCCAGCACCGCGATCCCGGCCAGGATCAGCCAGTTGTACTGGCTGCCGTAGGTGCTCGGGAAGTGGTTGCTGATCATGATGAACAGCACCGGCAAGGTGAAGTAGTTGTTGTGCCGTGAACGCAGCAAGCCTTTGGCCGGCAGCGCCGGATCCGGCGTGCGGTTCTCGGCGATCGCCGCCACCAGTGCGCGTTGCGCCGGCATGATGATGCGGAACACGTTGCCGACCATGATGGTGCCGATGATCGCGCCGACGTGCAGATACGCACCACGACCGCTGAACACTTTGCTGAAGCCGTAGGCGGCGCCAATGATCAGCACGAACAGGATGAAACCGAGCAGGGCAGGGCGTTTGCCCAGGGCCGAGTCGCAGAGGAAGGAGTAGACGAACCAGCCGACGAACAACGAAGCGATGCCCAGGGCAACACCTTCAGGGCCGGTCAGGCTGCTGCCTGGTGCCAAGAGATATAGCGTCGGGTTGGAGTAGAACACCACGCACAGCAGCGCGATCCCCGACAGCCAGGTGAAGTAGGCCTCCCATTTGAACCAGTGCAGGTTGTCCGGCATGGTCGGTGGGGCCAGTTTGTATTTTTCCAGGTGGTAGATACCGCCGCCGTGGATCGCCCACAAATCTCCAGCCAGACCGCTTTTCGGGTTGACCCGGTTGAGGTTGTTCTCCAGCCAGACGAAGTAGAACGACGCACCGATCCAGGCCACGCCAGTAATCATGTGAACCCAGCGCACGCTCAGGTTCAGCCATTCCAACAGATGTGCTTCCACAGTCTTTACCTCTCGCCTGTCACTCTGTTGTCGAGTGATCAGACCTTCTCTTATTGGTGGGGGGCGAGGATCAAACGTTCATCCTCTTTGAAAAAATGCTCATCGCAGTTATTGCCTGTGCCACTGCGATCAACCACCAGGAAGTCATCCCGCTTTTCGATCGTCAGCACCGGATGGTGCCAAACGCCGCGATGGTAATTAATGCCCTGCCTGCCGTTGGTGACGAAGGCGCGGACCAAGCCTGATACAGGTTCATCGCCAAGTGGCGCGACCACGATCAGAAAGGGGTTGCCGAGCAGCGGAATGAAAGCCTGGCTGCCCAGCGGGTGACGCTCCAGCATGCAGACGGTCAACGGCATGTCCTGCGCGTCGGCGCGGAAAATGCTGATGATCGCCTTGTCCTCTGGCGTGGCGGTTTCCACCGTCGCCAGTTTGTGAAAGCGCATGGTCGAACCGTTGTTGATCATGAAGTGATCGCTGCCGTCGGTTTCGATCACGTCACCGAAAGGGGCGAAGGCTTCTTTGGTCAGCGGTTCAATCGTCAGTGTGCGCATGCTGTTTTTATCCGGATTCTGTGTTGTTGGTTCTGTTGCTATCGCCAGCAGGCTGGCTCCCACAGGGGAACGCATTCCAAATGTGGGAGCCAGCCCGCTGGCGATGGGTTTGCGCTTATTTAGCGACCTTGCCCAATACGCGCAGGCGACTCACACCGCCGTCCGGGAACACGTTCAGGCGGATATGGGTGATCGGGCCCAGTGCCTTGATCTGCTCGGCGAAGGTGTGTTCGGCGTGCATTTCCAGTTTCTGCGCCGGCAGCAGTTCACGCCAGAACAGCGATTGGGTTTCGATCTGGCTGTCGGTGCCGCCCTTGACGAACGCGCCCTGGATCGAGCACGTGTCCGGGTAGTTGCCCTTGAAGTGCAGGGTGTCGACGATGACTTTTTCGATCTCGCCGGCATGACCCAGCGCGACGATCACCCAGTCATTGCCCGGCGTACGGCGACGTGCGGTTTCCCAGCCGTCGCCCATGTTGATGCCACGGCCCGGGTTGAGGATGTTGCTCATGCGGCCGAAGTGTTCGTCGGAGCAGGCGAGGGCGCGGCCACCGTTCAGGGCTGCGGCCAGGTCGACCTGCTCGTTGTCGCCGACAGCGGACCAGTCGCGGAACGGAATGCCGTACACACGCAGACGGGCCACGCCACCATCCGGATAGATGTTGAAGCGCAGGTGGCTGAAGGCCTGGTCGTTATTGATTTCGTGATAGTGATGGCTGTTGCCTTGGAGCTCGACGGCCGACAGTACTTCAGTCCACTGAGTGTTTTCGTCCGGTTCGCCCGAAGCGAGGAAGCAGGCTTCCAGGGAGGCCGACGGCGGGAAGTTGCCGGTGAAGAATGAAGTGTCGATGTCCACGCCTTTGATCGAGCCGGGCACGCCCAGGCGGATCACGGCGCTGTCGTAGCCTTCGAAGCGCTTGCGGCGCGACTCCCAGCCGTCCATCCACTTGCCGTTGTCATCGAACACGCCCTCCTTCCACACGGCCGGGGTCGGTTGGAACAGACGGTTGGCGTCTGCGAACCAGTCATCGGTGACCGAGATGATTTTGGTGCCCAGGCGGGCGTCGGCCAGGTTGACGAACTTCTCGAAAGGTACGGCGTAAGCTTTCATTCTTCTTGTCTGCCTTTAATTAGTTGGCTTGGGATGCTCTCAGGGCCCTGGGCGATGTATGCGTTCAGTGTCGCTCGGGCCAAGGTCGCTATAGGGTCAGTAATCGGAACAGGGCGATCTTGTTGATCTCCGCCAGCGCGCATTTGAATTCGGTATCTGCCGAGTTGTGAATGCGCGTTTCGAACGCCGCGAGGATCTGATGCCGGTTGCTGCCTTTTACCGCCATGATGAAGGGAAACTTGAACTTGGCCTTGTAGGCGTCGTTCAGCTCGGTGAAGCGCTGGAACTCTTCGGCCGTGCATTGGTGAATACCGGCGCCAGCCTGTTCATTGGTGCTGGCTTCGGTGAGTTGGCCCTGAACGGCAGCTTTGCCGGCCAGGTCCGGGTGAGCGTTGATCAGGGCCAGTTGGCTTTGCTGATCGGCGCTCAACAGGATGTCGCTCATGCGCTGGTGCAGGGTTTCGATCTCGTCGATCGAGGCGTCCTGGCCCAGGTCGAAGGCCTTCTCGGCCACCCATGGCGAATGTTCGTAGATGTCGGCGAAAGCGGCGACGAATGCGTCGCGGCTCAGGGTCGAGGGTTTCAGTGTCTGGAACTGGCTCATTTTGCAGCCCCTTGGTACGGGTGGGTTTCGTGCCAGTGGCGAGCGATGTCGACGCGGCGGCTGAACCACACCTGTTCATGACTTTTAGCGTATTCGATAAAGCGCTTGAGCGAGGCCAGTCGGGCTGGACGGCCGATCAGGCGGCAGTGCAGACCGATCGAGAGCATTTTCGGCGCTTCGGCGCCTTCGGCGTACAGCACGTCGAACGCGTCTTTCAGGTATTCGAAGAAATCGTCGCCCTTGTTGAACCCCTGGACCTGGGTGAAGCGCATGTCGTTGGTGTCCAGGGTGTAGGGGATCACCAGGTGCGGCTTGCCGGTCGGGTTGTTCGGTTCCCAGTAGGGCAGGTCATCGTCGTAGGTGTCGCTGTCGTAGAGGAAACCGCCTTCTTCCATCACCAGGCGACGGGTGTTCGGGCCGGTGCGACCGGTGTACCAGCCCAGTGGGCGTTCGCCGGTGATTTCGGTGAGGACGCGGATCGCTTCGAGCATGTGCTCGCGTTCCTGCGCTTCGTCCATGTACTGGTAGTCGATCCAGCGGTAACCGTGGCTGCAGATTTCATGGCCGGCATCGACCATCGCACGGATCACGTCCGGGTGACGCTGGGCGGCCATGGCCACGGCGAAGATGGTCAGCGGAATGTCGAATTCCTTGAACAGTTTCAGAACCCGCCAGACGCCGGCACGGCTGCCATACTCGTAAAGGGATTCCATGCTCATGTTGCGCTCGCCTTGCAGCGGCTGCGCCGAGACCATCTCCGACAGGAAGGCTTCGGATTCTTTATCGCCGTGCAGGATGTTGCGCTCGCCACCTTCTTCGTAATTCAGGACGAAGGACAGGGCGATGCGGGCATTGCCCGGCCAGTGTGGGTGAGGAGGGTTACTGCCGTAACCGATCAGGTCGCGTGGGTAGTCAGCGCTCACTGCAGTCTTCCTTCTTGTTCGTTGACAGTTTGTGTGGCGTGCCTGCAAGTGGGAAGTCAGGCTGGCGTCACAGCGATGGGCTGATTGTATACAACTTTATATCCACTTTGTAAGCCTGAATTTTCGCATTTTTCATCAACTGTCATCTTCACAGGTTATTGCAAGAAACCTGCCTGATTGGTCAGCTAATGGATGGAAGGTCCTCGGGTCGCATGGTTTACCCGCGGATTCGCTGGCAAATCCGGAATGGCGGTAGTCAGGCGAAAAATGTCGTTTTTATTGTGTACAATTTTTATGAAAAGTGTCTTAATCAGTCGCTCGCCGCAGCTTTTCGTGCTCCGAATCGGTGCGGTCTCCTTTTCAACTGACTTCAGGAGGCGCGAGGTCTGACTGCTCCACGCAGGCAGGCGCGCAGAATCAATGGGACGTTTGACTACACACGTTTTGGACGCTGCACACGGTTGCCCGGGCAGCTCGATCAAGGTCGAGCTGTACCGCGTTGAGGGCTCGCAACTGGAATTGGTCGCCAGCGCGATCACCAACAGCGATGGCCGTGTCGATGCTCCGTTGCTGCAGGGCGATGACTACCGCAGCGGGGTCTATCAGGTTCAGTTTCATGCGGGCGATTACTACCGCGCCCGTGGCGTTCAGTTGCCTACGCCTGCGTTCCTGGATGTGGTGGTGCTGCGTTTCGGCATCTCTGCGGAGCAGGATCACTATCACGTGCCGCTGCTGATTTCGCCCTACAGCTATTCCACGTACCGCGGCAGCTGATCCCCCAAGCAGCTGCCTCCTCCGAGAAGCGACTGCGCATATAGCTTCTTTGGTCTTTCGCCCGCTCACACTGCGGGCTTTTTTTTGCCTGTAGAAAAAATCTCGCAGCCTCCTTGCACTCGACAGTGCCTACATGGAAACGCATTCCTCTTGTAGGAGCTGTCGAGTGCAAGGAGGCTGCGAGCTTTGGTCTTTAACGGCTCAACAGCGACGCAGCCCCTGCACCACTGAACAACCCCGCACTCACCCGGTTAAACCAGCTCTGCCCCTTGCCACTGCGCAGATACCGCGCCGCACCATGCGCACCGAGCCCGTAAGCCAATTTGCACAGCAGATCCAGCACGGTCCAGGTCGCGATCATTACCAGCAACTGCGGAAGGAACGGTTGCTCGGCGCTCAAGAACTGCGGCAGGAAAGCGGCAAAGAACAGAATGTCTTTCGGATTACTGGCACCCAACATGAACGCGCGCCCGAACAGGGCACGGAAGCGTGGAACCGGCGCAGCCTGAGGCACTTCAGCGCCGACCGATGGCAGGCGCGACTGCTGCCAGCTCTGCCAGGCGAGGTAGAACAGGTACAACGCACCGACGATTTTCAGCGCGCTGAACAGCTGTTCCGACGCCAGCAACAACGCGCCCAACCCCAGTGCCGACGCACTGAGCAAACAGATCGAAGCAAACACGCCACCCAGAAACGCCGGGTAAGAACGACGCAAGCCGTAATTCAGACTGTTGCTGATCATCAGCAAAGACAGGGGCCCCGGGATCAGGATCACCACCAGCGCAGCGCCGCTGAACAGCAGCCAGGTTTCCAGACTCATCACTTTCCTCCATTTGCACAAAAGCCTCACCCGACGGGGTGAGGCTGTTTTGAATCACTGTTTTTGAATCGTGTACGGCTTACAAGAAAATGAACTTGGCAATGAAGATCGCGCAAAGCACCCACAGACTGACGGAAATTTCCTTGTACTTGCCGGTGCCGGCCTTCAGCGCCACATAGGTGATGAAGCCCAGCGCAATTCCGTCGGCGACCGAGAAGGTCAGCGGCATCATGATCGCGGTGACGATCGCCGGAATGCTGTCGGTCGCTTCGTCCCATTCAATGTGCGCCATGCCACCCATCATCAGCATTGCTACATAAATCAGCGCGCCGGCGGTGGCATAGGCAGGGATCATGCCAGCCAGCGGGGCGAAAAACATGGCTGCAATAAATAGCACACCTACGGTCACTGCGGTAAGACCAGTCCGACCACCCGCGGCGACGCCCGCGGCACTCTCCACATAGCTTGTTACCGGAGGAACACCCACTACCGCCCCGAATACGCTGGAGGCGCTATCGGCTTTCATGGCACGGGAAAGGTTTTCAATCCGGCCGTCCGCATTCACCAGGTTGGCGCGCTGGGCGACGCCCATCAGGGTGCCGGCGGTGTCGAACATGTGCACGAAGAGGAAGGCCAGCACCACGCTGATCATGCTGACGTTGAACACGCCGGCGACGTTCATGGCCATCCAGGTCGGTGCCAGGCTCGGCGGTGCCGACATGATCCCTTCGTAATGCACCAGGCCCAGGCCCCAACCGGCCAGCGTCACGGTGATGATGCTGATGAGGATCGCACCGAACACCTTGTGGTAGCTGAGCACGGCGATCATCAGGAAGCAGATGGCGGCCAGCAGCGGTCCAGGTTCGCGCAACGAGCCAAGCTTGATCAGGGTGGCCGGGCTATCGACGACGATACCGGCGGTTTTCAAGCCGATCAGCCCGAGAAACAAACCGACCCCCGCGCCCATCGCATAGCGCAGGCTCACCGGAATGCTGTTGAGCAGCCATTCACGGATCTTGGAAAAGGTCAGGATCATGAACAACACCCCGGAAACAAACACCGCGCCAAGGGCGGTCTCCCAGTTGTAGCCCATGGTGCCGACCACGGTGTAGGTGAAGAAGGCGTTCAAGCCCATCCCCGGCGCCAGGCCGACCGGCCAGTTGGCGTACAGGCCCATCAGCAGGCAGCCCAGCGCGGCGGCGATACAGGTAGCTACGAACGCGGCGCCGTGATCGATCCCGGCGTCAGCCATGATGTTGGGGTTGACGAAGATGATGTAAGCCATGGTGATAAAGGTTGTCAGACCGGCAATCAGCTCGGTCTTCACCGTGGTGCCGTGCAAGCTGAGTTTGAAGATGCGCTCCAGCCAGCCATTGCGTAATGGCGGCGAGAGTTCGAGCGTCGGGGCTTCGGATTTGCGGCTTTCCACAGCGAGTACTCCTCAAGAGTTTTATTGTTATTTCCAGGGCCGGACCCATGAGGGTGGCAGCGGCCCTTTGAGGCATTCGCGAATTTGTTGACCTGTTGGTCAGGAACTCGCACGCAGTGGATTATGCTTTTGTATACAAATAATGCAAATAATGTTTTTGATTTTGTAGACGAAAAGTTCGCTGATAGGGATATATGGGCTTCGAGGGCCTCATCGCCAGCAGGCTGGCTCCCACAGGTTCTGTGTAAACCACAGATCACTGTGGGAGCAGCCTGCTGGCGATGGGGGCAGAACAGTCAATCAACAACAGCCTGACTTTTCCCAAGAGCCAGATTCACCGCCAACCACCCATTCACCGCCACCTCCCCAGCCTCGGCGAACACCCGCTCCAGCAATTTCACTTGCTCGCGCCGCAACGACTGCTCAAACCGTGCGCCATCCTCGGTCAGTTGCAGCAACCGTTTACGCTTGTCGGTCTCGGACGCAACGCTGTCCACCAGATGCATTTCCACCAACTGCCGCAACGGAATGTTCAACGCCTGCTTGCTCACACCCAACAACGCCAGCAATTCCTTGACGCTCAGGTTCGGGTAGCGGGCGATGAAAAACACGATGCGTTGATGCACCCGGCTCAAGCCGCGACGCTCGAGCATTTCGTCGGCCTTGGCGGTAAACGCCTGGTAGCCGAAGAAAAACGCTTCCATGGCCTGCTGTTGGGAAATTGGATTTTTAAGGTCAAGCATGTTGACGTATCCGTTCGGGTTATCGTAATTTCGGTCAACCAGTTTGACTTATTTCCCTCTGGCCTCGCTACCGGTGACCCCCATGGCTTTTTCCGAACGTGTCTCGCGCCTTAAAAGTTCTCTGATCCGTGAAATCCTTGCCGCAGCCCAACGGCCGGAAGTGATGTCGTTCGCCGGCGGCCTGCCGGCCGAAGCCATGTTGCCAGCCGTCGAATGGGCCGACATGCCGCTGTCCATGGGCCAATACGGCATGAGCGAAGGCGAGCCAGCGCTGCGTGAAGCGTTGGCGGCGCAGGCTCGAGCATTGGGTGTGCCGTGTGAGGCCAGCCAGGTGCTGGTGGTCAGCGGTTCCCAGCAGACCCTCGATCTGGCGGCCAAGCTCTACATCGACAAAGGCACCGAGATCCTGCTTGAAGCGCCGACATACCTGGCCGCGTTGCAGATCTTTCAACTGTTCGGTGCCGACTGCATCACCGTGCCATTGGAGGCCGATGGTCCGAATCTGGTGGAACTGCGCGCGCGCCTGGAAAAGCACCGCCCTGCGTTCATCTACTTGATCCCGACCTTTCAGAACCCATCGGCGGTGCGCTACAGCGAAGCCAAGCGCGACGCCGTGGCAGCCTTGCTGGATGAGTTCGGTGTCACCCTGATCGAAGACGAGCCGTACCGCGAGCTGACATTCGACGGCGGCAGTGCCACGCCGATCGTCAGTCGTTTGAAAAAGACCAGCTGGATCTACACCGGCACCGTGTCGAAAACCCTGTTGCCGGGGTTGCGCGTCGGTTACCTGATTGCCAGTCCTGACCTGTTTCCGCACTTGCTGAAGCTCAAGCAATCCGCCGACTTGCACACCAATCGCGTTGGCCAGTGGCAAGCGCTGCAATGGATCGGTACAGAGAAATTCCAGCAGCATCTGAGTGAGTTGCGGGACTTCTACCGGGTTCGGCGGGACGCGTTTCAGTCGGCGCTGGAAACCCATTTCTCTGATCTGGCCGATTGGAACGTGCCGCAGGGTGGGCTGTTTTTCTGGCTGACATTGAAGCAACCGCTGGATACGCGGACGTTGCTCAAGGCAGCGTTGGTCGCGGATGTGGCGTTCATGCCGGGTGAGCCGTTTTTTCCCGAGCCGGATAACCATCCGGGGCATCTACGGCTGAACTTCAGCCATATCGATCCGGCGCGGCTGGATGAAGGGCTGCAGCGATTGGCGGCGGTGGTGCGTCAGGCGCAGGCGGCGAACGCAGCTTGAGGGGAGGGTAGAAACAAATAAACCGGCCATTGGGCCGGTTTTTATTTGTCTGGATTTTGTGGCGTCCCTAAGGACACCGCCAAAACCTCAGGCTGCCGCAAACCGCTTATCCAGATAATCAATGATCACCTTGGATTCATACATCCAGGTGGTCTGGCCATTCTCTTCAATGCGCAGGCACGGCACCTTGATCTTGCCACCCTGTTCCAGCAGGGCCTGGCGATCCTGCTCGTTGTTCTTCGCATCACGCAGCGCCACTGGCACGTTCAAGCGACGCAAGGTGCGGCGGGTTTTCACGCAGAACGGGCAGGCGTGGAACTGATACAGGGTCAGGCTTTTGGCGGCCGTTTCGATCTGGGCCTGAGCAGCAGCGGGGCGCTGCTTCTTGCCGGGGCGGGTGATGAAGTCGATGAAGATGATCAGTTGGCCAAGGCCGACACGAAGCGCTTTTACGAACACGGTATAAGCCTCACGGGGCGAAAGAAGGCGCGCAGCTTACCTGATTTTTCACAGACGAAAAAAAACCGGCGATGAATGCCGGTTTTCCTTGTGTTGCCAATTATTTGATCAGGCTGAGAAACTCGCTGCGGGTAGCCGCATTTTCGCGGAACTCACCCAACATCACCGAAGTGATCATCGACGAATTCTGCTTCTCCACACCGCGCATCATCATGCACATGTGCTTGGCCTCGATCACCACCGCAACGCCCAGGGCGCCGGTGACTTGCTGGACCGCATCGGCGATCTGGCGGCTGAGGTTTTCCTGGATCTGCAGACGGCGGGCGTACATATCGACGATCCGCGCGACTTTCGACAGCCCCAGCACCTTGCCGCTCGGGATGTAGGCAACGTGGGCCTTGCCGATAAACGGCAGCAGGTGGTGTTCGCACAACGAGTACAGCTCGATGTCTTTCACCAGCACCATTTCGCTGTTGTCAGAGCTGAACAAGGCACCGTTGGTGACTTCTTCGAGTGTCTGTTCATAGCCGCGGCAGAGGTACTGCATGGCTTTGGCGGCACGCTTGGGCGTGTCGAGCAGGCCCTCGCGGGAGACGTCCTCGCCCAATTGGCCGAGAATCGCGGTGTAATTCTGTTCCAGTGTCACAGAGGCTGATTCCATAAGGGTTTCAGAGGGGTACTGTTTCTGTCTGTACCAATTGTGTGCCAATCAAGCTCTTTTCAGGCTTCCCGGGTTCACTCCAATCGCTGCTGGAGTTGCTCCATCGGGGGCAGGTCGATAGCAATATCTGAACGCCAAGACCGAGTTGAGTGGCAATAAACGCAGGGTTCATCCCCGACATGGGGCACATGGTAGCGTATGTGTGACGGCAGTTGTATTGCCAGCGGGCGCGAAGCCCAAAATCGGTCATTGCGGTCCGTAGGTGTTTTGTCGCTCACGCGGGCCTGTCGGATTTTATCCGCATCCCGCTACAACCTGTCGCCAGGCTGCAGCAGTGATGATTCCCTGAACCTTGTTTTGCTCATCTGGCCGAGCAGGTGGTATCAGGCGTGGGTGATCGACAGGTCGCTGATGATGCAGACAGAACCGTCTAGCGGGTCAGTGGTGTCGGAGTAATCGATCTGGTTATACACACCGCCGTGAAAGGCGAGAGTTTTCGTGTCCCAGGTGTTGTCCAGACGCATGATCGCGGACGTGGATTTGACGCCGTTACAGCTGGCCGATACAGAAACGGCGCCACTCGAGTTGGCGTGAATGTTGATTTTGAAAAGTGCGCCGAGCGGTACGTTCTCCAACACCGTCGAGTTGACCGGATCGTCCTGGAGGTAGCTTGATCGGAAACCCATGGTGATTTTTCCTTTGTTCCAGAACACCTTTACCGGAGGTCGTTCTGAACCCTTCACATGAATCTGGCCAATCACGACTTTCTGCAGCGAGTTGACTTTGGTCAGTCGCATTTCCTGGCGGTTCCAGTGGTCCGCCGCGCTGGAGAACAGCCAGTAACCTGGCTCCTTCCACTCACAGCGAGTTCGATGCGTGCTCTTGCTCGAGGCTCCAAGTGTCGGCGCCGTCATCTGCAGCGAACCATCATCAAGCATCGAGATGACGTCGGGGCATTCGATCAGCGCGCGCCAGCCGATGAGCTCAAGTGCAATCGGGTTGGTGTCGGAGATTGGCAGCGGGGTAGCGATGGTGAAGTTGCTGATGTCTACAGTCATGGTTTTTGCCTCAGTCCATTGATGTCGCTTTTGGCTCTGGTGAGCCTTGTGTTTGATGCAGGCCTACATCCCACTGCCCACTCAGTGAATGGGCAGAAGTGATAGTTGGCAGCCTCCGATCGATTTCCCGTTGGCTTGAAAACAAATATAGGCTTTCCCATATTCCAAGTAAACGGGTATTCCCATATTTTATTCCGTGCCTATATTTCAGGTGCAAAAAAAAGCCCGCACTTGGCGGGCTACTTGTTGGCGTCGATTTGCCGTATTGAGTGTCATGGCACTGAACGTCACGCATCACCGCAATCCGGTTCACCGCGAATACATTGCCCACCAAAAGACATGGCCCAGGATCGCAATCTGCTGTTCCTGGATCTCGGCGAAGGTGTAGTCCTCGTCCGGATGCTCGTCACGGTTGAAGCTGCGCAAGCGGATGCCGGTGGGCAGTCGGTAGACTTGTTTCACGCGCAGTTGGCCGTTGTGGTTGATCGCATACATGTCGCCGTCGACGATGTCGCCCAATGAGTTCTTACCGATGTTCATGCCAACGGTGGCGCCGTCGCGCAGAACCGGGAGCATGCTGTTCCCGCTCACCACCACGCACTTGGCGTTGTCGAACTGCACGTTATTGTGACGCAGGTCTTTCTTGAAGAAGCGCAGCCTGGTGCTGTCGTTCTCTGCGATCACGAAACGGCCTGAACCAGCCGCCAGCTCGACTTCACGCAGGAAGGGGACATACACCTCATCGTCATCCAGGGGGGTGTTGTCGTCCCAAGGCTCGATGTCTGACATCGAAATGCCTGGAGGGGGGCGATTCAACGGAGCGGCATCGGACACGCCTTTAAGCATGTCACCGACACCTTCAGCCAGCCACATTGGTGAAACGCCACACACTGAAGCGATCTGGGCAACAAAGGCTGTTGCCTTCGATTTCCCGCGCTCGAGGTCGGAGATTGAGGTTTGCGTCAGCCCTGCGCGCTCGGCCAGCTCGGTCTGATTGAGCCTGGCGTGTTGGCGGGCTGTTTTGAGTCTATCTTTGAATTCCATCTGCGAAGTATTACGGGAGCTCCCATATCATTGCAAGCCGGGATCCCTGTACTGAGTGGTCAGCCTAAGCCAAACCAGCGTGGCGCAACGACTTTACTCGTCGCGACCTTCCATCATCGTTCGTTTAAGCATCACATAAACCGCTCCGGCGCCGCCGTGTCTGGCCTGGCACGAGGTGAAGCCGAGCACTTGTGAATGCTGGCGCAGCCAAGTGTTGACGTGGCTTTTGATCATTGGCCGCTTGCCGTCCAGGCGCACGGCTTTGCCGTGGGTGACGCGCACGCAGCGGATTTCGAATTTGGTCGCTTCGGCCAGGAACGCCCAGAGGGTTTCCCGGGCCTTCTCCACACTCATGCCGTGTAGGTCGAGGCTGCCTTCGAACGGGATCTGCCCGATCTTGAGCTTGCGCATCTGGCTTTCCTGAACGCCGTCGCGCGCCCACATCAGTTCGTCTTCCGGGCCCACGTCGATCACGAACTGATCGGACAGACCGTCAACGGTGGTGGCGTCTGTGCGCACGGTGGCAGCCTGGCGCAGCTTGGCGATCTGCGCGCGGTCAGCCTTGGGTTTGCCGGTTTCGGCGCGGTCGTGCTTGATCGGCTTGACGCCTTGGATCGCGCTTTTGAACAGGGAAAAATCGTCGTCTTGCATGTCAGCCTCCGCGAAGGGCGGCCAGTTTACCCAAGTCGAGACACGATCGATAACAATTGGGGCCCGAAGCGGGCCGAGCCATCAATTCAGTCGTGTTTTTTCATCAAATGCGGGGACATGTTCAGCTCTCGCGACTGGCGCGCGCGGCGACGGCAACGCCGCCACAGCCAGACGCCCAGGTAGAGCAGGAACAGACCGACCGCCAGAATGATTGCCGAGCCCAACGGGCTGGCGTTCAGTTCGCCGAGTGCCGGCGGGCGCCCCAGCAGGCTGGCGGCGCCGGCCATCGCCAGCAACACACCGCAGGTCGCCAGCAAGGCAGCAAAGGCTGCGCCGAATCGAAAACGCCAGTTGCTTTGGCCTTTGGGCCGCAAGCGGCGTGCGTCAAAACCATCGGATAACTTCATTCCGACCTTCCTCAATGGGTATCGGCCCTTCGACCGGGAGTTGACCGGGATGTTCCTGAGGCTATGACATTTACAGCTAATGAGAGGCTTTTGCGGATGAGCGGCGGCATGAACCGCTCATCAAGCGTCGATCAGATCAGATCTTGAGTCAGGGCAAGGGTGGCGAAGTTATCCGCCATGATCGCCATTTCGGTCTGCTGAACGTGGTCTGCGCTCAACACGCCGCCCTTGTAAGGCAAATCGCGGGTTGCGCAGGCGTCTTCAACCAAGGTGCAACGAAAGCCCAGGTTTTTCGCGGCGCGCACAGTGGTGCTGACGCTGGAATGACTCATGAAACCACACACGATCAGGTCCAGCGAACCCAGGTTCTGCAAGCGCTCCAGCAGCTCGGTGCCGTGAAACGCACTCGGCAGCAGTTTGCCGATGATGGTTTCGTCGGCCTGTGGTTCCAGGCCCGGGATGAACTCACCGCGTTCGCCTTGTGGGTCGAACAACCCGCCGACGGTGCCGAGGTGGCGTACATGCACAATGGGCCGGCCGGCTGCGCGGGCAGCGCTCACCAGTTGCTTGATGTTCGCGACGGCAGCATCCATGCCGACCAGGGCCAGGGGGCCGCTGAGGTATTCTTTCTGGGCATCGATGATGACAAGGGTCGCGTGACCCAGTTTGGCTGCTGCGTAACCGCGGCCGCTGAGTTGAAACATCGTTTGTGGAACGGACATTCTGGGGCTCCTTCGGGTGGGGCTTTTGCGACATTGTCCTCTGGCTGAGCGCTTCTGTGAATCGCTTCCATCGCAGGGGCCGTCGTTGCTGGCCCGCAGCGTTGTCAAGATACTCGTTTTGTTCAATAGCAAACGCGAAAAATGGAAGTGTCCTACCTCTGAGCCGATGTTTTTCCTGCGTCGTCGTGGCGCGTTTTGGCTGGTAGAATCGCCCGTCGTTTTTTCTGGAGTTTGCCCCCGTGATCACTTCCCGTCTTCGTACCCTGCGCGACCATATCCGTTGGGCCGTCAGCCACTTCCATGGGGAGGATCTGTTTTTCGGCCATGGGACCGACAACGCCTGGGACGAAGCCCGTCAACTGGTGTTGGGCGCGTTACACCTGCCGTGGGAAATTGCTGACAGTTACCTCGACTGCAACCTCGAAGAGGACGAGATCGTCAAACTGCAGCGCATGCTCAAGCGCCGTATCGAGGAACGCATCCCGACTGCTTACCTGCTGGGCGAGGCCTGGTTCTGCGGCATGTCGTTCATTGTCGACGAGCGTGTGTTGGTCCCGCGTTCACCGATTGGCGAGCTGATCGAAAAGCGTTTCGAACCGTGGCTCGGCGCCGAACCTGCGCGGATTCTCGACCTGTGCACCGGGTCCGGTTGCATCGGTATCGCGTGTGCCTATGAGTTCCAGAACGCCGAAGTGGTGCTGGCCGACCTGTCGTTCGAAGCGCTGGAAGTGGCCAACAAGAACATCGAGCGTCATGGCGCCGATGAGCGGGTATACACGGTTCAGGGCGATGGGTTCGACGGTTTGCCGGGGCAGCGCTTTGACTTGATCGTGTCGAATCCGCCTTACGTCGATGCCGAGGATTTCGCCGACATGCCGCAGGAGTACCAGCACGAACCCGAGCTGGGCCTGGCCTGTGGCGACGATGGTTTGAACCTGGTGCGCCGCATGCTCGCCGAAGCGGCGGATCACCTGACCGAGAAGGGCTTGCTGATTGTCGAAGTGGGCAATAGCCAGGTTCACGTCGAGGCGCTATACCCGGAGGTCGACTTCGCCTGGCTCGATTTCGAGCGCGGCGGTCATGGCGTGTTCATGTTGACGGCGCAGCAGTGCCGCGATCATCAGGCGTTGTTCGCTTCCCGCGTTTAATCGTCTGAAGCTTCGCGAGCAAGCCCGCTCCCACACTGGATTTGCGTTGTTCACAAATCCCCTGTGAGAGCGGGCTTGCTCGCGAATGGTCGCGCCACGGTCTCACGCCTTCAACGGTGCGTCGCAATCCAGATCAGCAACCCCGCCTGAAACACCGCAAACGCCACCAGGCACGTAATGGTGAAACGCAGCCCCGCGTCTTCACGCTTGTACTTGCTGACCTTTTCCTCGTGCTTCTTCAGCTTCACTTCCTGCTCGGCCAGATTCTGCTCGGCCTGCTGGAGCATCTGCGCCGCTTCGAGAATTTCCACCTGCTGCAGTTTCTCGCTGTTCCAGTCGGCCAGCAGGTCGCCTACCTGCACTTCTTTGACGCTGCCCTTCAAATGCTGGGCATCGGCATACGCCACCTCAAAACCATGCGCTTTCAGAAAGCGATCGCGGCGCAGGCGCGTGTCTTCGTTCAGCGCATCCTTGTTGTTCAGGTCAGTGCCGTCGACGGTGTAGCCAGGCCAGCGCTTTTTCGCCCAGGTAATGCCCTGGGCCGCCATGTAGCGCCCGATGCCACGGTTCATCGGTTCGATCTGCAAACCGCTGTCCGGCCCGAAATGCACGCGCTTGGTGGTGTGATCGACCCACACGTCGAGGTGATTCTGTTCCTTGCGCACCCGCTGGCCGGGCAGCGAAATGGTCATGCGCAACAGGCTGCGCTGCTTGTCGTTGCGTTCGGCATAGCCGAATTCAACAAAGCGCAATGGCCGCCCGCCGGTATTGCGATCGGTCTGCAACGGCGCCAGGCGGAGCATCTTGTGGTGCTCGACGTGGACGTCCGCCCACGGCAGCTCAACCACTGGCGGTGCGTCTTTTTCAGCGGTGGTGTCGGGTGAAGTCGGGGTATCAGTCATAACGGCGAGATCCTGTCCAAGCTCAGCTTGTCGCCAGTCTTGGCGCTGGCGACAAAGGCTTATCGGCCGTTTTTTTCAGGACTGGAGGGCAAAAGAGCTTAACTGGAGCGAAGTCCGTCAATAAAGCCGAGGATTCGCGTGCCGAGCTCGGCCGCCAGCGGCAATTGCGGATCTTTATAAGAGGCCAATTGCCGTTTGACGTCGTTGGGCACGATGCGCAAGACGTGGTTCATGCCGTCGATCAGTGCCAGTTCGGCGTCGGGTTTCGCCGCCTTGAGCAACCTGGCATCGTCGACACCGACCTGAATGTCGTTGCTGCCCTGGATGATCAGCGCCGGCATTTTCAGTTTGGCAAACGCCGCCGCCGGGTCCTGGCGGAACAGCGAAATCAGGTACGGCTGCACACTCGGGCGGAAAATCACTTGCAACTGCGGCGGCACGTTGTCGTCGGTTTTCCCGGCCTTGAGGCTGTCGAGCAACTCATTGCTGCGCAGCATCAGCGGCGGTGGCAGGCGATTGCTCAACTGTTGGCGCAGCACTTGATCGATGGGGCGAGCACTGCCGGACATGGAAATCACCGCCGCGGCATCGACGCTCGGCGCGGCGAGGCTGGCGATCAACGCGCCTTCGCTGTGGCCCAGCAGGATCAACTGGCCGAATCGCGGATCGGTCTTGAGCTTCCGGCCCCAGGCTTCGGCGTCGGCCACATAGGCTTCCACCGACAGGTTGCGTTCGTCCGGGGTCGCCGCGAGGCTCGCCGCTACGCCGCGCTTGTCGTAACGCACGCTGGCAATGTTGTGTTTGGCCAGCACCCAGGCGAGGCGCTTGAGGCTGTCATTGCGCCCACCGTCGGGGTTATTGCCGTCACGATCCGTAGGACCGGAGCCGGAAATGATCAGGACAACCGGCACGGGGTTGTCGGATTTCGGCAGCAACAGCGAGCCGAAAAGCTCCCCGGTGCCGGTATCCAGCGTGATTGGCCGTTGCAGGACAGTGGCCTGTACAAAGCCGGTAAACAAGGTAAGGCTCAAGGCTAAAACTCGCAGCATCATCACGCCATCATTTACAAAGGTGCCGGTTGGACTCGCGAGCACCCATAAGGTTCGAGGATGAACTACTTGGGTAGCCTGCGTATACTGGCGCGCATTAAGTATTCAGGTTCATTTCACGGAGCGTCCTGCATGTCCGGCAATACCTACGGCAAGCTGTTCACTGTCACCACCGCTGGCGAAAGCCATGGTCCGGCGTTGGTCGCCATTGTCGACGGCTGCCCGCCGGGTCTGGAGATTTCCCTGGAGGATTTGCAGCGCGACCTCGACCGCCGCAAGCCCGGCACCAGCCGCCACACCACCCAGCGTCAGGAGGCGGACGAAGTCGAAATCCTCTCCGGCGTTTTCGAAGGCCGCACCACCGGTTGCTCGATCGGCCTGTTGATCCGCAACACCGACCAGAAGTCCAAGGACTACTCGGCGATCAAGGATCTGTTCCGTCCGGCCCACGCCGACTACACCTATCACCACAAGTACGGCGAACGCGATTACCGCGGCGGTGGTCGCAGCTCGGCGCGGGAAACCGCCATGCGCGTGGCGGCCGGCGCGATTGCCAAGAAATACCTGGCCACCCAGGGCATCGTCATTCGTGGCTACATGAGCCAGCTCGGCCCGATCGAAATCCCGTTCAAGACTTGGGACTCGGTGGAAGAGAACGCGTTTTTCAGCCCTGACCCGGACAAAGTGCCGGAGCTGGAAGCCTATATGGACCAGCTGCGCCGCGACCAGGATTCGGTCGGCGCGAAGATCACCGTGGTCGCCGAAGGCGTGATGCCGGGCCTCGGCGAGCCGATCTTCGACCGCCTGGACGCCGAACTGGCCCATGCGCTGATGAGCATCAACGCGGTCAAAGGTGTGGAAATCGGCGCCGGTTTCGCCAGCGTTGCCCAGCGTGGCACCGAACATCGCGATGAAATGACCCCGGAAGGTTTCCTCAGCAACAACGCCGGCGGCATTTTGGGCGGTATCTCGTCCGGTCAGCCGATCGTCGCGCACCTGGCGCTGAAGCCCACCTCGAGCATCACCACGCCGGGCCGTTCCATCGACATCCATGGCAACCCGGTGGACGTCATCACCAAGGGGCGCCACGATCCATGCGTCGGCATCCGCGCAACACCGATTGCCGAAGCGATGATGGCCATCGTGCTGATGGATCACCTGTTGCGTCACCGTGGGCAGAATGCCGATGTGCGCGTTAGCACGCCGGTGCTGGGTCAGCTTTAATGGCTGACCTCACAGTCGCTGCGGTCTGATGACCGTGGCGGCGCTGCCGTACTGGCGGCTCTCCAGTTTCTATCTGTTCTATTTCGCCTTGCTCGGTTCGACAGCGCCGTTTCTGGCGCTGTACTTCGATCACCTGGGTTTTTCCAGCGCACGCATCGGCGAGCTGGTGGCGATCCCGATGCTGATGCGTTGCGTCGCGCCGAACATCTGGGGCTGGCTCGGTGACTACACCGGCCGGCGCCTGGCCATCGTGCGTTTCGGCGCGGTCTGCACGTTGCTGACGTTTTCGCTGATTTTCGTCAGCAAGTCCTACGCCTGGCTGGCGATGGTCATGGCGTTACATGCATTTTTCTGGCACGCCGTGTTGCCGCAGTTCGAAGTCATCACCCTCGCGCATTTGAAGGGCCAGACGCAGCGCTACAGCCAGATTCGGTTGTGGGGCTCCATCGGTTTCATCATCACTGTGGTGGCGCTGGGCCGTTTGTTCGAGTGGCTCAGCCTAGACATTTACCCGGTGGCGCTGGTGCTGATCATGGCGGGGATCGTGGTCAGCAGCCTGTGGGTGCCGAACGCCCAGCCCGTTCAGGGCGAACGGATTGCCGGTGACGGCTTTCTCAAGCAATTGCGCCATCCCGGGGTGTTGGCATTCTACGGTTGCGTGGCGCTGATGCAGATGAGCCACGGCCCGTATTACACCTTTCTGACCTTGCACCTTGAGCGATTGGGTTACAGCCGTGGCCTGATCGGCATGCTCTGGGCGCTCGGCGTAGTCGCCGAAGTCTTGATGTTCCTGGCCATGAGCAAGATCCTTGCGCGCTTCTCGGTGCGCCGCGTATTGCTGGCGAGTTTTCTGCTGGCGGCCCTGCGTTGGCTGTTGCTGGGTTCGTTCGCTGAATTTGTCTGGGTGCTGCTGTTTGCCCAAGTGCTGCACGCCGCCACATTCGGCAGCTTTCACGCCGCTGCCATCCAGTTCGTGCAACGTAGCTTCGGTGCGCGCCAGCAAGGGCAGGGCCAGGCGTTGTATGCCGCGCTGGCCGGCACCGGCGGCGCACTGGGCGCGTTGTACTCCGGGTACAGCTGGAATGCCCTCGGGGCCACGTTCACCTTTAGTATTGCCAGTCTCGCAGCCTTCGCCGCTGCCGTTATCATTGCCACACGTATGCAAGAGGACAGGCCATGAGCCTTACCCGTGAACACCTCGCCCAGGAAATCATCGACGCCGGGCGTTTTCTGTATGGCCGCGGCTGGTCACCGGCCACCAGCAGCAACTATTCGACCCGGCTGTCGCCCACCGAAGCCTTGCTGACCGTATCCGGCAAGCACAAAGGTCAGTTGGGCCTTGATGATGTGCTGGCCACGGATCTGTCCGGCAACAGCCTGGAGCCGGGCAAGAAACCGTCCGCCGAAACCTTGCTGCACACCCAGCTCTACAACTGGCGCCCGGAAATCGGTGCGGTGCTGCACACCCATTCGGTGAACGCCACGGTGCTGTCGCGCCTGACGCCTGAAGATTTCATCGAGTTCGAAGACTACGAACTGCAAAAAGCCTTCAGCGGCGTATCCACGCACGAATCCCAGGTGCGCGTGCCGATTTTCGACAACGATCAGGATATTGCGCGGCTCGCCGCCGAGGTGCAGCCTTGGCTGGAAGCCCATCCCGATTGCGTCGGCTATCTGATCCGCGGTCATGGCCTCTACACCTGGGGTGCGCGCATGAGCGATGCGCTGCGGCAGATCGAAGCCTTTGAATTTTTGTTCGAGTGCGAGTTGAAGACCCGCTCGGTTTTAAACCGCAAAGCATGAACCGTTAAGGAGTTGCCCTGATGAGCAGCCTGTCCGTCTACCACGTCTCAAGCCCTGACATCCCGAACAAGGTGCTGACCCATTTCGAAGACATCGCCTCGACCCTGGCCGAGCAGGGCGTGCGCTTCGACCGTTGGCAAGCGGCGGCGAAAATCCAGCCCGGCGCCAGCCAGGAAGAGGTGATCGCCGCGTATCAGGAGCAAATCGACAAACTCATGACCGAACGCGGCTACATCACCGTCGATGTGATCAGCCTGAACAGCGACCACCCGCAAAAAGCCGAGTTGCGCGCCAAGTTTCTCGACGAACACCGCCATGGTGAAGACGAAGTAAGATTTTTCGTCGCCGGCCGTGGCTTGTTCACCCTGCACATCGACGATTACGTTTACGCCGTGCTGTGCGAGAAGAACGACCTGATCTCGGTGCCGGCCGGCACGCCGCACTGGTTCGACATGGGCGAGCATCCGCATTTCGTCGCCATTCGCCTGTTCAACAATCCCGAAGGCTGGGTGGCCAATTTCACCGGCGAAGACATCGCCAACCGCTTCCCGCGTCTTGAGGACTGAGTCGATGCCGATCAAAGCGATTCTCACCGACATCGAAGGCACCACCAGCGCGGTGAGTTTTGTGTTCGACGTGCTGTTCCCGTATGCCGCCAGACACCTGCCGGACTTTGTTCGCCAGCACGCCACGCGCGCCGATGTGGCCGAGCAACTGGCCGCCGTTCGCCGGGACAACAATGAGCCGGACGCGGACGTTGAGCGCGTTATCGAGATCCTCCTGGGCTGGATCGCCGAAGACCGCAAAGCCACGCCGCTCAAGGCGTTGCAGGGCATGGTCTGGGCGCAGGGCTATCAGGCCGGGCAGTTGAAAGGCCATGTATACCCGGACGCCGTCGAGGCGCTGAAGCGCTGGCATCAGGAAGGTTTCCAACTGTTTGTTTATTCCTCCGGTTCGATTCAGGCGCAGAAACTGATTTTCGGCTGCTCGGAGGCGGGGGACTTGTCGCCACTGTTCAGCGGTTATTTCGACACGACGTCGGGGCCCAAGCGTGAGGCGCAGTCTTACCAGCGCATTACCCAGGCGATTGGCTTTGACGCGACGCAGATTCTGTTTCTGTCCGATATCGTCGAAGAGCTGGACGCGGCGCGGGCGGCGGGTATGGCGACGTGTGGGCTGGCCCGTGAAGGCGGGGAGTTGGCGGGGCACGTGACCGTGGACAGCTTCGCCAAAATCGATCCCTCCACGTTTTAACTGTCGGAACACCGCCCACAGGGGAATGCTGTAGTTCCAGAAACAACTCAGGCCGTGCAGCGAAAGCTGTCACGGCCTGTTTGTTTACAGCGAGAGCGCGTTTATGCCGAATGATAAGTCGGCAATGCAAACCGCTGCTGGCTCTGCAGCATGGAAATCTGCGGCAGTTCGCTGGCTTGTTCAGCCAGGTCGCGGCGGATGGCGCTGATCACCCACGACAGCTGATCACCGGCGTGCAATTGCTGGTAGGAAATGGAACGTTTGAACACTTTACCTTCGGTGCTGCGCAAGGTCAGCAGAATGCCGCCGTCCGGACGAGGCTGGGTGGTGACTTCGAAGTTGGAGAACAGGGACGAAAATTTTTCTTGGATCAGGTTCATGTCTATCAGCTCCGTAGGCTCTTGAGTGGCAAGCATGCAGAGGTAGTTGCAGTGATTGTGCCAGCACCTGAATTTTTAAAACTCGTTATAAATCAAATAGTTAAATTTATGCCCATTTTTTGTTTTCGTGCAATCTGCATGAATGGCCATCGTGCATCCTGCATTTTGCGAGGTTGCCGACGATTCCATTGAACCAATCGAGGCATGGGCGATCACGATGCCGGCGCGGATACAAAACATTTCAAAAACCGCGTGTACAGCTCAAGAACCGTTGACGTATTTTCGGGCTCAATCACCGTCGCCCGACAATAAAAAATCGCACGGGAACCACCATGAGCCGCACGACGAACGACACGATCACCTGGGGCATGATGCTCCGCAAGCTGCCTTCGATCGCCAAAGCCATCCCGCGGGTGGTGAAGGGCATGAAGGCCGCCAACGTCAAGGACCCGACCCAACCGTGTGGCCTGGGCTGGAGCTTCGAGCAGGCAACGCTGCGCAATCCCGAGGGCCCCGCATTGCTGCAGGGCGCCGTGAAACTCAGCTATTCACAAGTCAATCAGTGGGCCAACCGCATTGCCCATCACTTGATCGCCCAAGGCATCAGCAAGGGCGACGTGGTGGCGGTCTTCATCGAGAACCGCCCGGAATTGCTGGTGACGATCCTGGCGGTGGCCAAGGTCGGCGCGATCAGCGCCTTGCTCAACACCTCGCAGACGCGCGATACCCTGGCCCATAGCCTGAACCTGGTGGCGCCTGCGGCGATCATTGTCGGTGAGGAGTTGGTGCCGGCGTTTTGCGCGGTGCGCGAGCGGGTTTCGATCGACGCGGCGCGGACCTGGTTTGTCGCCGACCGAGACACTTACAACCAACCGGGCATTGCGCCCGACGGTTTCATCAACCTGATGTCGGCGACGGCGGACAGCCCCTGCGACAACCCTGCCAGCAGCCAGCAGGTTTTTCTCGATGACCCGTGCTTCTACATCTACACCTCGGGCACCACCGGATTGCCCAAGGCCGGCGTGTTCAAGCATGGCCGCTGGATGCGCAGCTCCGCGAGCTTTGGCTTGATCGCGCTGGACATGCGCCCCGAAGACATCGTCTATTGCACGTTGCCGCTCTATCACGCCACGGGGCTATGCGTATGCTGGGGCTCGGCCATCAGCGGGGCGTCGGGGTTTGCCATTCGCCGCAAGTTCAGCGCCAGCCAGTTCTGGAGCGATGTGCGCAACTACCGGGCGACCACCCTCGGTTACGTCGGTGAATTGTGCCGCTACCTCGTCGATCAACCACCGAGTGCCGACGACAGCCAGCACAGCGTGACGAAAATGATCGGCAACGGCCTGCGCCCCGGTGCGTGGCGCGAATTCAAGACGCGCTTTGGCGTGAACCACATCTGCGAGTTGTACGCCGCCAGCGACGGCAATATCGGGTTCACCAACATTCTCAACTTCGACAACACCGTCGGTTTTTCCCTGATGTCCTGGGAACTGGCAGCCTACGACCACGACAGCGGCGCGCCGACGCGGGATGCCTCGGGTTTCATGCGCAAGGTGGCCAAGGGCGAGCAGGGGCTGTTGCTGGCGAAGATCGATGACAAGGCGCCCCTGGACGGCTACACCGATCCACAGAAGACCGAAAAAGTCGTGCTCCACGACGTATTCGAAAAGGGTGACCGTTACTTCAACACCGGCGACCTGCTGCGCAATATCGGTTTTGGTCACGCGCAATTCGTCGATCGCCTCGGTGACACCTACCGCTGGAAAGGCGAAAACGTCTCGACCACCGAGGTCGAGAACATCTTGCTGCAGCACCCGAACATTTCCGAAGCCGTGGCCTATGGCGTGGAAGTGCGCAACACCAACGGGCGCGCCGGGATGGCGGCGATCACGCCGGCCGAATCCCTGGCGACCCTGGATTTCAGCGAACTGCTGGCCTTCGCCCGCGAGCACATGCCGGCGTATGCGGTGCCGTTGTTTCTGCGGGTGAAAGTGAAAATGGAGACCACCGGCACCTTCAAATACCAGAAGACCCGGCTCAAGGACGAAGCCTTCGACCCAGGCAAAACCGGGGATGATCCGATCTACGCCTGGTTGCCGGGGACCGAGACCTATGTGCAGGTCACTGAACAATTGCTGGCGGACATTCACGGTGGCAAGTACCGCTATTGAATGTGGCTATGGCGCGACTTGAGAAAAAAGAAGTGACAGTGTCGGGGCCGCTCGGGAAACTGTCGGCTTTGCGAATAACTGTAAGTGGAGTCTCCAATGTCCGATCAAAGCCGCCAGATGACCCCCGAAGAAGCTGCCGAGTTTGCTGAACAGGTCTTCAACAAGGCGCGCGAGGGCGATGCGGCCATGATGGCTGCGCTGCTGACCAAAGGCCTGCCGCCGAACCTGCGCAACCACAAGGGCGACACCTTGCTGATGCTGGCCGCCTACCACGGCCATGTGGAAACCGTGAAGGTCCTGTTCGAGCACAAGGCTGACCCGGAGATCCGCAACGACAACGGCCAGAGCCCGATTGCCGGGGCGGCGTTCAAGGGTGACCTGGCCGTGGTCAAGGCGCTGGTCGAAGGTGGCGCGCAAGTGGAAGGCTCGTCGTTTGACGGTCGCACGGCGTTGATGATGGCGGCGATGTTCAACCGCGTGGAAATCGTTGATTACCTGATCAGCAAAGGCGCCGATCCGAAAGCCAAGGATGCCAATGGCGTGTCCGCGCTGGATGCCGCTAAAACGCTGGGCGCGGTGGATACCACGGCGCAGCTTGAGAAATTGCTCGGCTGATTGGCGAAAACCTGTGGCGAGGGAGCATGCTCCCGCTTGAGTGCGCAGCATTCACAAAAATCTGCATGAACTTAAGGTTTTTGGGGCTGCTACGCAGCCCGGCGCGAGCAAGCTCGCTCGCCACAGGGTTTGTTACACATTCAAAGTCTCTTTGAATCAGTACACCCAAACCTCAACCCGCCGATTCTTGATCCGCCCTTCATCCGCACTGTTGGCCGCCACTGGCATCTCGGCGCCAAAGCCGCGAATCTCGCGAAACACCACGCCGCTTTTCACCAGTTCCCGCCGCACCGCCATGGCCCGCAGTTTCGACAGCAGGTCGGCCCGCGCCGGATCGCTTTTGGCATCGCCAAACCCCACCAGCGTCACCTGCCGGTTGGTCTTCTGATTCTGCCGGATGTAATCGAGCACCCGCGTCAGGTCCTGCCGGGCCTTGTTATCCAGCGTCGCGCTGCCTTCCTCAAAGCGGAAATTCACCGTCAGGCGCTGGGCGTGGCGGCTGAGTGCCTGATAACCCTCGGGCATCAGCGCATTCGGCGTGACGGCCATGGCCTGGACGGTCTGGGCAATAAACCCGTTGGCCGCGACGATGGCCTGGCCTTTGCTGCTTTGGGTGAACGCCACCAAGGCTTCGGCCCAAGGATTTTTGCTATTGGGCGGCAGGTAAAAGAACAGCCGGCGTGACAGCGGATAGTCTTCGGTGGCAATCAGGCTGTTGAGCGGCATCATGGCCTGGGATTGGCCATCGACAATTGCTACGGCTTTGGCTTGACGCACGTACGGCAGGCCAATGAAGCCAATGCCTTGCGGGTCGAGGCTGACCGCGTCGGACAATTGCTCGCTGGATTCGTAACGTTTCGCTGCGCTGTTCAGCGTTTTCCCACGACGGCTGAGCACCACTTCCTTGAAGGTGTCGTAAGTACCCGATTGGTCATCCCGCGCGTACAGGTGAATCGGCCCGCCAATGCCTCCGAGTTCTTCCCAAGTGCGGGCTTCGCCGCTGAAGATGCGCGCCAGTTGCTCGGTGTTGAGTTGATTCAGCGGGTTTTGCGGATGAAGGATGATTGCCAGGCCGTCGATGGCGATGACCTGCTCGGCGCCGGGACTTTTCAGATCACCGAGGGATTGCAGGGCCAGCAGTTCGCTGTCCTTGATCGGGCGCGAAGAGGCGGCAAGGTCCGCAGTGGCATTTTTCAGGGCGGTGAAGCCGGTGGTGGAGCCGTGGGCCGCGACTTCCACCTCGACCCGGCGGCCCTGCGTGGTTTCGCCGACGACGCGCAGCTCGTTGGCGGTGTCCGGGGCTTCGCTGTGGACTTTGAGCAAGCCTTGCTCGCGCATCAAACCCTCGACCAGCGCCGGGCCCAATGCCGCGCCAATGGTGTTGGAACCCTGGATGCGCAAAACCGGGCCCTGTTTGGGCGTCGGCAAGTCAGCGGCCGACGCGGTGACTGGCAGCCCGGCGCACAGCATTGACAGGAATAGAACGCGCAGCGTCATGCCGGTACCTTTAAAGAACAAAGAAAGTGCCGGGAGATTAAGTCAGTAAGGTTTCCGAAAGATGACAGTTACTAAGTAAGGGAGCGAGCCTTTGTGGCGAGGGAGCTTGCTCCCGCTGGGTTGCGAAGCGACCCTGAAAAATGGGCCTGCTGCGCAGTCCAGCGGGAGCAAGCTCCCTCGCCACAAAGGGCGCGCTCCCACAGTAGTTTGTCGCTAATGCTCGGCGGATCAGCTCAACTCAAGCCAGATCGGCGCATGATCCGAAGGCTTTTCCATGCCGCGCAGTTCGTAATCCACGCCGGCATCCTTCACCCGCGGCAACAACCCGTGGGACGCCATGATCACGTCAATCCGCAGCCCGCGCTTGGGTTCATCTTCAAAGCCGCGGCTGCGGTAGTCGAACCAGCTGAAACGGTCGGACACGTCCGGGTTCAGGTGACGGAAGCTGTCCACCAGGCCCCAGTTCTTCAGTCGGGCCATCCACTCGCGCTCTTCCGGCAGGAAGCTGCATTTACCGGTTTTCAGCCAGCGTTTCATGTTGTCCGGGCCGATGCCGATGTCGCAATCTTCCGGGGAAATGTTCACATCGCCCATCACCACCAGCGGCTGTTCGTTGTGGAACTGGCTTTCCAGCAAGTGCTGCAGATCGTTGTAGAAACGCTCCTTGGCCGGGAATTTGGTCGGATGGTCGCGGCTTTCGCCCTGTGGGAAATAGCCGTTCATGATGGTCACCGGCACGCCATTGGCATCGGCGAAAGTGCCCCAGATAAAGCGGCGCTGAGCGTCTTCTTCATCGGTGACGAAACCTTTGTGCAGCGCCAGCGGTTCCTGGCGCGAGAGCAGGGCGACGCCGTAGTGACCCTTTTGCCCATGGAAATACACGTGATAGCCCAGCGCCTGAACCTCGGCCAGCGGGAACTGGTCGTCATGGACTTTGGTTTCCTGCAGGCCGATCACGTCGGGTTGATGCTTTTCGATCAGCGCCGCCAGCTGATGGGGGCGAGCGCGCAGCCCGTTGATGTTGAAGGAGACGATCTTCATGGTCGGCAGTCCTGGCAAAAGGGCGATGCTAGCTGACCTGTGGGATTGGGGCTAGGGTGGGGTGGGGCGAATTACTGTGTTCTGTCAGATCTTTATTGGCAGTACTGGCCTCTTCGCGAGCAAGTCGAATCGTCGCAGCGCTGCTCTCACATAGATCGGTGTCACCTCCCGATTATCGAGACTGGTCTATACCTTGTGGGAGCGAGCCTGCTCGCGATGACGACTTATGCACCCGCACTGATTCCAGATCAGCAAGGAACTGTATGGGCGCAGACAAACTCGTACCAATAAGAGCGCAGCCACCCGAGCTGTGCCGGGGAGATCTACCGCTATGCCCGAAACCTCGACCGCCATCGCCGATATCCACATGCTCGACAGCGGCTACTCCCGCGAAGCCCGCTCCCTGCTCTATCAGGCCTACCGGCACGAACCGACCTACGGCTACCTCTTCGAAGCCGAGCGCCCCGGTTATGAACAGCGGGTCCGCGCCACCGTGCGCGAACTGGTCAAACAGCACTTTCTTCAGGATTTGCCGGCCATCGGCCTGCTGGTCAACGATCGCTTGATCGGCATCGCCCTGATCGCGCCGCCGCAACGTCGCCTGGGCATTACCGAAAGCTGGGCGTGGCGCCTGCGGATGGTGCTCAGCACCGGGTTTCGCTGCACGCGCCGCTACCTCGAGTACCACGATGCAGTGATGGCGTGCGTGCCGTCCGACTCGGTGCACTTGCTGCCGTTGCTGGGGATTCATCCGCAATTCCAGGGCAAGCACTTCGGCGAGCAGCTGTTGCAGGCGGTGCACAACTGGTGCGCGGTCGATGAACACTCCGAAGGTGTGGTGCTCGATACCGGGAATCCGCGTTATCTGGAGTTCTACAAGCGTCAGGGTTATGAAGAAATCGGCGAGGTCGCCGTAGGACCGGTCCGCGAACATGTGTTTTTCCATGCCAATCCGCAAGTGTTGCAAACCGCTTCGGCATAAACGGTAGAACTTTCGCGGGACGCGAGGCTCTATCACGCTCCCAAGCTCGTGATAGCATCCGCGCCTATGAAGTTTCCAGGAAGAATTACCAGTGGCGTGCTGATGCTGATCACCAGCTGCGCGGCGCTGGCGCAAAGTGAATTGGATGTGCGGATCAAACCGTCCAACGACGAACTGAAGGCCAATATAGAAGGCTATATCGGCAGCCTCGGCGATCGTGACGAAGAAGCCTTGTTGCGCTTCAGTCGTGGCGCCGAAGAGCAGGCGCGCAAGGCTGCCCAGGCCCTGGGTTATTACCAGCCGCAAATCGACACGGACGTGAAGGGCGGCAACACGCCGCGCCTGGTCATGAATGTCGATCCGGGCGAGCCGGTGCATTTGCGCAATGTCACTATTCGCATCGACGGCCCTGCCGCTTCCCTCAAATCCTTTCGTGTACCGAAAAGCGACGCGCTGAAAACCGGTGCGGTGCTCAATCATGGCCGCTACGAAGACGCCAAGCGGCTGATCCAGAACCAGGCTTCGCGTTTCGGTTTTTTCAGTGGCTACTTCACTCGGCAGAAGCTGTCGGTCGACCCGCGAGCGGGCGTTGCCGACATCGAACTGATCTACGAAAGCGGCCCACGTTATGCCCTCGGCAAAGTCAGTTTCGAGGGGGATACGCCATTCGACGAAGAACTGCTGCAACGCATGGTGCCGTTCAAGGCGGGAGCGCCGTATGACTCCGAACTGATCGCCGAACTGAACCAGAATCTGCAATCGAGCGGCTATTTCGAAGGCGTGCGCGTCGATGCCGCGCCCACGGCGTCCAGGAACGACGTGATCCCGGTGGACGTCAAACTCGAAACCCGCAAGCCACGAACAATGGGCCTCGGCCTGGGTTTTTCCACCGACGTCGGCCCACGGGTCAAGGCCAACTGGACCCGACACTGGGTCAACCCGCAAGGGCACAGCTATGGCTGGGAAACCGAAGTCTCGGCGCCACGCCAAAACGTCGGGCTGTTCTACGACATTCCACTCGACCCGCCGCTGACCGACAAACTGCGCTTCGCCGGTGGTTATCAAAGTGAAGAAATTGCCGACAAGGACAGCCTGAGCAAGTTGCTGACCCTCGGTCCCGAGTGGCACAGCAAGTTGCCCAGCGGCTGGCAGCGGGTGGTGTCGCTGAAATGGCAGCGCGAAGAGTATCGGCTCGGCGACGACTCGGGGCTGAGCACCTTGTTGATGCCCGGCGTCAGCTATTCGTACCTGAAAAGCGACAACCGCATCGATCCGCACAACGGCTATCGCCTGCAATTTGAAACCAAAGTGGCCAAGGAAGGATTGGCTTCCGACACCAACCTGCTGTACGGCACGGCGCTGGTGAAAGGCTTGACCACGGTGTTCGATAAACACCGTTTTCTCGGTCGGGTGCAGGTGGGCGGCAGCGCCACCAACGGCTACAAATCGGTGCCGCCGTCGCTGCGCTTCTTTGCCGGTGGCGATCAGAGCGTGCGCGGGTACGACTACCAGAGCCTGTCCCCGGAAAACTCCGACGGCGACCGCATCGGTGGCCGCTACATGATTGCCGGCAGCGTCGAGTATCAATATTCCATCGCCGAAAAATGGCGGGTTGCGACCTTCATTGATCAGGGCAACTCCTTCAACAAACTCGAACTGCCCGACCTCAAGACCGGCGTCGGTATCGGCGTGCGCTGGGTATCACCGGTGGGGCCGATTCGCCTCGACCTGGCCCACGCGATGGACGACGACGGCGGTATTCGACTGCACTTTTCCATGGGGCCTGAGCTGTGAAGCGTGGTTTGAAAGTAACGCTGCTGGCGATTCTGGCACTGCTGATGCTGGTACTGCTGACCGTGACCACCGTGCTGGGCACGGCGACCGGCAGCCGCTGGG
Organism: Pseudomonas sp. IT-P171; assembly: GCF_949767765.1. NCBI lineage: Bacteria > Pseudomonadati > Pseudomonadota > Gammaproteobacteria > Pseudomonadales > Pseudomonadaceae > Pseudomonas > Pseudomonas sp. IT-P171. The sequence continues at coordinate 59,489 of NZ_CATKQN010000033.1, forward strand.
CACTCGGGTTTGTGCCGGGTCTGACCGTCGAGAATTTCCAGGGTCGACTGGGCGGGCAGTGGAGCGCCGACCATCTGGTCTGGCAGCAGGACACCAGTCGGGTTGAGCTGGATAAAGTGATTTTCGCCTGGTCGCCGTTGTGCCTGACGCGCATGACCCTGTGCATCGAGCAACTGAAGGCTGATCAGGTCAGCCTGCAATTCCCGCCGGGCCCCGACGAAGAAAACAGCGGACCGATCACGCTGCCGGACCTGAAATTGCCATTGGCCATTCAACTGGGCGATGTGCAGATCGGCAGCCTGCGGTTCAATGGCAGCGAAGAACTCAAAGGCCTGCAACTGGCGGCGCACTGGACCGAACAGGGGTTACAGATCGACTCCGTGCAACTGCAACGTGACGAGTTGAGCCTGAACCTGTCCGGTCTGCTGCAGCCCACCGGCAACTGGCCAATCAAGGCCGAAGGCAAACTGACCCTGCCAGCCCCTGAACCCTGGGCGCTGGCCCTGAAGGTTGACGGCGACCTGCTGAAAACCCTGAACCTGAAAGCCGACAGCAGCGGTTACCTGAACGGCCAACTGACCGGCGAGTTGCAGCCGCTGGTGGACAATCTGCCGGCTACGGTGCGGATCACCGCCGACGGCTTTAAACCCAGCGCCGATCTGCCGGACACGCTGCAACTCAATCAAGTGGAGCTCACCGGCGACGGTGACCTGAAAAACGGCTACCAGTTGCGCGGTAACGCGTCGCTGCCCGCCGAGCAGGGCCCGGTCGCGTTGTCGCTGCAAGGCAAGGTCGACGCCAACGGCGCGCAGATCGCCGCACTGGACCTGACCGCCAACGACAAGCAAAGCCTCAAGCTCACTGGCGTTGTGGACTGGAGCAAAGGCCTGAACGCCACGGCGAAAATCGACTGGCTGGATTTCCCCTGGCACCGGCTTTATCCGCTGATCGATGAGCCGGAAGTGGCCCTGCGCAGCTTCAACGGTGAGGTCTCTTACACCGACGGCAACTACCTCGGCAACTTCAAAGCGGCGCTGGATGGCCCGGCCGGAGCGTTCAGCCTGAGCAGCCCGTTCGCCGGTGACCTGACGAAAATCTACCTGCAACAAATCCAGCTCGAAGCCGGGCAGGGCAAGGCCGAAGGGCACCTGAACCTGCAATTTGCCGATGGCATTGCCTGGGACACCGCGCTCGACCTCTCGGCGATCAACCCGGCGTATTGGGTTGCGGAGTTGCCGGGCACCCTGGCCGGACCGTTGCGCAGCAAAGGCGAGATGAAGAATGAAAAGCTCAGCCTGAATGCAGACCTCGATCTGAAGGGCAAACTGCGTGGCCAACCGGCCGTTCTGCAAGCCAAGGCCGATGGCGCCGGTGAGCTATGGAACCTCAGCGCGCTGCAAATCCGTCTGGGTGATAACAGCATCACCGGCAAGGGCAGCCTGCAACAGAAGCTCGCCGGACAGATCGACATCAAGCTGTCGCGCCTGGCCCAGCTCTGGCCGCAATTGCGTGGTCAGCTCAATGGCCGCGTCGATGTCGCCGGCACGCTCAAGGCGCCGCAAGGCAAGCTCGGGCTGCAAGGCACGCAGCTGGCGTTCCAGGACAATCGCCTGCAAAGCCTGAACCTTGACGCCACCCTCGACAGCGCGCAACGGGCGAAAATCGACCTCAAGGGCAGCGGCATCCAGGCGGGCGACACCTCGCTGGGCACGCTGACCGCCAGCGGTCAGGGCGATATCAAGAATCAGAAACTGGCGCTCGATCTGCAAGGCCCGCAGCTGAAGTTGGCCCTTGGCTTCGACGGCAATCTGGACAAAGGAAACTGGCGCGGACGTCTGGCCAGTGGCGATATACAGGCCGGCGGTCAGGACTGGAAACTGCAAGGTCCGGCGAAACTTGAACGGCTGGCGGACGGCAAAATCAACTTCGGTGCCCATTGCTGGATGTCCGGGCCGGCCAGTCTGTGCGGTGAAGATCAGCGCCTGATGCCTGAGCCGAAGCTGCGATATCACCTCAAGCAATTCCCGATCGACAGCCTGGCGCAGTGGTTGCCGAAGGATTTCGCCTGGAAGGGCCGGCTCAACGCCGACCTGCAACTGGACCTGCCCGCCAGCGGCCCGGACGGCCAGATCAGCCTCGACGCCAGCGGTGGCACCTTGCGCATCAAGGACAAGGATCAGTGGCTGGATTTCCCGTACCAGACCCTGAGACTCACCAGCAAACTCACGCCCAAACGCATCGACACCGACCTCAGCTTCGTCGGCGGCAAGCTTGGCGAATTGAGTGTGCAGGCGCAGATCAATCCGCTGCCGAAGAACAAGCCGCTGAGTGGCTCTTTCCGTCTCAATGGCCTCGATTTGTCCGTGGCGCGACCGTTTGTGCCGATGGTCGAGAAACTGACCGGACGGCTGAATGGCAGCGGCACGATCGCAGGCACGCTGATGGCGCCTCTGGTAAACGGCAATCTGTTACTGAGCGACGGTGAAATCTCCGGGCCTGAGCTGCCGATGGACCTTGAAGCCTTGCAGCTTCAAGCGCTGATCGCCGGTGAAACGGTGCAATTGAACGGCGGCTGGAAAAGCGGCAAGAGCGGGCAGGGCAGCTTGACCGGCAGTATCGCCTGGGGTCAGGCGCTGGTGGTCGATCTGGCGCTCAAAGGCTCGCAGTTGCCGGTCACGGTCGAACCGTACGCCAAGCTCGAAGTCGCACCGGACCTGAAGATCTCGATGAAGGGCGACGAGCTGGCCATTGCCGGCAAAGTGTTGGTGCCGCGGGGTGAAATCACCGTGCGCGAGCTACCGCCATCGACGGTCAAGGTCTCCGATGACACGGTGATCATCGGTCAGCAAACCGAAGAGGGCACACCGCCACTGGCGATGAAAATGGACATCGATGTGGCAGTTGGCGAGGACAAACTGAGCTTCGCCGGATTTGGCCTCACCGCCAACCTGCAAGGGCACGTGCACATCGGCGACAACATGGACACCCGCGGCGAGCTGTGGCTCAACGACGGGCGCTATCGCGCCTATGGCCAGCGGCTGACGGTGCGTAGGGCGCGCTTGCTGTTTGCCGGCCCGATCGATCAGCCGTATCTGGACATCGAGGCGATTCGCCAGACCGACGACGTCATCGCCGGCATTCGCCTGAGCGGCAGCGCCGAGCAGCCGACCACGCAGATTTTCTCCGAACCGGCGATGAGTCAGGAACAGGCCTTGTCGTATCTGGTGCTGGGGCGTCCGCTGAGTACGACCGGTGAAGACAACAACATGCTGGCGCAGGCCGCACTCGGCCTGGGTTTGATGGGCAGTTCCGGGGTCACCGGCAAACTGGCCAGCGACCTGGGAATTCAGGATTTCCAGCTCGATACCGAAGGCAGCGGCAATACGACGAGCGTGGTGGCCAGCGGCAATATTTCCGAGAAACTCAGCCTGCGTTATGGCGTTGGTGTGTTCGAACCGGCCAACACCATTGCCTTGCGTTACAAGCTGAGCAAGAAGGTTTACCTCGAAGCGGCGGGTGGCGTGGCCAGTTCGCTGGATATCTTCTACAAGCGGGATTTCTAGACCCCTCAAAATCAAGAGATCGCAGCCATCGGCAACTCCTACAGGGTTTTGTGTACACCTGTAGGCGCTGTCGAAGGCTGCGATCTTTTTGTTTTTCCAATCCGCCATTTATCCGCTAAATACAAAGCAACCTAACTATTACGTTGACATTCGCTGCCTAGGCAGTAACATCTCGACATACATTCTCTGCCTAGGCAGCTAATTGGTGGTCAGATGAAGCATTTCACCCCGGACGAATTCCACACGTGTCATCTCGGCCTCTTGCTCGGGCGCGCTGCGCTGCTCAAAGACCGGATCATCGACACGCACATGGAGCCCCACGGCATCACCGCCGCGCAGTTCAAAGTGCTGATCATCATGGCGCAGTTCGGCGTCGACACCCCGGCCGAGCTGTGCCGTCACCTGTCGCTGGACAGCGGTTCGATGACCCGCATGCTCGATCGTCTGGAACAGAAAGGTTTCCTCGCCCGCCAGCGTTCCGAGGCGGATCGCCGTCAGGTGCAGCTTGTGTTAACTGAGCAAGGCCAACGCTTGACCGACCGTCTGCCGGAAATCGGTGCCGACGCCATGAACGAACTGGCCGGCGCGATCACTCCGGACGAGCTGAAAACCCTGGAACAGATCCTGAAGAAAATTCTGGTGGCAGCCGGTGACTCGATCACGCTGCTGCGGGTAGGTGACCAATGAGCGGCAAAACCTTGCGTGCCGGCCTGAGCCTGGTGCTGGCGGCCATGACCCTGGCCGGTTGCGCCAGCTACAGCGGCCTGACCACCGAAGGCAAAAGCCTCGATGCGAAAACCCTCAAGGCCGGGCAATCCCTCAGCGGCGTGACCCTGTCGCCCGCGGCCTGGCCGAAAAGCGACTGGTGGAAAAGCCTCGGCGACCCGCAGCTCGACGGTCTGATCCGCGAAGCGCTGCACGACAGCCCGGACATGCAGATCGCCGACGCCCGCGCCCATCAGGCCAGCGCTGCTGCGTACGCTGCCGACGCGGCGCGGATGCCAACCCTCGATGCCAGCGCCGGCGTCAGCCGTTCGCGTCTGGCGCGGGATCAAGACCCGCGAGGCGAGGGCGATGCGTACTCCACCGTGCGTAATATCGGCGCCAGTTTCAATTACAACTTCGACCTTTGGGGCGGTCAGCGTGACGCCTGGGAAGCGGCGTTGGGCCAGGCCCGCGCTGCCGAAGTCGATCAGCAAGCGGCGCAACTGACGTTGTCCGCCGACGTTGCCCGCGCCTATAGCGATCTGGGGCAGGCGCATATCGTTCACGACCTGGCCCAGGAAGACCTCAAGCGCACCAGACAAATGCTCGACCTGAGCCAGCGTCGCCTGAGTTCCGGGATCGACAGTCAGTACCAGTTCCAGCAAACCGAAAGTCTCGAGGCCACGTCCGAAGCCAGTCTGATCGACGCTGAGAAACGCCTGCAAAGCGCGAAAATCGCCCTGGCGGTGTTGCTCGGCAAAGGCCCGGACCGCGGCAACGACATCGCCCGGCCGAAGATCCTTCAGGCCAGCGCCGTCGCGTTGCCATCGGTCCTGCCCGCCGAGTTGCTCGGTCGTCGTCCGGATCTGGTCGCCGCACGTTGGCGCGTCGAGGCGGCGAGCAAGAACATCGATGCCGGAAAAACCCGGTTCTATCCCAATCTCAACCTGAGCGCCGCGGCCGGTGCCGAATCGTTGTTGGGTGATGCGATGTTTGGTTCGGCCAGTCGTTTCTTCAACATCGCGCCGACGATCTCGGTGCCGATTTTCGACGGTGGCCGCTTGCGCGCCGACCTCGATGCCCGGGACGCCGATTACGACCTCGCGGTGGCGCAGTACAACAAAAGCCTGGTGCGAGCGCTGGGTGATGTCAGCGACACCATCAATAAGTTGCGCGATATCGGCCGGCAAATCGGTGCTCAGCAGCACGCCACCGACATTGCCCAGGATTCTTACAACACCGTGGTCCAGCGTTACGGTTCCGGCATCGGAAACTACCTGGACGTGCTCAGCATCGAGCAGCAGTTGCTCCAGGCCCAGCGTCAGCTGGCCAACCTGAATGCGGAGCGGATCGACCTGTCGATCCAACTGATGCAAGCGCTGGGCGGCGGTTTTCAGGGCGACACCCTGACCGCGGCCAACGCAACCCCAGCCACGCAGCACAACTAATTCAAGGTGATGGTCATGGCCACTGCAGAAAACACCCCAACCCCTGACAACGCGCAAGACTCCAGCAACCCGCGCAAACGCAAGGTCATGCTGGTCGTTCTCGCCATCGTGGTGATCCTCGCCGGTGTCGGCGTCTGGGGTTATCACGAATTCTACGGGCGCTGGAACGAGAGCACTGACGACGCCTATGTGAACGGCAACGTGGTGGAAATCACCCCGCTGGTCACCGGCACCGTGGTCAGCATTGGTGCCGACGATGGCGACCTGGTCCATGAAGGCCAGGTGCTGATCAACTTCGACCCGAACGACGCACAGGTCGGTCTGCAAAGTGCCCAGGCCAATCTGGCTCGCACCGTGCGTCAGGTTCGTGGTTTGTACAGCAACGTCGACGGCATGAAAGCCCAGGTCAATGCTCAGCAGGCGGAAGTGCAAAAGGCCCAGGACAACTTCAACCGGCGGAAAAATCTCGCGGCAGGCGGGGCGATTTCCCAGGAAGAACTGTCCCACGCTCGTGACGACCTGATCTCGGCACAAAACGCCCTGGCCAATGCGAAGCAGCAACTGAAAACCACCAGCGCCCTGGTGGATGACACCGTGGTGTCGTCGCACCCTGACGTGATGTCGGCCGCCGCGCAATTGCGCCAGGCGTACCTGAACAATTCCCGCAGCACCTTGATTGCACCGGTGACCGGTTATGTCGCCAAGCGCTCTGTGCAACTCGGTCAACGGGTCCAGCCGGGCACCGCGTTGATGGCGGTGATTCCGCTGGATCAGCTGTGGATCGACGCCAACTTCAAGGAAACCCAGCTGCGCGACATGCGCATCGGCCAGCCGGTCGATATCCAGGCCGACCTCTACGGCAGCGACGTGAAGTTCAGCGGCACCATCGACAGCCTCGGCGCCGGCACCGGCAGCGCGTTTGCCCTGCTGCCGGCACAGAACGCCACCGGTAACTGGATCAAGATCGTGCAGCGTGTGCCGGTGCGGATTCACATCAACGCCGAAGAATTGGCCAAACACCCTTTGCGCGTTGGCCTGTCGACTCAGGTCGATGTGAACCTGCGCGACCAGAGCGGTCCGGTGCTGGCGCAACAGACGCCGCAAAAGGCTTCGTTCAGCACCAACGTCTATGACCGACAGTTGGCAGAGGCCGACGCCATGATCACGCAGTTGATCCACGACAACAGCGCGGCGGTCAGCAAAACCGCTCAGCGCTGACACTGAACCTGTGTGGGTGAAGCTTGCTCCCGCTCGGCTGCGAAGCAGTCGCACAGCTTTTGGGGCCGCTTCGCAACCCGGCGGGAGCAAGCTCCCTCGCCACAAAAAGCTGGCTTGCCACAAAAGCTGTTCCACCAAAGCTCTCTCACCACAGAGGCTCCCGTGCCACAAAAGCTCGCTCCCACACGGTCAGCTGTGTCTGTAACAGGCGCAGCGCCCATCAGGTTTCAAAGGACTCGCGATGAGCAATAACGCGTCTTTCACGCCGCCCAGCCTGCTGCTCAGCACCATTGGCCTGTCGCTGGCGACCTTCATGCAAGTGCTCGACACCACCATCGCCAACGTGGCGTTGCCAACCATTTCCGGCAACCTGGGCGTGAGTTCGGAGCAGGGCACGTGGGTGATCACCTCGTTTGCGGTGAGCAACGCCATCGCTCTGCCGCTGACTGGTTGGCTGAGCCGGCGATTTGGTGAGGTGAAGCTGTTTCTCTGGGCGACCATTCTGTTTGTGCTGGCCTCGTTTCTCTGCGGCATTTCCACCTCGATGCCGGAGCTGATCGGTTTTCGGGTGCTGCAAGGCCTGGTGGCCGGGCCGTTGTACCCGATGACCCAGACGCTGCTGATCGCGGTCTACCCGCCTGCCAGGCGTGGCATGGCCCTGGCGTTGCTGGCGATGGTTACGGTGGTCGCGCCGATTGCCGGGCCGATTCTTGGCGGCTGGATCACCGACAGCTACAGCTGGCCGTGGATCTTCTTTATCAACGTACCGATCGGGGTTTTCGCGGTCATGGTCGTGCGTTCGCAGCTCAAGGCGCGGCCGGTGGTGACCAGTTATCAGCCGATGGATTACGTCGGTCTGATCACGCTGATCATCGGTGTCGGCGCGTTGCAGGTGATCCTCGACAAGGGTAACGACCTCGACTGGTTCGAGTCGAATTTCATCCTCATCGGCGCGGCCATTTCCGCGATTGCGCTGGCGGTGTTCGTGATCTGGGAAATGACCGACCAGCACCCGGTGGTCAACCTGCGGTTGTTTGCGTATCGCAACTTCCGTATCGGCACGATTGTGCTGGTGTTGGGTTACGCCGGGTTCTTCGGGATCAACCTGATCCTGCCGCAATGGCTGCAAACCCAGATGGGCTACACGGCAACGTGGGCCGGGCTGGCGGTGGCGCCGATCGGGATTTTGCCGGTGTTGATGTCGCCATTTGTCGGCAAGTACGCGCACAAGTTCGACCTGCGGTTATTGGCAGGCCTGGCGTTCCTGGCCATTGGCCTGAGCTGTTTCATGCGCGCCGGGTTCACCAACGAAGTGGATTTCCAGCACATCGCCCTGGTGCAACTGTTCATGGGCATTGGCGTGGCGCTGTTCTTCATGCCGACCTTGAGCATTTTGATGTCGGACCTGCCACCGAGCCAGATCGCCGACGGCGCGGGCCTCGCGACCTTCCTGCGGACCCTGGGCGGCAGTTTTGCGGCGTCATTGACGACCTGGATCTGGATTCGCCGGGCGGATCAGCATCATGCCTACATGAGCGAAAGCATCAGCACTTATGAGCCCGCAACTCGGGAGGCGTTGAACAGCCTGGGCGGTGCGAGCAACCCGGCGTACGCGCAGCTCGATCATGTACTGACGAGTCAGGCGTATATGCTTTCCACCGTGGATTACTTCACGTTGCTGGGGTGGGCGTTCATGGGGTTGATCGTGATCGTGTGGCTGGCGAAACCGCCGTTTGCGGCGAAGGCCGGGCCTGCGGCGACAGGGCATTGATTTAGCTGCGATCTTTTGATCTTAAGGGGTAGCGAAATCAAATGGCGCCAGTGCAAACCCGTGCTCATCCACCTGTAACGCCCAGCCCTGACGATCCCAGTCCCCCAACACAATGCGTTTGGCCGCTTGCTCGCCAATCTGCAACTTGTGGATGGCGGGGCGATGGGTATGGCCATGAATCAATGTCTTCACGCCATATTCCTGCATGATCCGCGGCACTTCTTCCGGCGTGACATCCACGATGTCATTGGCCTTCATCCGCGTCTGCGTCCGGCTTTCGCTGCGCAGTTTGCGCGCCAGTTTATGGCGAGTGCGCAGGGGCAGGTGGCGCAGGATGAACAGGGTAATCGGGTTGCGCAGGTAGCGACGCAGCTTCATATAAGCCTCGTCGCGGGTACAGAGGCTGTCGCCGTGCATCAACAGCACCGGCTCGCCGTTGAACTGCACGACACTCGGGTCCTTCAGCAACGTACAGCCGGCCTGTTTGCAGAAGGCCTGGCCCAGCATGAAGTCGCGATTGCCGTGCATCAGAAAAATGGCCGTGCCGCTGTCGCTGAGGTCGCGCAGGGCCTGGCAGATGGAACGCTGAAAGGGCGTCATGGCATCGTCGCCAATCCACGCCTCGAAAAAGTCGCCCAGGATGTACAACGCACTCGCCGAACGGGCGCGTCCGGCGAGCAAATCCAGAAACGCCCGGGTGATGTCCGGGCGCTCCTCTTCCAGATGCAAGTCTGAAATCAGCAGTATCACGCTTCGATGATCTCGGCTTTCTCGATGATCACGTCGTCTGCTGGCACGTCCTGGTGGCCGGCCTTGGAGGTGGTGGAAACACCTTTGATCTTGTCGACAACATCGGTGCCGGCAACGACTTTGGCGAACACCGCGTAGCCCCAGCCCTGGGTGGTCTTGGCGCTGTGGTTCAGGAAGCTGTTGTCAGCGACGTTGATGAAAAACTGGGCGGACGCCGAATGCGGCTCCATGGTACGAGCCATGGCCACGCTGTACTTCTCGTTCGGCAGACCGTTGTCGGCTTCGTTCTGGATGCTTGGGCGCTTGTCTTTCTTTTCTTTCATGCCTGGCTCGAAACCGCCGCCCTGGATCATGAAGTTACCGATGACGCGGTGGAAAACGGTGTTTTCGTAGTGACCGGCTTTGACGTACTCGATGAAGTTGGCCACGGTGATCGGGGCTTTCTCGGCATTCAGTTCCAGGACGATGTCGCCATGGTTGGTGGTCAGTTTGACTTGGGTCATGATCGGGGACTCTTTTTAGGTAATGCGTTTTCTGGGAATTCGTGGGTTTCGGGGCTATTGAGCCCTCAACCGGTCCGGCCGGTGTCGGCCAAGGTGCGCAGTTTAGCGTGCCGGGCGCGAATTTCGAGGCTGTTTTTCATTTGCATCCGATTAAATGCAGCCGTTTTCGGGCCTGTACTGTCAGCGACTTGACGGCATCGGCTATGATAAGCCCCTTTGTTTTAACCGCCGCTTTGATTTGGCCAACTGGCCGCGCACTTGTACGTTCAAGGATCCTATGAGCAAGCCCACTGTCGACCCTACCTCGAATTCCAAGACCGGCCCTGCCGTGCCGGTCAATTTCCTGCGCCCGATCATCCAGGCGGACCTGGACTCGGGTAAGCACACGCAGATCGTCACCCGTTTCCCGCCTGAACCCAACGGTTACCTGCACATCGGTCACGCCAAGTCGATCTGTGTGAACTTCGGTCTGGCCCAGGAGTTTGGCGGCGTCACCCACCTGCGTTTCGACGACACCAACCCGGCCAAGGAAGACCAGGAGTACATCGACGCGATCGAAAGCGACGTCAAATGGCTGGGCTTCGAATGGTCCGGCGAAGTGCGCTACGCCTCGCAGTATTTCGATCAGCTGCACGATTGGGCCGTTGAACTGATCAAGGCCGGCAAAGCCTACGTCGACGACCTGAGCCCGGAGCAAGCCAAGGAATACCGTGGCAGCCTGACCGAGCCGGGCAAGAACAGCCCGTTCCGTGATCGCAGCGTCGAAGAGAACCTCGACTGGTTCGCCCGCATGCGCGCCGGCGAATTCCCGGACGGCGCACGCGTACTGCGGGCCAAGATCGACATGGCCTCGCCGAACATGAACCTGCGCGACCCGATCATGTACCGCATCCGTCACGCGCATCACCACCAGACCGGCGACAAGTGGTGCATCTACCCGAACTACGACTTCACCCACGGTCAGTCGGACGCCATCGAAGGCATCACCCACTCGATCTGCACCCTGGAGTTCGAAAGCCACCGTCCGCTGTACGAATGGTTCCTCGAGAACCTGCCCGTGCCGGCGAAACCGCGTCAGTACGAGTTCAGCCGCCTGAACCTGAACTACACCATCACCAGCAAGCGCAAGCTCAAGCAACTGGTCGATGAAAAGCACGTTTTCGGTTGGGACGATCCGCGCATGTCCACGTTGTCCGGTTTCCGCCGCCGTGGCTACACGCCGGCGTCGATCCGCAACTTCTGCGACATGGTCGGCACCAACCGTTCCGACGGCGTGGTCGACTTCGGCATGCTTGAATTCAGCATTCGTCAGGATCTGGACCAGAACGCTCCGCGCGCCATGTGCGTGCTGCGTCCGCTGAAGGTCGTGATTACCAACTACCCGGAAGACAAGGTCGATCACCTCGAACTGCCGCGTCATCCGCAAAAAGAAGAACTGGGTGTACGCAAGCTTCCGTTCTCCCGTGAAATCTACATCGACCGCGATGACTTCATGGAAGAGCCACCAAAGGGCTACAAGCGCCTGGAGCCGAACGGCGAAGTGCGTCTGCGCGGCAGCTACGTGATCCGTGCCGACGAAGCGATCAAGGACGCCGACGGCAACATCGTTGAGCTGCGTTGCTCCTACGACCCGGAAACATTGGGCAAGAACCCTGAAGGCCGCAAGGTCAAAGGCGTGGTTCACTGGGTACCGGCCGCGGCCAGCGTCGAGTGCGAAGTGCGTCTGTACGATCGCCTGTTCCGCTCGCCGAACCCTGAGAAGGCCGAAGACAGCGCCAGTTTCCTGGACAACATCAACCCTGACTCGCTGCAAGTGCTGACCGGTTGTCGTGCTGAGCCTTCGCTGGGCAATGCACAGCCGGAAGACCGTTTCCAGTTCGAGCGCGAAGGTTACTTCTGCGCGGATATCAAGGACTCGAAACCCGGTCATCCGGTGTTCAACCGTACCGTGACCTTGCGTGATTCGTGGGGCCAGTGATTCAAGGAACCTCTAACGTGCTTTCGATCTACAACACGCTCACCAAGAGCAAAGAAGTCTTCAAGCCGCTGGATGGCAACAATGTGCGCATGTACGTCTGCGGGATGACCGTGTACGACTACTGCCACATTGGCCATGGCCGCAGCATGGTCGCGTTCGACCTGGTGACCCGCTGGTTGCGGTTCAGCGGGTATAACCTGACGTATGTGCGCAACATCACCGACATTGAAGACAAGATCATCAACCGGGCCAGGGAGAACGGCGAACCGTTCGACGTGCTGACCGAACGCATGATCACCGCGATGCATGAGGACGAGGCGCGCCTCAATATCCTCAAGCCGGACATGGAGCCGCGGGCCACCGATCACATCGCTGGCATGCAGACCATGATCCAGACCCTGATCGACAAGGGTTACGCCTACGCACCGGGCAATGGCGACGTGTACTACCGCGTCGCCAAGTTCATGGGCTACGGCAAGCTGTCGCGCAAGAAAATCGAAGACCTGCGCATCGGCGCGCGGATCGAAGTCGACGAGTCGAAGCAGGACCCGCTGGACTTCGTGCTGTGGAAAGGCGCCAAGCCGGGCGAGCCGAGCTGGCCGTCACCGTGGGGCGACGGGCGTCCGGGCTGGCACATCGAATGCTCGGTGATGTCGACCTGCTGCCTGGGCGAGACCTTCGACATTCATGGCGGCGGCAGCGACCTCGAATTCCCGCACCACGAAAACGAAATCGCCCAGAGCGAAGCGGCGACCGGCAAGACCTACGCCAACACGTGGATGCATTGCGGCATGATTCGCATCAATGGCGAGAAGATGTCCAAGTCCTTGAACAACTTCTTCACCATCCGCGATGTGCTGGAAAAGTACCACCCGGAAGTCGTGCGTTACCTGCTGGTGTCGAGCCACTACCGCAGTGCTATCAACTATTCGGAAGACAACCTCAAGGACGCCAAAGGCGCACTCGAGCGTTTCTACCATGCGTTGAAAGGCCTGCCGAGCGTGGCGCCGGCTGGCGGCGAAGCCTTTGTCGAGCGCTTCACCCAGGTGATGAACGACGACTTCGGCACGCCGGAAGCCTGCGCGGTGCTGTTCGAGATGGTTCGCGAGATCAACCGTTTGCGCGAGAGCGATCTCGACGCGGCGGCGGGCCTGGCGGCGCGCTTGAAGGAACTGGCCAGTGTGTTGGGTGTGTTGCAGCTGGAGGCGGATGACTTCCTGCAGGCCGGTGCTGAAGGGCGGGTCGATGCGGCTGAGGTTGATGCGCTGATTGCGGCGCGCCTGGCGGCTCGTGCGGCTAAAGACTGGGCTGAATCCGACCGGATCCGCGACCAGCTCACCGCCATGGGCGTGGTGCTGGAAGATGGCAAGGGCGGCACGACCTGGCGTCTGGCTGACTGATTGCTGTGATTGCTGCAAAACAAAACCCGCCTTGTGCGGGTTTTTGTTTTTGGGTCGGAGCAAGTGCAGCGGTGCCCAGGCTGGCGTCATCGCGAGCAGGCTCGCTCCCACATTGGATCTTAGCTATGTTTGAGTGCTGTGCGCGGCACAGATTCCCTGTGGGAGCGAGCCTGCTCGCGATGGTCTCCAGTCGAACACAAACAGTGTGGGCGGCTGGTCATTCAGCCTGGCGCAACCGCTTGTATAAGGTGTTGCGGCTGACTCCGAGACGTCGCGCCAAATGCGAAATATTCCCCCCAGCCGCCTGCAACTGCCGATTCAAATCCTCGGCATCATTCAAATCCACCGCCAGGGTTTCCGGCGAATCCACCGGCTCCATCTCCAGATCGACAAAAAAATCATCCGGCAAATGCTCCGGCCGCACCGGTTGTTCTTCGGCCATGGCCAGCGCCACCTGCATCACGCTGCTGACCTGACGTAGATTTCCCGGCCACGGATGACGGCCGAACAGTTCGAGCACTTCTCGACTCAACCCGGCCCATTGCGACGGCTCGCGGTGTTGCTCCCACAAGCGCTTGAACAGTGCCTGCTTGTCACTGCGTTCCCGTAGCGGTGGCAATTCGAGGGTCAAACCGCCGATCCGGTAATAAAGATCTTCCCGAAAACGGCCCAACTGAACCTGCTCGCGCAATGAGCGGTTGGTGGCCGAAATGATGCGGATATCCACCGGGTACAACTCGCTGCTGCCCACCGGTTGAACACAGCGTTCCTGCAAAACCCTTAACAGTCGCGCCTGCGTCGGCAGCGGCATGTCGCCAATCTCATCGAGGAACAGCGTGCCTTTGTCAGCCTTGCGGATCAGCCCGATGCTGCCTTTCTGATTTGCGCCGGTGAACGCACCTTTCTCGTAGCCGAACAGCTCGGATTCCACCAGTTCGGCGGGGATCGCTGCACAGTTAACGGCAATGAACGGCTGTTTGCTGCGAGAGCTGGCCTGATGCAGTGCCTTGACGAACACTTCCTTGCCGACGCCGGTTTCGCCGTGAATCAGCAGCGGAATGTCTTTTTCCAGCAAGCGCTCGGCCTGGCGCACGGCTTTTTCCACGCGACTGTCGCCAAAGTGCAGCGTATTGAGGCTGATCGCGGCGGGCGCGTTTGCGGCAGGTTCGGCGCTCTTTGTTTCAGAAAATAGCCGCGCCTGAATCGGTGCCTGTTTCGGGCGTTTCAACAGGCACTGGAAGCGGTTACGCCCGGAGGCCTGGAGGGAGAAGGGCAAGCCGTCCGGCTGATTCAGCAGTTCCAGCAGCGACACCTTGAACAGGCTCTCGATACTGACCCGCGACAGACTGATACCGAGCAAATTGTCGGCCCGGCGGTTGGCGGACAGTACTTGGCCGCTCTCATCGAAAATAAGCAAACCCGCCCATTGGCTGTCGAGGTTGTTCAACCCGGTGTTGAATGTCAGTTGAAAATGCTGGCCATGGAACAGGTTGAGGATCAGCCGGTTTTCCACGGTCTGGCTCATCATCTTGACCATGCCGAGGGTGTGGGACGGCGGCAGGTAGCTGTCGCTGGACACGTCCAGCACCGCGATCACCTTGCGTTCGGCATCGAAAATCGGCGCGGCGGAACCGGTCATGAAGCGGTTGGCCTTGAGGAAATGTTCATCGTGCTCGATGTGCACTGCCTGCTCGCAGGCCAGCGCGGTGCCGATCGCATTGGTGCCGCTACAACGCTCCATCCAACTGGCGCCGGCGCTGAAGCCACGGGTCAGGCTCGGCTCGATGAAGCGCTGAGTGCCCCAAGAGGTCAGCACCTGGCCCTGGTTGTCGGCGAGCATGATCAGGCAATTGGAATTGCTCAGGATGTTCTCGTAGTAGGGCAGGACTTCCTGGTGGGTGGTCTGCACCAGTGAATGCTGGCTTTCCAGCAACTGCGCGATGCCCTCGGCCGGCAATTGGTCGAATGCCGGAGCGCTTTGGTGATCGAGACCGAACGCGCGGCAACGGGACCAGGAGTCCTGGATGATGGCGTCGTGGGAGAGCGGCGAGGCGGGTGCGGCCATGGCAGTCGATCTCTGAGCAAGCTTTTATTGTTTTTATGGTTTTTTTGCACATCACGTTGAATGTCGCACGTGATGGTTCTGGCACACCACGACTTTGTGGGGCCGTAAACAGTCCGTAGAGTGTTGTTCACTATTGTTCATTGTCAACCGTTGAACTGTTCAATTGTTCAGTCGCGGTTGTTCATTTCTGTTCAGCAACGAACCCTGTTTTTTCGCTTGTTGAAGGATTTTCAAGCCAGATCAACAGCTTGCAATTTCTGGCACGAAAGTCGCTCTGTAGCTCCGGTCGCTTGACTCCAATAATAAAAAGGCCGAGCCATGTCACTCACTCTGGAGCACGTCAGCCGCACCGTCGAGGGCCAGACCTGGATCGACGATGCGTGCCTTAGTTTCGAACCCGGTTCCTTCAACGTTTTGCTCGGCCGCACGCTGTCCGGCAAAACCAGCCTCATGCGCCTGATGGCCGGTCTGGACAAGCCCGACAGCGGCCGCATCCTGATGAACGGCGTCGACGTCACCCAACGCCCGGTGCGCTTGCGCAACGTGTCGATGGTCTATCAGCAGTTCATCAATTACCCGACCATGACGGTGTTCGAGAACATCGCATCGCCGTTGCGCCAGGGCGGCGTTTCCAACGAGCTGATCCAGAGCAAGGTGCTGGAAACG
Source organism: Pseudomonas sp. IT-P171 (assembly GCF_949767765.1). Classification (NCBI taxonomy): domain Bacteria; kingdom Pseudomonadati; phylum Pseudomonadota; class Gammaproteobacteria; order Pseudomonadales; family Pseudomonadaceae; genus Pseudomonas; species Pseudomonas sp. IT-P171. The sequence continues at coordinate 75,556 of NZ_CATKQN010000033.1, forward strand.
GCGAAGATGCTGCGCATCGAGAAGTTTCTCCAGCGCTATCCGCTGGAACTCTCCGGTGGCCAGCAACAGCGCACGGCCATGGCCCGGGCGCTGGTGAAGGACGCCGAACTGATCCTGTTCGATGAGCCGCTGGTCAACCTCGACTACAAACTGCGCGAAGAGCTGCGTCAGGAAATGCGCGAGTTGTTCAAGGCGCGCCACACCATCGCCATCTACGCCACCACCGAACCCAACGAAGCGCTGGCGCTCGGTGGCACCACGACCATTCTTCACGAAGGCCGGGTGATCCAGAGCGGCAAGGCGGCGGAGGTCTATCACCAGCCGCAAACCGTGCTGGCGGCAGAATTGTTCTCCGAGCCGCCAATCAACCTGATGCCCGGACGGATTGCCGGTAATGAAGTCAGCTTCGCCAACTTCGTGCACTTCCCGTTGAACGTGGATTTGCGCCCGGTGGGCGAGGGCGAGTTCCGCTTCGGCGTGCGCCCCAGCCATATCTCGCTGGTGCCGAGCAACGACGATGACCTCGAACTGGCGGTGACCGTCGAGGTCGCCGAGATCAGCGGTTCGGAAACCTTCCTGCACGTGCGCAACGAGCATTTCCTGCTGGTGCTGCATTTGCCCGGGGTTCACGAATACGACGTCGATGCGCCGATCCGCATCTATATTCCGACCCATAAACTGTTTGTGTTCGATGCGCAGGGACGACTGGTCCAGGCGCCCGGCCGCCGTATCGCGAGGGTTGCCTGATGGCCGAAATCCGTTTGCAGAACCTCGCCCACAGTTACACCCGTACGCCGAGCGGTCCCGAGGATTACGCGATCCGCGAGATGGACCACGTCTGGGAGCAGGGCGGTGCCTATGCCTTGCTCGGGCCTTCGGGCTGCGGCAAGTCGACCTTGCTCAATATCATTTCCGGGTTGCTCAGTCCGTCCCAGGGCCATGTCCTGTTCGACGGTAAAGCGGTCAACGACCTGACCCCGGAGAAGCGCAACATTGCCCAGGTTTTTCAGTTTCCCGTGGTTTACGACACCATGACGGTGTTCGACAACCTGGCCTTCCCACTGCGCAATCAGGGCATGGCCGAAGCGAAAATTCACAGCAAGGTGCAGGAAATTGCCGAGGTCCTCGACCTCCAGGCGCTGCTGAGCAAGAAGGCGCGCAACCTCACCGCCGACGAAAAACAGAAAGTTTCCATGGGCCGCGGATTGGTGCGTGATGACGTCTCGGCGATTCTGTTCGATGAACCGCTGACGGTGATCGACCCGCACCTGAAGTGGAAGCTGCGGCGCAAGCTCAAGCAGATCCACGAGCAGTTCAACATCACCATGGTCTACGTCACCCACGATCAGCTCGAAGCCTCGACCTTCGCGGACAAGATTGCGGTGATGTACGGCGGGCAGATTGTGCAATTCGGTACGCCGCGAGAATTGTTCGAACGGCCGAGCCACACCTTTGTCGGCTACTTCATCGGCAGCCCGGGGATGAACCTGATCGAAGTGCAGCCACAACCCGGTGGCGTCGGATTCGCCTCGACGCACTTGCCCTTGTCTGACGCGCAATTGCAACGCATCGCCGAGTCCGAGTGGAAAACCCTGAAAGTCGGCATCCGTCCGGAGTTCGTGCATGTGTGGGACGAGCCGTTTGATGACGCGATGCAGGCACAGGTCGTACACGTTGAAGACCTGGGCACCTACAAGATCATGACCCTGAACCTCGACGGCGCGCCGTTGAAAGTGCGCCTGGCCGAAGACAAACCGGTGCCGGAAGGCACGGCGTACATCAGCTTCCCGGCGCAGTGGTTGATGGTCTATGCCGACGATTACCTGCTGGAGGTGCAGCCATGAACAAGGTGCAGAACAACAAGGCCTGGTGGCTGGTCCTGCCGGTGTTTTTGCTGGTGGCGTTCAGTGCGGTGATCCCGATGATGACCGTGGTCAACTATTCGGTGCAGGACATCTTCGACCAGTCCAGCCGCTACTTCGTCGGTGCCGACTGGTACAAGCAGGTGCTGCTCGATCCACGGCTGCACGACTCGCTGCTCCGTCAGTTCATCTATTCCGGCTGCGTATTGCTGATCGAAATCCCGCTGGGCATCGCCATCGCCCTGACCATGCCGACCAAGGGCCGCTGGTCGTCGCTGGTGCTGATCATCCTGGCGATTCCACTGCTGATTCCGTGGAACGTGGTCGGAACGATCTGGCAGATTTTCGGCCGGGCCGACATTGGTTTGCTTGGTTCGAGCCTCAATGCGATGGGCATCAACTATAACTATGCGGCCAACACCATGGACGCTTGGGTCACAGTGCTGGTGATGGACGTCTGGCACTGGACGTCGTTGGTGGCGCTGTTGTGTTTCTCAGGCCTGCGGGCGATTCCGGACGTGTACTACCAGGCGGCGCGGATTGATCGGGCATCGGCCTGGGCGGTGTTCCGACACATCCAGTTGCCCAAGCTCAAGAGCGTGCTGTTGATCGCGGTGATGCTGCGGTTCATGGACAGTTTCATGATCTACACCGAGCCGTTCGTGCTCACCGGCGGCGGGCCGGGGAATGCCACGACCTTCCTCAGCCAGACCCTGACGCAGATGGCCATCGGACAGTTCGACCTCGGCCCGGCGGCAGCTTTCTCGCTGGTGTACTTCCTGATCATCCTGTTGGTGTCCTGGCTGTTCTACACCGCCATGACTCACTCTGACGCCAACCGCTGAGGTCTGCCATGAGTAAAAGAAAGCTCATTCCGCTGCTGATCTACATCCTGTTCCTGCTGGTGCCGATCTACTGGCTGCTGAACATGTCGTTCAAGAGCAACACCGAAATCCTCAGCGGCCTGACCCTGTTTCCGCAGGATTTCACCTTCGCCAACTACAAGGTGATCTTCACTGATCCTGCCTGGTACACCGGTTACCTCAACTCGCTGTATTACGTGAGCCTGAACACGGTGATCTCTCTGAGCGTGGCGCTGCCGGCAGCGTACGCGTTCTCGCGGTATCGCTTCCTGGGCGACAAGCACCTGTTCTTCTGGCTGCTGACCAACCGCATGGCGCCGCCGGCGGTGTTTCTGTTGCCGTTCTTCCAGCTGTATTCCTCGATCGGTCTGTTCGACACGCACATCGCGGTAGCACTGGCGCATTGCCTGTTCAACGTGCCGTTGGCGGTGTGGATTCTCGAGGGCTTCATGTCTGGCGTTCCGAAAGAAATCGACGAAACCGCCTACATTGATGGCTACAGTTTTCCCAAGTTCTTCGTGAAGATTTTTGTGCCGCTGATTGGCTCGGGGATCGGTGTGACGGCGTTTTTCTGCTTCATGTTTTCCTGGGTCGAGTTGCTGCTGGCGCGGACGCTGACGTCGGTGAATGCCAAGCCGATTGCGGCGGTCATGACGCGCACCGTCTCGGCATCCGGTATCGATTGGGGTGTGCTGGCGGCGGCAGGGGTGTTGACCATCCTGCCGGGCATGCTGGTGATCTGGTTTGTCCGTAACCACGTGGCCAAGGGCTTTGCCCTGGGCCGGGTATGAGGAACTGATGATGGAATGGATGAGCTGGACCGTCCCGACGGCAACGTTTTTCTGTGTCATTGCCTTGATCCTGGTCGGCATGACGACCTGGGAATTGCGTTCGCCGAGCATTCTTCGGCGTGGTTTCTTGCCGATTGCCACCACCCGTGGCGATCGGCTGTTTATCGGTCTTCTCGGCAGCGCCTACCTGCATTTGCTGGTAATCGGCGTCACCGACTGGAGCATCTGGGTAGCGTCCGCGTTGTCCCTGGTGTGGCTGTTGGCTGTGATGCGTTGGGGCTAGTCGAATCGCTCGGCAATGTTGCTCCGAAACCCAATAAGGAGGTCTCTATGTTCGACAAAAACAATAAGCTGCGACATAGCATTTCATTGGCAGCCATGCTGGCACTCAGCGGTTTGAGCGCTTCGGCCTGGGCCGATGCCTATGAAGACGCCGCGAAGAAATGGATAGGCAGTGAGTTCAAGCCGTCCACCCTGACGGCAGATCAGCAGCTCGCGGAACTGAAGTGGTTCATCAAGGCCGCCGAGCCGTTTCGCGGGATGGACATCAAGGTTGTCTCGGAAACCCTGACCACTCACGAATATGAGTCCAAGGTGCTGGCCAAGGCCTTTACCGAGATCACCGGGATCAAGGTGACCCACGACCTGCTGCAAGAAGGCGACGTGGTGGAAAAGCTGCAGACCGTGATGCAGTCAGACAAGAGCATCTATGACGGCTGGGTCAATGACTCGGACCTGATCGGTACGCACTTCCGCTACGGCAAGACGGAATCGATCACCGACCTGATGGCCAATGAAGGCAAGAACTTCACTTCGCCGACCCTGGACCTCAAGGATTTCATCGGCCTTTCCTTCACCACCGCTCCCGACGGCAAGCTCTATCAACTGCCCGACCAACAGTTCGCCAACCTCTATTGGTTCCGCGCCGACTGGTTCGAGCGTGCGGACCTTAAAGCCAAATTCAAGGAAAAGTACGGTTACGAACTGGGCGTGCCGGTGAACTGGTCAGCCTATGAAGACATCGCCAAGTTCTTCAGCGAAGACGTCAAGGAAATCGACGGCAAGCGGGTCTACGGGCACATGGACTACGGCAAGAAAGACCCGTCACTGGGCTGGCGTTTCACCGATGCCTGGTTCTCCATGGCGGGTGGCGGCGACAAGGGATTGCCTAACGGTTTGCCGGTGGACGAATGGGGTATCCGCGTCGAGGATTGCCACCCGGTCGGTTCCAGCGTGACGCGCGGTGGCGACACCAATGGCCCGGCGGCGGTCTTTGCAACCACCAAATACGTCGACTGGCTCAAGGCCTACGCGCCACCGGAAGCGGCTGGCATGACCTTCTCCGAGTCCGGCCCGGTGCCGTCCCAAGGCAACATTGCCCAGCAGATCTTCTGGTACACCGCATTCACGGCTGACATGACCAAACCGGGTCTGCCGGTGGTGAACGCCGATGGCACACCGAAATGGCGCATGGCACCTTCGCCACGGGGTCCGTATTGGGAGGAGGGCATGAAGCTGGGGTATCAGGACGTGGGTTCCTGGACGTTCATGAAATCCACGCCTGAGAAGCAGAAACTGGCGGCCTGGCTCTATGCGCAGTTCGTGACGTCGAAAACCGTGTCGCTGAAGAAAACCATTGTCGGCCTGACACCGATTCGCGAGTCGGACATCAACTCCCAAGCGATGACCGATCTGGCGCCGAAACTTGGTGGCCTGGTCGAGTTCTACCGCAGCCCGGCCCGCGTGCAATGGACCCCGACCGGGACCAACGTGCCGGACTATCCGCGTTTGGCGCAATTGTGGTGGAGCCACATCGCCGAAGCCGCCAGCGGCGACAAAACCCCGCAACAGGCGCTCGACGGTCTGGCCAAGGACCAGGACGCAATCATGTCCCGTCTGGAACGCTCCAAGGCCCAAGCCACCTGCGCCCCGAAAATGAACCCCGAGCGCGATGCGCAATACTGGTTCGATCAACCGGGTGCACCGAAACCGAAACTGGCGAACGAGAAGCCGAAGGGCGAAACCGTGAGCTACAACGAACTGCTGAAGTCGTGGGCGGACGCACGTAAGTAAACCGCAGAACCGAGAAAGGCGAACGGCACCGAAAGGTGCCGTTTTTATTAGTGCCTGTTCCGCCGCTGTCGCGAGCAGCCTGCTCGCGATGAGGGCATTAGAGGCAGCGCATTAATTAGAGTGGAGCGATCAGACCAAAACAGCCATATCCGTGTACTGAGCAACAACTGAGTCAGCGGTAAGGAGTTTCATGGGTTCAGTAAGGGCCGTTGCAACAATCAGGCGATCGAATGGATCTCGATGGTGATGTTCCAGGTCTTTTACTGCAATGGCATGCTCCGAAGTTACCGGTAACTCGATGAACCCGCTTTCGAGACAGTATTGGCGGATTTCATCCAGATCAACGTTAAGTTTCCCAAGCCCGACCTTGATCGCCATTTCCCAGAAGGTCGCCGCACTGATGTAAATGTCGGCGGCGCTTTCGATGAGCTTTCTGGCTTTACCAGATAGCTTGGGATCATCGCTAAGGGTCCAGAGCAGAACATGGGTATCAAGCAGAACCCTCATTCGTGAGTTCCTTCAAAGGCATCCAGCATTTCGTCGGGCAGTGGAGCATCAAAGTCTTGAGGAAGTATAAGTTTGCCCTTCATAGCTCCAATGCGCTGTCCGTAGGTTTTCCCGACGGGAACCAGTCGAGCAAGGGCGCGACCATGTTTGGAAATCGTGATGGTCTGGCCGGCTGCCGCGTCGTCGACAAGTTTGGACAAGTTATTTTTTGCTTCGGCTAACGGAACGACGATCATGGTTCCTTCCTCCTCAGATTCTGGACAAATATAGCCAGAATTTTTGCAGGCGGTAAAGATGCGTCGTTCCAACTGCTCAATGTTGGATGTAGGAAGAGGCCGGTAATACGGCGAGAGCTTTCGGGGATTGTCGGGAGAGGGCAGGGCAACGGAAACAAATCCCACAAACGCAAAAACGGCACCCGAAGGTGCCGTTTCTGTTTTCTACCGGGTATCGCTAGGCGATCAACCCGCCAACCCCGATTGTTGCACCAGGACCAGCAACGGCTGCGGATACAGACCAAGGAAGAACGCCAGTGCGGCGATGGCCAGCAGCATCACGCCGCCTGCACGTTGTTCCCAGTGCAGCTGCGCATCGTGGCGACGCAGGTTTGGCTCGATCAGGTACAGGGTGACCATCACGCGCAAGTAGTAGAACACGCCGATGGCGCTGCCCAGTACCAGGGAACCGACCAGCCACCACTGGTGCGACTCGACACCGGTGGCGATGATGTAGAACTTGCCGATGAAGCCCGCGGTCAGCGGGATACCGGCCAGGGACAGCATCATCACGGTGAGGACGGCGGTCAGGTACGGACGGCGCCAGAACAGGCCGCGGTATTCGTACAGGGCATCGGCGTCACGGCCGTTGTAGGGCGAGGACATCAGAGTGATCACGCCGAACGCACCGAGGCTGGTGATCACGTAGGTGACCAGGTACACGCCGATGGCTTCCACGGCCAGACCCTTGCTCGCCACCAGGGCGATCAGCAGGTAACCGAAGTGGGCGATGGACGAGTAACCCAGCAGACGCTTGAGGTTGCTCTGGGTCAGGGCCAGCAGGTTACCGAACAGGATCGAGGCAATGGCGATGATGGTCAGCACGTCGCTGAGTACACCGCTGCTCGCCGCTGGCGAGATCTGGAACAGACGCACCATCACCGCGAACACCGCGACTTTGGACGCGGTAGCCAGGAACGCCGCCACCGGTGCCGGAGCACCTTCGTAAACGTCCGGGGTCCAGAGGTGGAACGGTACCAGCGACAGTTTGAACGCCAGGCCGATCAGCATCATGCCCAGGCCCAGTTGCGCCAGCGAGCTTGGCAGGCCGGTGGCCGCGAGGGCCTGGCCGATACCGACGAAGCTCAGGCTGCCGGAATCGGCGTAGAGCAGGGCCATACCGAACAACAGGAACGCGGAGCCGGCGGCCGACAACACCATGTACTTGATACCGGCTTCCAGCGAACGCTTGTTGAAGAAGGCATAAGCCACCAGACCGTAGACCGGCACCGACAACAGTTCCAGACCGATGAACAACCCGGCCAGGTGTTGCGCGCTGACCAGAACCAGGCCACCGGCGGCGGCCATCAGGATCAGCAGGTACAGTTCTTCGCGGTTGCCCGGGTAACCCGAACCGCCATCGCCGAGGTAGGCGTGGGCGAGGGTCACACAGGCGAGGGTGGCGACCAGGATCAGCGCCATGTACAGGCAGGCGAAGTTATCGATCTGCAGCAGTGGAGTCACAGCCAGTGGCGCGACTTTCAGGGCTGGCAGGATCGACAGCAGCGCCAGGTTCAGACCCGCCACGGAAATCAGGAAGGTCTGCGAGTGGTTGCGGCGCCAGGCGATCGCCAGCATCACCACGATGATCGTGGCGCTGGTGATCAACAACGGCGCTAGCGCGATAAAGTGTTGAGTCGTGAATTCCATAGCGCTCTTACCGGGCCGAAGCGAGTTGAGTGAAGGCGGTGCCGAGCCATTGCTGCACGCCATGCATCGTCGCAGCAGAGGTATCGAGGAACGGTTGCGGGTACACGCCGATGTAGATCAGCAGCGCCGCAAGCCCGACCACCATGATCATTTCGCGACCGTCCATGCCATGCAGTACCGCGTCCGATTTGGCCGGACCGAAGTACGCACGGTGGATCATGATCAGCGAGTAGACCGAACCGAACACCAGGCCCGACGTCGCGATGATGGTGACCACAGGCGCAGCCGGGAAGGTGCCGATCAGGATCAGGAACTCGCCGACGAAGTTACCGGTACCCGGCAAGCCCAGCGACGCCGCTGCAAAGAACAGGCTGAGGGCCGGCAGGTAAGCGATCTTCGACCACAGGCCACCCATTTCACGCATGTCGCGGGTGTGGGTGCGTTCGTACAGCTGACCACTCAGGATAAACAGTGCCGCGGCCGACAGACCGTGCGCCAGCATCTGCATCACCGCGCCCTGCAACGCCAGTTGGCTGCCGGAGTAGATGCCGATCAGTACGAAGCCCATGTGGGAAACGGATGAGAAGGCGATCAGACGCTTGATGTCGGTTTGTGCGAAAGCCAGGAACGCGCCGTAGAAGATCCCGATCAGACCGAGGGTCATGGCGATCGGCGCGAACTCGGCCGAGGCATTCGGGAACAGCGGCAGGGCGAAACGCAGCAGACCGTAGGCAGCGGTTTTCAGCAAGATACCGGCGAGGTCAACCGAACCCGCGGTTGGCGCCTGGGCGTGAGCGTCAGGCAACCAGGAGTGGAACGGCACCACAGGCAGCTTCACCGCGAAGGCGATGAAGAAGCCGAGCATCAGGATGTACTCGGTGGTCAGCGACATCTTGGTTTTCAACAGGTCGGCGTAGTTGAACGTAATCACGCCGGTGTCGTTGAAGTTGACCAGAACCAGACCGAGGATCGCCACCAGCATGATCAGGCCGGAAGCCTGAGTGAAGATGAAGAACTTGGTCGCCGCGTAGATCCGGGTTTTCTTGCCGTCCGAAGAACTGTGACCCCAGAGCGCGATGAGGAAGTACATCGGCACCAGCATCATTTCCCAGAAGAAGAAGAACATGAACAGGTCGAGGGCGAGGAACACGCCAACGACACCGCCCAGGATCCACATCAGGTTCAGGTGGAAGAAGCCAACGTGACGTTGGATTTCTTTCCACGAGCAGAGGACCGAGAGTACGCCCAGCAGACCGGTCAGCATGATCATCAGCAGCGACAGGCCGTCGAGGGCCAGGTGCACGCTGATGCCGAAGCGTTCGATCCAGATGTGCTTGAACTCAAGCGCCCAGGTCGGATCGGCGCCGGGCTTTGGTGCAAATGAATAGTCACCGGTGGCCCACAGCCAGAGGCCGAGGGAGAGCAACAGGGACATGGTGATCAGCGCAATCCAGCGGGGGAGGGTAGCGCCGAAGCGCTCACCCATCCAGCACAGCAGGCCGCCGATAAAGGGGATCAGGATTAGCCAAGGCAGAATCATGACGGGCTCAATTCCTTTCGCAAGTTCGCAAGGTTCATATTCAGACCGCTACCAGCACGATGGCGCCGATGACCAGCACGGAGCCGGCTGCCATCGAGGCCGCGTACCAACGCAGTTGACCGGTTTCGGTACGGCTCAGGGCGGTGTGACCGCCTTTGGCCATACGCGGGATCAGACCGATGGTCTGGTCGAGCGGGTCTTTGCGCAGTACGTGGCTGATCGCAAGGTATGGCTTGACGAACAGTTTGTCGTAGATCCAGTCGAAGCCCCAGGCAGCGAACCACCAGGCCGAAAGGAAGCGGCCGATGCCGCTGTTGGCGATTGCAGTAACGAAACGACGCTTGCCGAGGAACAGCAGCGCGGCCAGCAGGATACCGGCCAGGGCAATGGCGCCCGAAGCGATTTCCAGACTGTGCTTGGCTTCGCCGCCGGCGTGGCCGACGCTTTGCGGCAGTACACCGTGCAGCGGCGGAACGATCATCGCGCCAATGGCGGTGGACAATACGATCAGCACCGACAGTGGCAGCCAGTGAGCAATGCCGTGGCCGGCGTGCGCTTCGGTCTTCGCTTCACCGTGGAACGCGATGAAGATCAGGCGGAAGGTGTACAGCGACGTCATGAACGCACCGACCAGACCGGCGTACAGCAGACCGTTGTTGCCGCTGGCGAACGCTTCCCAAAGGATTTCGTCCTTGGAATAGAAACCTGCGGTCACCAGTGGCAACGCCGCGAGGGCCGCGCCGCCGACGATGAAGCTGGCGTAGGCCAGTGGCAGTTTCTTCCACAGGCCGCCCATCTTGAAGATGTTCTGCTCGTGGTGGCAGGCAACGATCACCGCACCGGAGGCAAGGAACAGCAGGGCCTTGAAGAACGCGTGGGTCATCAGGTGGAAGATCGCGCCATCCCAGGCACCGACGCCCAGCGCCAGGAACATGTAGCCGATCTGGCTCATGGTCGAGTAGGCGAGGATACGTTTGATGTCGGTCTGGACCAGTGCGGCAAAACCGGCGAGGACCAGGGTCACGCCGCCGACGATGCCGACCAGGTGCAGGATCTCCGGCGCCAGGGTGAACAGACCGTGGGTACGGGCGATCAGGTAGACACCGGCGGTCACCATGGTCGCGGCGTGGATCAGTGCCGAAACCGGGGTAGGACCGGCCATCGCATCCGCCAGCCAGGTTTGCAGCGGCAGTTGCGCGGATTTACCGACAGCGCCGCCCAGCAGCATCAGGGTGGCCATGACCATCCAGAAGTCGCCGGCCTGGAATTTCTGCGGTGCCAGCACCAGCAGTTCCTGGACGTTCAGCGTGCCCAGTTGCGCGAACAGGATGAACAGGCCGATGGCCATGAACACGTCGCCGATGCGGGTCACGATAAAGGCTTTGAGTGCGGCGTTACCGTTGTTGCGGTTGCTGTAGTAGAAACCGATCAACAGGTACGAGCACAAGCCCACGCCTTCCCAGCCGAAGTACAGGAACAACAGGTTATCGCCCAGCACCAGGAACAGCATGCTGGCGATAAACAGGTTGGTGTAGGCGAAGAAGCGCGAGTAACCGGCTTCACCGCGCATGTACCAGGACGCGAACAGGTGGATCAGGAAGCCGACGCCGACGACCACACCGAGCATGGTCACGGACAGGCCGTCCAGGTACAGCGCGAAGTTCGGCGTGAAGCCTTCCACCGCCATCCACTGCCACAACACCAGGGTGTAGTGACCGCCTTCAGGTGGCGCGACATTGAATTGCCAGATCACGTAGGCCGTGACGATGGCGGACAAGCCGATGGAACCGACGCCGATCAGGGCAGACAGGTTTTCCGAGAGGCGTCCACGGGAGAACGACAGCAGCAGGAAACCTATGAGAGGGAATACGAAAGTCAGATAGAGAAGATTCATCCGCGCATCTCGCTGGCAGCGTCGATATCGAGAGTGTGGAAGCGGCGATACAGCTGCAGCAGAATCGCCAGGCCAATACTGGCCTCGGCGGCTGCCAGGCTGATCACCAGGATGAACATGATCTGTCCATCCGGCTGCGCCCAGCGGCTACCGGCAACGATGAAGGCCAGTGCAGAGGCATTCATCATCACTTCAAGACTCATCAACACAAACAAAATGTTGCGGCGGACCATCAGGCCAACCAGACCGAGGCAGAACAGGATGCCGGCGACCGCCAGACCATGCTCCATAGGGATAGCAGGCATCGTCATTGCTCCTTGGCTTCGTTGCGGCCCAAGTGGAACGCCGTGACGGCTGCGGCGAGCAGCAGCATCGAGGCGAGTTCGACCACCAGCAGATAAGGACCGAACAGGCTGATGCCCACGGCCTTGGCGTCTACGGTGGTGTGGCCGATGGCCTGGCCGCTCTGATGGGAGAACAGCACGTACAGCAGTTCAACCAGCAGCAGGGTGCCGAGAATCACCGGGCCGAGCCAGATGCCGGGCTTGAGCCAGACGCGCTCTTGCTGAACCGAGGCCGGGCCCAGGTTCAGCATCATCACCACGAACACGAACAGCACCATGATGGCGCCAGCGTAGGCAATCACTTCCAGAACACCGGCAAACGGTGCGCCGAGGGCGAAAAACGTCATGGCCACGGCGATCAGCGAAATGATCAGGTAGAGCAGGGCGTGCACAGGGTTGGTGTGGGTGATCACGCGAAGCGTGGACACCACAGCGATACCCGATGCGAAATAGAAAGCGAATTCCATCTTTCTTCCTTAAGGCAGCAAGCTCTTCACGTTGATCGGCTGGGCTTCATTCTGCGCGGAGCCTTTCGGCTTCCCGGCAATCGCCATACCTGCAACACGATAGAAGTTGTAATCAGGGTTTTTGCCGGGGCCGGAGATCAGCAGATCTTCTTTCTCGTAAACCAGGTCCTGACGTTTGAACTCGGCCATCTCGAAATCCGGTGTCAGCTGGATCGCGGTGGTCGGGCAGGCTTCCTCGCAGAGGCCGCAGAAAATGCAGCGCGAGAAGTTGATGCGGAAGAAGTCCGGGTACCAGCGACCGTCTTCGGTTTCAGCTTTCTGCAGCGAGATGCAGCCGACCGGGCACGCCACGGCGCACAGGTTGCAGGCTACACAACGCTCTTCACCATCGGGGTCGCGGGTCAGGACGATACGGCCACGGTAGCGCGGCGGCAGGTACACGGCTTCTTCCGGGTACTGCAGCGTGTCGCGCTTGCGGAAGGCATGGCCGAAGATCATCACCAGGCTGCGAAGCTGGGTGAAGAAGCCATGCACGATGTCAAATATGTACTTCATGATTCTCTATCCTCACTGAGCCGCGACGGCGGGCGTGTTGAGCAACACGATCGCAGCGGTCACCAGCATGTTGACGAGGGTCAGCGGCAGGCAGAACTTCCAGCTGAAATCCATCACTTGGTCATACCGTGGGCGCGGAATCGAGGCGCGCAGCAGGATGAAGATCATGATGAAGAACGCGGTTTTCAGCGCGAACCAGATGAACGGGATCTGCGGCAGAATGCCGAACGGACCGTGCCAGCCACCGAAGAACAAGGTCACCAGCAGCGCCGAAATCAGCACGATACCGATGTACTCGCCGACGAAGAACATGCCCCATTTCATCCCGGCGTATTCAATGTGGTAACCGTCGGCCAGTTCCTGCTCCGCTTCCGGCTGGTCGAACGGGTGACGGTGAGTCACGGCGACGCCGGCGATGAAGAAGGTCAGGAAACCGAAGATCTGCGGAATGATGAACCACAGGTTCTGGGCTTGATAATCAACGATGTCGCGCATGTTGAACGAGCCGACCTGGATCACGATGCCCATCAGCGACAGGCCCATGAACACTTCGTACGACACGGTTTGCGCCGAAGCCCGCAAGCTGCCCAGCAGGGCGAACTTGTTGTTGCTCGACCAGCCGGCGAACAGCACCGCGTAGACCGACAGACCGGCCATGGCGAAGAAGAACAGGATGCCGATGTTCAGGTCCGCCACACCCCAGGTCGGGGTGATCGGGATGATCGCGAAGGCAATCAGCAGGGCGCTCATGGCCACGACCGGTGCCAGGGTGAAGATCATCTTGTCGGCGAACGGTGGCGTCCAGTCTTCCTTGAAGAACATCTTGATCATGTCCGCTGCGATCTGGAACGCGCCGAACGGGCCGACGCGGTTCGGACCGTAACGGTCCTGCCAGAGGGCGAGCAAACGACGCTCGACCCAGCTCAACAGCGCGCCGCAGACCACTACGGCGAGCAGAATCACGATGGCCTGGATGACCGAGATGATCACACCGATCACTTCAGGAGTGAACCAAGTCATAGCGCTGCCTCCTGCAGACCATCAACGGATTTGCCAAAGATCGCGGGCGGAATGCCGGCGATACCGGCCGGCAATGCAACCAGACCGGCACCCAGCTCTTCGTTGATGCGCAGTGGCAGACACAAGGTCTGGCCAGCGACGTTCAAGCTCAGCATGGCACCGTCGTTGACACCCAGACGGTCGGCTTCGGACTTGGCCAGTGCCACGTAGGCAGCCGGAATGCGTTCCTGAACCGGTGCGGCTTTCGAAGAGTTCTCTTCGCTGCCGAGCAGGTGGAAGAACGGCACGACCTGCCAGGTGCCCGGCGCCGGGTTGAATGCGCGCGGGACAGCGGCAAACCAGTTCAGCGAGTCACCGCTGCTTTCGATCAGGCGGGTGCCCGGGTCGCCAGCGCGGATGTGGCCACCGACTTCGTCCTGGAACTTGTTCCAGGCTTGCGGCGAGTTCCAGCCCGGAGACCAGGCAAATGGCACTTGCTGACGCGGTTCGGCCGAGCCCGAGTAACCTTCCATCGAGAAGTTGAACGCGGTGTCGTTGTCTTGCGGGGTACGCGGTTCGTGCACGCTGATGTCTGCGCGCATGGCCGTACGACCCGAGTAACGCAGCGGTTCGCGGGCCAGTTTCATGCCCTTGATGCGGAACGCGGCGGACGGTGCGGCATCAACGATACGCGCCAGTTGCGGCGTGCTCGAAGCGACGGCAGCGGTGACGTGGTCCAGCTGGGTCCAGTCGATCGGCTGGTTCAGCAGGGTGGCGCGCAGGGCATGCAGCCAGCGCCAGCCTTCGTGAACCAGGATGCTCGCGTCCATGTATTTCGGGTCGAAGACCTGGAAGAAGCGCTGGGCGCGACCTTCCTGGCTGACCAGCGTACCGTCGCCTTCAGCGAAGCTGGCGGCTGGCAGCACCAGGTGCGCGCGATCGCTGGTGGCGGTCTTCTGATGGTCCGCGACGATTACCACTTTCGCAGCGGTCAGTGCGGCATCAACCTTGGCTTTGTCGGTACGGGTGTACAGATCGTTTTCCAGCACGACGATGGCGTCGGCCTTGCCATCGATCACTGCCTGCAGCGCGTCGTCGACCGAGTCGCCACCGAGCATGGCCAGGCCGAGGCTGTTGGCCTCAGGCACGATCAGGCTGATGGAGCCGTTCTTCTCGCGCAGCTTCAAGGCTTTGGCGATGTTCGCGGCGGCTTCGATCAGCGCCTTGGAACCCAGCGAGGTGCCGGCGATGATCAGCGGACGCTTGGCCGCGAGCAGGGCGTCGGCAATGCGCTTGGCCAGGTCGAGGGCTTCAGAGTCCAGGCCTTCAACCGCCGGAGCGCTGGCATCGAGGGCGTGAGCCACGGCGAAACCGATGCGGGCCAGGTCGTCCGGAGCGGCGTGAACGCATTCTTCGGCGATGTCGTCGAGCTTGGTTTCAGCCAGGCTGGCGATGAATAGCGGGTTCAGTTCGTGCTGACCGATGTTCTTCACCGCAGCGTCGAGCCAAGGCTGAACGCGCATGGCGTCGGCCATGTCTTCGGCCTTGCCCTTGACCGATTGACGCAGGGACAGCGCCATACGGGCTGCGGTCTGGGTCAGGTCTTCACCGAGGACGAAAATCGCATCGTGGTCTTCGATGTCGCGCATGTTCGGGATCGGCAGCGGGCTGTCTTTCAGCACCTGCATGACCAGGCGAATGCGTTCCAGCTCGGAGGCTTCGATACCGGAGTAGAAGTGCTCGGCGCCGACCAGCTCGCGCAACGCGTGGTTGCTTTCGAGGCTGGCGCGGGGCGAACCGATACCGACGATGTTGCGACCGCGCAGCAGGTCAGCGGCTTTATCCAGCGCTTCGTCGAGGCTCAGCTTGGTGCCGTTGGCCAGCAGAGGCTGACGCGGGCGGTCTTCGCGGTTGACGTAGCCATAGCCGAAACGGCCACGGTCGCACAGGAAGTACTGGTTGACCGAACCGTTGAAGCGGTTTTCGATACGACGCAGTTCACCGTAACGCTCGCCCGGGGAAATGTTGCAACCGCTGGAGCAGCCATGGCAGATGCTCGGCGAGAACTGCATGTCCCACTTGCGGTTGTAGCGCTCGGAGTGAGTCTTGTCGGTGAACACACCGGTCGGGCAGACCTCGGTGAGGTTGCCGGAGAACTCGCTTTCCAGGGTGCCGTCTTCAACGCGACCGAAGTACACGTTGTCGTGGGCGCCGAACACACCGAGGTCGGTGCCGCCGGCGTAGTCCTTGTAGAAGCGCACGCAGCGGTAGCAAGCGATGCAGCGGTTCATCTCGTGGGAAATGAACGGGCCCAGTTGCTGGTTCTGGTGAGTACGCTTGGTGAAGCGATAACGGCGCTCGTTGTGGCCGGTCATCACCGTCATGTCTTGCAGGTGGCAGTGGCCGCCTTCCTCACAGACCGGGCAGTCGTGAGGGTGGTTGGTCATCAGCCATTCAACGACGCTGGCGCGGAATACTTTCGCTTCTTCGTCGTCAATGGAGATCCAGCTGCCGTCGGTGGCGGGCGTCATGCAGGACATGACGATCCGACCACGCTTGTCGTTCTCGTCGGTGTACTGCTTGACCGCACACTGGCGGCAAGCGCCAACGCTGCCTAGGGCTGGGTGCCAGCAGAAATAAGGGATATCGAGGCCTAGCGACAGACACGCCTGTAACAGGTTGTCTGCCCCATCGACTTCGAGCTCTTTGCCGTCTACGTGGATAGTGGCCATGGTTCAAAGTTCTTCGTTGGCCCGGTGTCAGCGGGCGTGGCTAATGGAATCTTGTTATTCGCATGAATCAACTCAGCCGCTTGCGGCGTCATCACACGACAAAGCGAAGGGCACGGACCCTTCGCTTTTTTAAGCGTTTACGCGCCGACTACGATCGGCCTGGCCAGAGGCGGGACGACGGCGCTGGTAGGCGCGATGCCGGCTTCGAACTCATGGCGGAAGTATTTGATTGCGCTGCCCAACGGCTCCACGGCGCCCGGTGCGTGAGCACAGAAGGTCTTGCCCGGGCCGAGGAAGCCGACCAGACCCAACAGGGTCTCGATATCGCCGGCTTGCCCTTCGCCGTTCTCGATCGCACGCAGCAGCTTGACGCTCCACGGCAAACCGTCACGGCACGGGGTGCAGAAACCGCACGACTCACGGGAGAAGAACTCTTCCATGTTGCGCAGCAGGGAAACCATGTTGACGCTGTCGTCCACCGCCATGGCCAGGCCGGTACCCATGCGGGTGCCCACCTTGGCGATGCCGCCGGCGTACATTTGTGCGTCAAGGTGTTCCGGCAACAGGAAACCGGTACCGGCGCCGCCTGGCTGCCAGCACTTGAGCTTGTAACCGTCGCGCATGCCGCCGGCGTAGTCTTCAAACAACTCACGACCGGTGACGCCGAACGGCAATTCCCACAGGCCAGGGTTCTTGACCTTGCCGGAGAAGCCCATGAGCTTGGTGCCCATGTCTTCACTGCCTTCGCGGGCCAACGATTTGTACCAGTCCACGCCGTCGGCAATGATCGCCGGGACGTTGCACAGGGTTTCAACGTTGTTCACGCACGTCGGCTTGCCCCACACGCCAACGGCGGCAGGGAAGGGCGGCTTGGAGCGCGGGTTGGCGCGGCGGCCTTCAAGGGAGTTGATCAGTGCGGTTTCTTCACCGCAGATGTAACGCCCGGCGCCGGTGTGGACGAACAGCTCGAAATCGAAGCCGCTGCCCAGGATGTTCTTGCCCAGCAGGCCGGCTGCCTTGGCTTCTTCCACGGCACGGTTGAGGTGCTTGGCGGCGGTGGTGTATTCGCCACGCAGGAAGATGTAGCCACGGTAGGTTTTCAGCGCGCGGGCACTGATCAGCATGCCTTCGATCAGCAGATGGGGCAGTTGCTCCATCAGCATGCGGTCTTTCCAGGTGTTCGGCTCCATTTCATCCGCGTTGCACAGCAGGTAGCGGATGTTGATGGATTCGTCTTTTGGCATCAGGCCCCACTTAACGCCCGTGGGGAAGCCTGCACCGCCGCGACCCTTGAGGCCGGCGTCTTTCACGGTCTGGACGATGTCGTCCTGAGCCATGTCGGCGAAGGCCTTGCGTGCAGCGGCGTAACCGTTCTTGGCCTGGTACTCGTCGAGCCATACGGCTTCGCCGTCGTCACGCAGACGCCAGGTCAGCGGGTGAGTCTCGGCCGAACGCTTGATGCGGTTGGCAGGACCGAAGGAAGTCAGGGTCATACGTAGCCCTCGAGCAATTTGGCAACGCCGGCAGGCTGCACATCACCGAAAGTGTCGTCGTCGATCATCAACGCCGGGGCCTTGTCGCAGTTGCCGAGGCAGCAGACCGGCAGCAAGGTGAAGCGACCGTCGGCGGTGGTCTGACCCAGGCCGATACCCAGATTGCTCTGGATTTCGCTGACCACGGACTCGTGGCCGCCGATGTAGCAGACCATGCTGTCGCAGACGCGAATGATGTGACGGCCAACCGGCTGACGGAAGATCTGGCTATAGAAAGTGGCCACGCCTTCAACGTCGCTCGCCGGGATGCCGAGGATCTCGCCAATGGCGTAGAGCGCGCCATCAGGCACCCAGCCACGTTCCTTCTGGACGATCTTCAGGGCTTCGATCGACGCCGCGCGCGGGTCTTCGTAGTGATGCAACTCGTGCTCGATGGCCGAGCGCTCGGTTTCACTCAAGGTGAAACGGTCTGTCTGGATAAGCGTGCTGTTCATGCTTAGCGGTCCACGTCGGCCATAACGAAATCGATACTACCCAGGTACGCGATCAAGTCCGCGACCATGCTGCCTTTGATCACCGAAGGGATCTGCTGCAGATGCGGGAAGCTTGGGGTGCGAATCCGGGTGCGGTAGCTCATGGTGCCGCCATCGCTCGTCAGGTAATAACTGTTGATGCCCTTGGTCGCTTCGATCATCTGGAAGGATTCGTTGGCCGGCATGACCGGGCCCCACGAAACTTGCAGGAAGTGCGTGATCAGGGTCTCGATGTGTTGCAGCGTGCGTTCTTTCGGCGGCGGGGTAGTCAGCGGGTGATCCGCCTTGTACGGGCCTTCCGGCATGTTGCGCATGCACTGCTCGATGATCTTGATGCTCTGGCGCATTTCTTCGACACGCACGATGCAACGATCGTAGGCATCGCCATTGGCGGCCAGCGGCACTTCGAATTCGAAGTTCTCGTACCCGGAGTACGGGCGGGCTTTACGCAGGTCGAAGTCGCAACCGGTCGAACGCAGGCCTGCACCGGTGACGCCCCATTCGAAGGCCTCTTTGGTGTTGTAGGCGGCGACGCCGATGGTCCGGCCTTTGAGGATGCTGTTGTCCAGCGCGGCTTTCTGGTATTCGTCCAGACGCTTTGGCATCCACTCGACGAAATCCTTCACCAGTTTTTCCCAGCCGCGCGGTAGGTCGTGGGCGACGCCGCCGATGCGATACCAGGCCGGGTGCAGACGGAAACCGGTGATGGCTTCGATCACCGTGTACGCCTTCTGACGGTCGGTGAAGGTGAAGAATACCGGGGTCATGGCGCCGACGTCCTGGATGTAAGTCCCCAGGAACAGCAGGTGGCTGGTGATCCGGAAGAACTCGGCCATCATGATGCGGATGACGTCGACCTTCTCGGGCACCTTGATACCGGCGAGCTTCTCGACCGAGAGCACATACGGCAGGTTGTTCATCACGCCGCCGAGGTAGTCGATACGGTCGGTGTACGGGATGAAGCTGTGCCAGGACTGGCGCTCGGCCATCTTCTCGGCGCCACGGTGGTGGTAACCGACGTCCGGCACGCAGTCGACGATCTCTTCGCCGTCCAGCTGCAGGATGATGCGGAACGCACCGTGGGCAGAAGGGTGGTTCGGGCCGAGGTTGAGGAACATGTAGTCCTCGTTCGCACCGGAACGCTTCATGCCCCAGTCTTCAGGCTTGAAGCGCGCGGCCTCTTCCTCAAGCTGTTGCTTGGCCAGGGTCAGGCTGAACGGGTCGAACTCGGTGGCACGGGCCGGGAAGTCCTTGCGCAGCGGGTGACCTTCCCAGGTCGGCGGCATCATGATGCGGGTCAGGTGCGGGTGACCTTTGAAGTCGATGCCGTACATGTCCCAGACTTCACGTTCGTACCAGTTGGCGTTCGGCCAGATGCCGGTGACGGTCGGTACGCTGAGGTCGCTCTCGGACAAGGCGACCTTGATCATCACGTCACTGTTACGTTCGATCGACATCAGGTGATAGAACACAGTGAAGTCGGCGCCGCTTGGCAGCCCTTGACGCTTGGTACGCAGACGCTCGTCCACGCCGTGCAGGTCATAGAGCATGACGTACGGCTTGGGCAGGTTGCGCAGGAAGGTCAGGACTTCGACGAGTCTGGCGCGGGCAACCCAAAGCACCGGCATGCCGGTGCGGGTAGGCTGGGCGGTGAATGCCTCGGGGCCAAAACGGTTGTTCAGTTCGACGACCACATCCTGGTCGTCTGCCTTGTAAGGCGGGATGTACAGAGCACTGCCTGTAGTCATGGTTATTTATCGCTTTCGGTCAACGTAAAGAATGAAGCCAGTGTCTCGTTCTATTAAAGAAGCAGATCTGGATCAGACTTCGTCGGGGCTGCGCAGGTTGGTGACTGCGATTCGCTGTTCGCGGCGCTTTTCCTTCTCGGAAGGCATCTCGGCGCGGTAAACGCCTTGATCACCAACGACCCAGGAAAGCGGACGACGCTCCTGTCCAATCGACTCCTGCAAGAGCATCAAGCCTTGCAGAAAAGCTTCAGGACGGGGCGGGCAGCCAGGCACGTAGACGTCCACGGGCAGGAACTTGTCCACCCCTTGAACGACAGAGTAGATGTCGTACATGCCACCGGAGTTGGCGCACGAACCCATGGAAATTACCCATTTAGGTTCGAGCATTTGCTCGTAGAGACGCTGGATGATCGGCGCCATCTTGATGAAGCAGGTACCGGCGATAACCATGAAATCCGCCTGGCGCGGCGATGCCCGGATAACCTCGGCGCCAAAGCGCGCGATGTCGTGGGGCGCCGTGAAGGCGGTGGTCATTTCCACGTAGCAGCACGAAAGACCGAAGTTATACGGCCACAGGGAGTTCTTGCGCCCCCAGTTGATCGTGCCGTTAAGCACGTCTTCGAGCTTGCCCATGAAGATGTTTTTGTGGACTTGATCTTCTAACGGATCGGAAACGGTTTCCCGTTCGCCAATCGGATACTGCTCGTTAGGAGCATCGGGGTCGATCCTGGTGAGATTGTATTGCATTGCCAAAGCCTCATTGTTTCAGCTTCGCCTGCCGCTTGCGACGAGCTTCCGGAGCCCAGTCAAGGGCGCCCACTCGGAACAGGTAGACAAGACCTGCCAACAGAATTGCTATGAAAACGAGAGCTTCGACGAATCCGGTCCAGCCGCTTTCGCGGACGGACACAGACCAGGCAAAGAGAAAGAGGGCTTCGATATCGAAGATCACGAAGAGCATCGCGACCAGATAGAATTTGGCTGAGAGCCGCAAGCGGGCGCCACCTGTAGGTAGCATGCCGGACTCGAACGGTTCGTTTTTGCTGCGGCCCCAGGCTTTTGACCCGAGGAGGCTGGAGACGCCGAGCATGAAGGCGCACAGGCCGACAACGCCCAGAAGGAAAATGGCAAAGCCCCAGTTGTGGGCCATGAGTCCTGTCGCTTCGGGCATGCTGGT
This sequence comes from Pseudomonas sp. IT-P171, assembly GCF_949767765.1. Lineage (NCBI taxonomy): Bacteria > Pseudomonadati > Pseudomonadota > Gammaproteobacteria > Pseudomonadales > Pseudomonadaceae > Pseudomonas > Pseudomonas sp. IT-P171. The sequence goes on from NZ_CATKQN010000033.1 coordinate 97,059, forward strand.
AATCCTTAACAGAGAGCAAAGGTCTCTGAGCTTGAAAAGAAACAAAGCAGTGACGATATGTCGCAGCAATCAATCCCGCTGATTTTATGGCACAACACCGTGCAAGTAAAATTCAGATAGCGAAATTATTTAGCGGAATAAGGACATAGCAAGCCTCCTAACCCACGCAGCCCATGCGTTGCGGGCATTAGCAGGGTTTTCATCAATATTGTTTTGTAGGGAATGTAACGAACATAGTTGCAGATAAATGATAATCAATATTGTTTGGCTTGATTTTTAAAGTGTTTAACGGGTGGGTGGCCGGAAAGTTGTCTTATATGCGCGTTACTGCAAGTAGCGGGCAGGGTCGTTTTACCGTGTTTTCCTGATCGTGAGAATGCTCTGGATCAAGGTTTTTTGTCCGGACTCCTGCAGGGTTTTGCAGGGCCGGTGAAAAATCACAGGCAAAAAAACGCCCCGAACCAGTCGGGGCGTCAGATGTGCGGCGTTGCGGTTAGCTTTTATTCGGTCCGCAACGGCCGTTTGTTTCGGTGAGTCAGATCAGTGGAACTGTTCTTCTTCAGTCGAACCGGTCAGCGCGGTAACCGAAGACGAGCCACCCTGGATCACGGTGGTCATGTCGTCGAAGTAGCCGGTGCCCACTTCCTGCTGGTGAGCCACGAAGGTGTAACCCTTGGCGGCGTCAGCGAATTCCTGCTCTTGCAGTTTCACGTAGGCAGTCATGTCGTTGCGGGCGTAGTCGTGCGCCAGGTTGAACATGCTGTGCCACATGTTGTGAATGCCGGCCAGGGTGATGAACTGGTGCTTGTAACCCATGGCGGACAATTCGCGCTGGAACTTGGCGATGGTCGCGTCGTCCAGGTTTTTCTTCCAGTTGAAGGAAGGCGAGCAGTTGTACGACAGCAGTTGGTCCGGGTATTCCTTTTTGATCGCTTCAGCGAAGCGACGAGCCTCGTCCAGATCCGGCTTGGCGGTTTCACACCAGATCAGGTCGGCGTACGGCGCGTAAGCCAGGCCGCGAGCGATCGCCTGGTCGAGACCGGCGCGCACTTTGTAGAAACCTTCCTGAGTACGTTCGCCAGTCACGAATGGCTGGTCGTACGGGTCGCAATCGGACGTCAGCAGGTCAGCCGCGTTGGCGTCGGTACGAGCCAGGATGATGGTCGGCGTGCCGGCAACGTCAGCTGCCAGACGAGCGGCGGTCAGCTTCTGCACAGCTTCCTGGGTAGGAACCAGTACCTTGCCACCCATGTGGCCGCATTTTTTCACGGAAGCCAGTTGGTCTTCGAAGTGAACGCCGGCGGCGCCTGCTTCGATCATGCTCTTCATCAGCTCGTAAGCGTTCAGTACGCCGCCGAAACCGGCTTCAGCGTCTGCCACGATTGGAGCGAAGTAGTCGATGTAGCCTTCGTCGCCCGGGCCTTTACCGGCTTTCCACTGGATCTGGTCAGCACGACGGAACGAGTTGTTGATGCGCTTGACCACGGTTGGAACCGAATCCACCGGGTACAGCGACTGGTCCGGGTACATCGATTCGGCGGAGTTGTTGTCCGCCGCGACTTGCCAGCCCGACAGGTAGATCGCCTGGATACCGGCTTTGACTTGTTGTACAGCCTGGCCGCCGGTCAGGGCGCCCATGCAGTTGACGAAATCTTTCTCAGGACGGAAGGACGGCTTGGCGCCCTGGGTAACCAGGTTCCAAAGCTTCTCGGCGCCCAATTTTGCAAAGGTGTGCTCAGGTTGAACCGAGCCACGCAGGCGGACGACGTCAGCAGCGGAGTAAGCGCGTGTCACGCCTTTCCAGCGTGGGTTTTCAGCCCAGTCTTTTTCGAGGGCTGCAATTTGCTGTTCGCGTGTCAGTGCCATGGAGATAAACCTCGTCGCATAGGTCTTGGGTGGAAAATTCCTGCTCCAGCCGAACACGCAATTTCAAAGGGGCGCATGAGGCAGCTCGCTGACCAGAAGCTTAGGCGGTCAAGGGGTATTTGGCGGGATTGGCGACAGGATGAACGATGGGCTCGAGGGGAAGTGAGCAGGTAAGGGCGGACTGGCGGGCGCATTCGGGCGTCGTGGGCCTCTATACGAACTTCAGTGTGATGCCGGGTTTACCTAAATACGCTTCCGTCCCTCGGGACAACTTCGTTCCAGTCGGCAACCTCGTCAAACACACCTTGTGGGCGGTACAGACACGAAACGGCTCGCGGGGTAGATGCGAGCATCGCTTCGAAGGCCCTTGCCAGGGCCCCTGATTAGCGGGAGCGAGGCCATCATGCCTTTGCTTTTTTGGCTCGTCAAACGTTTTGTAGTGCTTTTTTTCAAGCACTACATCTTTGGTCTAATACGACTAATCAGTCAGTTTTCGGTGGTTTAGTCCAAAGTATCGACTTTCACCCGCAGGGTCATGTCATCCCGGCCCTGGGTCGAGTAGCTGCGGGTCAGGCCTTGTTTGTCGGCCTGAGTCTGGCGGTTCACGCCGGCCAGGGTGATCCATTCGCCCAGGCGTCCGGTGACGGTTGTGTCGGTGCTTTGCACATTCACTACATCGGGACGTTCCTGGCTCATGCGGTCACGGTTGGTACTGATCGACAGGTGAACGATGTCGCCGGTGACGCTCGCGGTAACGTAGAAACCCTGGGTGACGTTGCGGTATTCGGTCTGGCTGCGCGGGTCGCCGTAGGAATCGATCTGCGTGCTGGTCAGCGGTACGCTTTGTCCGACCTGGATCAGTGCCGGTGAGCCTTCGCTGGCCTGAACTTGCTGAATGCCGCCGTCACGGCTTTCGGTGCTGCGATTGATGATTCGGGTCTGGCTCGGTTTGGCGCCATTGACTGAATAACCCTGGTCGCCCTGGAAGTTGTTTTCGTTGGTGTCGACGGTAATCAGCAGGCGCTTTGGCTGAGTATCGAGTTGGGCAACAAGGGCTTTAAGTTCGTCGATCTTGCGCTGATCGGCATTGACGATCAGCTGGTTGCCATAGGCGCTGACCTGGCCATCCTTGCCGATGAAATCCTGGGCCATCGGCAGCATGTCGGCGCTGGTGTGGTAGTTCAACGGCACGATCTCGGTGGCGGCCATGACCGAAAAACTGCAGGTCAACAGCAGCGTGGTGAGCAGGGTGCGTAGGGACATATCCGTTATCTCCGACTTCTTGATGTCTTGAGTTTGCCAGTTTGTCGGCCCGCCGTGGGGCAAGTTGAATCGTAGACAGCAAAACGCCCCGACATCGTGTGATGACAGGGCGTTTTGTGCAGTGCTTTGAAGCTTTTGTGGCGAGGGAGCTTGCTCCCGCTGGGCTGCTTAGCCGTCCAACGTTTTTGGGGCCGCTTCGCGCCCCAGCGGGAGCAAGCTCCCTCGCCACAGGGGCTCAGGCGGAATGTCGCACCATGTCCACATGCGGAATCCCGGCTTCCAGGAATTCCTCACTGACCAGGCTGAAGCCCAGGCGCTCATAGAACGCCGTCGCCTGAACCTGCGCGCTCAGCATCTGCTGCTTCAAACCGCGCTTCTCGGCTTCACCGATCACCGCTTGCATCAGCGCATCGCCCACTTTCAAGCCGCGCCAGTCTTTCAGCACCGACACCCGGCCAACATGCCCGTCGGGCAGCAGGCGGGCGGTGCCAATCGGAAAGTCGCCTTCGAAGGCCAGAAAATGCACCGCTGTTGCATCATCTGCATCCCATTCCAGTTCAGGCGGAACGGATTGCTCGGCGATGAACACCGTCTCACGAATGCGCCGGATCTCGGCGTTATCCTTTTGCCAGTCTGCGACACGTACGTGAATTTTATTCATCAGCAAACCCCAGGCTTCCTTGCTTGATCAGTTCGCACAGCAAGCCGCGGCTGTCTTCGTCGGTCAGCCACTCGCCCAGATTGTCGGCGTGCAGGGAGTCGGCAGCGCAGATCATTTTCAACAGCTCACGCAGCTTGCCTGGCAGGTAACGGCTCTGGCCGCTGGCGAACAGCAACAGGTCGTCATCGACTTCGGACCAGGCCAGGCGTGCGCTCGGGTTGCGGATCAGTATTGCGCCTTGCTCCAGGCTGGCAAGCAGGTCGTCTTCTTCGATCTCTTCCGGGCCTACCACGAGTTCCGGGTAGCGCGGCTCGGTCATGTACTGGCCAAACCAGGTCAGCAGCAGGCGCTCGTCGCTCATGTGCTCGGCCAGCAAGGCTTTCAGGCGATCAAGGGCGTCGTGCTGAATCTGGTGCGGATCGACCGCCGGCAGGGCGTCGGCATCGGTGTAGCGCTCTTCATCGGTCAGGAACTGGCTGAGGAAGTCAGTGAAGTGAGTCAGCACTTCAGAAGCGCTCGGGGCGCGGAAGCCGACCGAGTAGGTCATGCAGTCATCAATCGCAACACCGCAGTGGGCCAGGCGCGGCGGCAGGTAGAGCATGTCGCCAGGTTCCAGGACCCACTCATCGGTGGCTTCGAAATCAGCGAGGATGCGCAGGTCCGCGTGTTGCAGCAACTTGCTCTCGGAATCGCACATCTGGCCGATTTTCCAGTTGCGCTTGCCGTGACCCTGCAGCAGGAACACATCGTAGTTATCGAAGTGCGGACCGACGCTGCCACCCGGGGCGGCGAAGCTGATCATCACGTCGTCGACGCGCCAGCTCGGCAGGAAGCGGAAGTTTTCCAGCAGCTCAGAAACTTCCGGAACGAACTGGTCAACCGCTTGAACCAGCAGGGTCCAGTCACGTTCCGGCAGTTTGCTGAATTCGTCTTCGGCGAACGGACCGCGACGCAATTCCCAAGGGCGCTCGCCGTTTTCGATTACCAGGCGCGATTCAACTTCTTCTTCCAGCGCCAGGCCGGCCAATTCGTCGGCGTCGATCGGGCTTTCGAAATCAGGAATTGCCTGACGGATCAGCAGCGGTTTTTTCTGCCAGTAGTCACGCAGGAATTCGCGCGCCGTGATGCCACCCAGAAGTTGAAGAGGAATATCAGGATTCATGTGTAACCTATTGAAAAAAAGCACTTTTCAGACGGGAATAAAAACGCCCGGCGCTGCCGGGCGTCTCAAACGGTTAAAACGGTCGATCAGATGCGCTTGGCTTGCTCTACAGCGTTACCGATGTAGTTCGCCGGGGTGAGCAGTTTCAGCTCGGCCTTGGCGGCGGCTGGCATGTCCAGGCCGTCGATGAAAGTTTGCAGCGCTTCAGGGCTGATGCCCTTGCCGCGGGTCAACTCTTTCAGCTTCTCGTACGGGTTTTCGATGTTGTAGCGACGCATCACGGTCTGGATCGGCTCGGCCAATACTTCCCAGCAAGCGTCGAGGTCGGCAGCGATTTTCTGAGCGTTGAGCTCCAGTTTGCTGATGCCTTTGAGGCTGGCTTCGTACGCGATCACGCTGTGGGCGAAGCCGACACCGAGGTTACGCAGAACGGTGGAGTCGGTCAGGTCGCGCTGCCAGCGGGAGATCGGCAGCTTGCTGGCCAGGTGCTGGAACAGTGCGTTGGCGATACCCAGGTTGCCTTCGGAGTTTTCGAAGTCGATCGGGTTGACCTTGTGCGGCATGGTCGACGAACCGATTTCGCCAGCGATGGTGCGCTGTTTGAAATAACCCAGGGAGATGTAGCCCCAGATGTCGCGGTCGAAGTCGATCAGGATCGTGTTGAAACGGGCGATCGCGTCGAACAGCTCGGCGATGTAGTCGTGCGGTTCGATCTGCGTGGTGTACGGGTTGAAGCCCAGGCCCAGCTCGTCTTCGATGAAGGCGCGGGCGTTTTCTTCCCAATCGATCTCAGGGTAGGCCGACAGGTGAGCGTTGTAGTTGCCGACAGCGCCGTTGATCTTGCCCAGCAGCGGAACGGCAGCGACTTGAGCGATCTGACGCTCCAGGCGGTAAACCACGTTCGCCAGCTCTTTGCCCAGGGTGGTCGGCGAGGCCGGTTGACCGTGGGTGCGCGACAGCATTGGCACGTCGGCGAAACGGATGGCCAGTTCGCGGATGGCTTCGGCGGTCTGGCGCATCAGCGGCAGCATCACGTCATCACGGCCTTCGCGCAGCATCAGGGCGTGGGACAGGTTGTTGATGTCCTCGCTGGTGCAGGCAAAATGGATGAATTCGCTGACGGCAGCCAGTTCCGGCAGCTTGGCCGCTTGCTCTTTGAGCAGGTATTCGATGGCTTTGACGTCGTGGTTGGTGGTGCGCTCGATCTCTTTGACACGCTCGGCGTGCTCAAGGGAGAAGTTTTCCGCCAGGGTGTTCAGCACGGCGTTGGCTTCGGCGGAGAACGCCGGCACTTCGCTGATGGCGGGGTGAGCGGCCAGACGCTGGAGCCAGCGCACTTCAACCAGAACGCGAGCACGGATCAGACCGTATTCGCTGAAAATTGGGCGCAGGGCCTGGGTTTTGCCGGCGTAGCGGCCGTCAACAGGGGAAACCGCAGTGAGCGAAGAAAGCTGCATGGGGTGTTCTCGGACAGTCGGGCAACGAAATGGGGCGCGTATCATACATGAAAAAATCCGCCGGTCCGTCGCCAACTGACCAGCGTATTACGCGTTACTGACTACAAAACGGTGTCGCGGGCGCGGTTCAGCTGCTGCGCATCAGCGGGTAAAGTTCTTTGAGCAACTTGCGACGGCTGACCACCAACTGCCAGCGATGACCACCCAACTGTCGCCACAGGCGCGCCGAACGAATCCCCGCCAGCAACAGCGCGCGGATCTTCGAGGCGTTGCTCGGTTGCTGCAGGTTGCGCATATCACCGTGGACCTGAATCCGTTGGCGCAAGGTGCTCAGCGTATCCTGATACAGCGCACCACACGCCGCGATCACGTTTTCATGCGCCGGGCCGAAGTGCTCGACCTGAGACTGGATCTGCGGCAGACGCTTGCCGATCACGTCCAGCATGTCGCCACGCTTGGCCAGTTGACGCTCCAGCCCCAGCATCGCCAGGGCGTAGCGCAACGGTTCGCGCTGCAGGGTGCTCGGGTCGCGCTCGAGGGCGCCGATCAGCGCGCGATAGCCTTCGCGCAAGTTGATGTCGTCACCGCCGTAGACTTCCAGCGTGTCCTTGGGGTCGCGAATCAGCAGGCTGCCGAGCATGCACGTCAGGCCGGCTTCGGTGGTCTGGCCGGTTTTGGCGATCTTGTCCACCAGAACGGCGGCCAGAAACACGCCGCCCAGCGCCGTCAGTTGCTCCTGAGTCGGACTCATTGCTGTGCGCCTTGAAGAGAGCCTTTGCTGGTCCACGGTTCCGCCACTTCGATTACGCCGCCGCCAAGGCAGATTTCACCGTCGTAGAACACCACGGACTGACCCGGGGTGACCGCGCGTTGCGGGTCATCGAAGACCGCGCGGTAGCCGGTGGCGGTCTTTTCCAGCGTGCAAGGCTGGTCGCTCTGGCGATAACGGACTTTGGCGGTCAGCTTGCGCGGCTCGCTCAGGTCGATCGGGTTGACCCAATAGATGTCCGAGGCAAGCAGGGCGCGGGAAAACAGGTAAGGGTGGTCATTGCCCTGGCCAACGATCAGTTCGTTGTGCTCCAGGTCTTTGATCAGCACGTACCACGGCTCGTCGCTGGCGTCTTTCAGCCCGCCGATGCCGAGGCCCTGACGCTGACCGATGGTGTGGTACATCAAGCCGTGGTGACGGCCGATGACTTCACCTTCGGTGGTCTTGATTTCGCCGGGCTGGGCCGGAAGGTATTGCTTGAGGAAATCACTGAAACGGCGCTCGCCGATAAAGCAGATCCCGGTGGAATCCTTTTTCTTTGCGGTCGCCAGTTCGTATTTCTCGGCAATCGCACGGACCTGTGGTTTTTCCAGTTCGCCGACCGGGAACAGCGTCTTGGCGATCTGTTCGCCGCCGACGGCGTGCAGGAAGTAGCTCTGATCCTTGTTCGGGTCCAGGCCCTTGAGCAGTTCGGTACGACCATCGATGTCGCGACGGCGTACGTAGTGACCGGTGGCGATCAGGTCGGCACCGAGCACCATGGCGTAGTCGAGGAACGCCTTGAACTTGATCTCGCGGTTGCACAGGATGTCCGGGTTCGGCGTGCGGCCGGCCTTGTATTCGGCCAGGAAGTGCTCGAACACGTTGTCCCAGTACTCGGCGGCGAAGTTGGCGGTGTGCAGCTTGATGCCAATCTTGTCGCACACGGCCTGGGCATCCGCCAGGTCGTCCATGGCGGTGCAGTATTCCGTTCCATCGTCTTCTTCCCAGTTCTTCATGAACAGGCCTTCCACCTCATAACCCTGCTCGATCAGCAGGAGAGCGGAAACGGAAGAGTCCACGCCGCCGGACATGCCGACAATGACGCGCTTCTTTTGTGTGTCAGAAGGGGCTGGATCACGCATAGGGATTCAATGAGTGTCTTGAAAAAGGACGCGATTCTAACAGGCCGAAGCCCGCAAGGCTAAAGAGAAGGGCGGATCAGTTCGAGACTGTAGTGTTGGCCGTCCAGATAATCATCGATACAGCGGATGATCAGCTCACTGCGCCAGTTTGCGCGCTGCGCCAGCAATTCGTCACGCGTCAGCCATTCTGCGCCGACAATGCCGTCGTCCAGCTGATAGTCCGGATGGTGCTTGAGCGGTTTTGCACTGAAACAGACCCGCTGGTAGGTCACGCCGTTGCTGGGGGCGGTGTAGAGGTAAATGCCCACAACGCCGGTCGGTTCGACGTCCCAGCCGGTTTCTTCCAGGGTTTCGCGCACGGCGGCTTCGATCAGGGTTTCGTCCGGGTCGAGGTGACCGGCGGGCTGATTGAGCACCGTTCGTCCGTGCTTGGTTTCTTCGACCATCAGGAAACGACCGTTGTCTTCGACAATGGTGGCGACGGTGATGTGGGGTTTCCAGTCCATGAAGCTTCCTCGGTTTCTAATATTGGAATAAAGAACAGTGTGGGAGCGAGCCTGCTCGCGATGACGGTGGGGCAGTCGACATCAATGTTGAATGATATATCGCTATCGCGAGCAGGCTCGCTCCCACATTGGTGCGTATTTCATAGATGAAAAGTGTGGGGCACAAACAGAAACCCCGGCACAGGGCCGGGGCTTCTTTGCATCCTTACAACCTTAAACCAGCGCAGCGATCGCGGCGTTGAAAGTGTTGCTCGGGCGCATGGCCTTGCTGATCAGCTCGGCATTGGCGTGGTAGTAACCGCCGATGTCCACTGGTTTGCCCTGAACGGCGTTGAGCTCGGCAACGATGGTTGCTTCGTTCTCGGTCAGGGTCTTGGCCAGTTCGCCGAACTGCGCTTGCAGTGCAGCGTCTTCGGTCTGGGCGGCCAGGGCCTGAGCCCAGTACAGCGCCAGGTAGAAGTGGCTGCCGCGGTTGTCGATGTTGCCGACTTTGCGCGATGGCGACTTGTTGTTGTCCAGGAACTGGCCGGTGGCCTGGTCCAGGGTCTTGGCCAGAACCAGCGCCTTGGGGTTGTTGTACGTCACACCCAGGTGTTCAAGGGACGCGGCCAGGGCCAGGAACTCGCCCAGGGAATCCCAACGCAGGAAGTTCTCTTCCAGCAGCTGTTGAACGTGCTTCGGTGCCGAACCGCCAGCGCCGGTTTCGAACAGACCGCCGCCATTCATCAGCGGAACGATCGACAGCATCTTGGCGCTGGTGCCCAGTTCCATGATCGGGAACAGGTCAGTCAGGTAGTCGCGCAATACGTTGCCGGTCACCGAGATGGTGTCCTTGCCTGCGCGGGTACGCTCCAGGGTGAACTTCATCGCGTCGACTGGCGCCATGATCTGGATGTCCAGGCCGGCAGTGTCGTGATCCTTCAGGTAAGCCTGAACTTTCTCGATCACCACGCCGTCGTGGGCGCGCATCGGGTCCAGCCAGAAAATCGCTGGCGTGCCGCTGGCGCGAGCGCGGTTGACGGCCAGTTTGACCCAGTCCTGGATCGGCGCGTCTTTGGTCTGGCACATGCGGAAGGTGTCGCCGGCTTCAACCGATTGCTCCAGCAGAGCGCGACCAGCGCCGTCGGAAACCCGAACCACGCCGTTTGCCTTGATCTGGAAAGTCTTGTCGTGCGAGCCGTACTCTTCGGCTTTTTTCGCCATCAGGCCAACGTTTGGCACGCTGCCCATGGTGGTTGGATCGAAAGCGCCGTGCAGCTTGCAGTCTTCGATCACCGCCTGGTAGATGGTCGCGTAGCAGCGATCCGGGATCACGGCCTTGGTGTCGTGCAGCTGACCGTCAGTGCCCCACATCTTGCCGGAGTCACGGATCATCGCCGGCATCGAGGCGTCGACGATCACGTCGCTTGGCACGTGCAGGTTGGTGATGCCTTTATCGGAGTTGACCATGGCCAGCGACGGACGAACGGCGTAGACCGCCTGGATGTCCGCTTCGATCTGCGCTTGCTGCTCGGCAGGCAACGCCTTGATGCGAGCGTACAGGTCGCCGATGCCGTTGTTCAGGTTGAAGCCGATCTGTGCCAGCACATCGGCGTGCTTGGCCAGTGCGTCTTTATAGAACTCGGCAACGATCTGGCCGAACATGATCGGGTCGGAGACCTTCATCATGGTGGCTTTCAGGTGAACCGACAGCAGCACGCCCTTGGCTTTGGCGTCTTCGATCTCGGCAGCGATGAAGCTGCGCAGAGCGTTTTTGCTCATGACCGCGCAATCGAGGATCTCACCGGCTTGCACGGTGGTCTTCTCTTTCAGGACGGTGGTGGTGCCGTCTTGAGCGATCAGTTCGATTTTGACGGCGTCAGCGGCGTCGATCAGGGCAGCTTTTTCGCTGCCGTAGAAATCACCGGTGCTCATGTGCGCGACGTGGGACTTGGAGTCCGCAGCCCAGGCGCCCATTTTGTGCGGGTGCTTGCGTGCGTAGTTCTTGACCGACAGCGGGGCGCGACGATCGGAGTTGCCTTCGCGCAGAACCGGGTTCACGGCGCTGCCCTTGATCTTGTCGTAACGCGACTTGGCTTCTTTGTCGGCATCGCTGGTCACGGTTTCCGGGTAGTCCGGCAGTGCGAAGCCCTGGGCTTGCAACTCTTTGATCGCGGCTTGCAGTTGCGGGACCGAAGCGCTGATGTTCGGCAGCTTGATGATGTTGGCTTCAGGCGTAACGGCCAGGTCGCCCAGTTCGGCGAGGTGGTCGGCTACGGCTTTATCACCCAATTGCTCGGGGAAGCTGGCCAGGATGCGCCCTGCAAGAGAGATATCGCGGGTTTCAACGGCGATATCAGCCGAAGCGGTGAACGCTTCTACGATAGGCAGCAGTGAATAGGTGGCGAGGGCGGGAGCTTCGTCGGTGAAGGTATAGATGATCTTCGAGCGGGTGGGCATATTCGGATTAACTCTCTCTTCTTTGCTAAAGCGTGCGCAGAAACTCGAGGGGCGCCGGGTAAGCGCGTTCGTTCAAAGTCATCCATGAGCCGAATGTCGAGGTTTGTGCGCGGTGATGTTGGGTGCATCAGTCGAGCGGCAAGCGGGTGGACTGCGATAACAATCCTGCTTTTTCAGGTCCAAAGTCTCGTGCTAGAGAGGTCGGCCGTCGTGACTCTGTGGTCAGCGGGCGGCATTATACATAGGTAGCTGGCAATCTGCCGATGGTTCATATGCAACGATTCTCGTCCATTGGTCTAAAGGTCGCAGGGGAGCGTGGGGCGTAGAGTCTTGCGCCGTGCTTGAGTTTGGCGCTTTTCCCTTTGCTTTCAGGCTTGTACGCCGCGAACTATGCAGCTTTGCGGCAGATGGATGGAACATAGGGTTTGCGTGCCGATTTAACTGGGGTACGCTCGAACGAAGCCAGATGTTCAATCCAAACAATGGAGTTCAGCATGGGATACAAGAAGATTCAGGTTCCAGCAGTCGGCGACAAAATCACCGTCAACGCGGACCATTCTCTCAATGTTCCTAACAACCCGATCATCCCCTTCATCGAAGGCGATGGTATTGGGGTTGATATCAGCCCGGTCATGATCAAGGTTGTCGATGCTGCTGTTAAGAAGGCTTACGGCGGCGAGCGCAAAATTTCCTGGATGGAAGTCTACGCCGGGGAGAAAGCGACTCAGGTTTACGATCAGGACACCTGGCTGCCTCAGGAAACCCTGGACGCAGTCAAGGATTACGTTGTTTCCATCAAGGGGCCTCTGACCACGCCGGTCGGTGGTGGCATCCGTTCCCTGAACGTGGCCCTGCGTCAGCAACTCGACCTTTATGTCTGCCTGCGCCCCGTGCGTTGGTTCGAAGGCGTGCCTAGCCCGGTCAAGAAGCCAGGTGACGTCGACATGACGATCTTCCGTGAGAACTCGGAAGACATCTACGCCGGTATCGAGTGGAAAGCCGGCTCGCCGGAAGCGACCAAAGTCATCAAGTTCCTGAAAGATGAAATGGGCGTCACCAAGATCCGTTTCGACGAAAACTGCGGTATCGGCATCAAGCCGGTTTCGCTGCAAGGCACCAAGCGTCTGGCGCGAAAAGCTCTGCAGTATGTGGTCGACAACGACCGCGATTCGCTGACCATCGTGCACAAAGGCAACATCATGAAGTTCACCGAGGGTGCCTTCAAGGAGTGGGCCTACGAAGTGGCGGCTGAAGAGTTCGGCGCGACCCTGCTCGACGGCGGTCCGTGGATGCAGTTCAAGAACCCGAAAACCGGCAAGAACGTCATCGTCAAGGATGCCATCGCCGATGCCATGCTCCAGCAGATCCTGCTGCGCCCGGCCGAATACGATGTGATTGCGACGCTGAACCTGAACGGCGACTACCTCTCCGACGCCCTGGCGGCAGAAGTGGGCGGTATCGGTATCGCACCGGGTGCCAACCTGTCTGACACCATCGCGATGTTCGAAGCGACCCACGGTACTGCGCCGAAGTACGCTGGCAAGGACCAGGTCAACCCGGGTTCGCTGATCCTGTCCGCAGAGATGATGCTGCGTCACATGGGTTGGACCGAAGCCGCAGACCTGATCATCAAGGGCACCAACGGCGCGATCTCCGCGAAGACCGTGACCTATGACTTCGAACGTCTGATGGAGGGCGCGAAACTGGTGTCTTCTTCCGGCTTTGGTGATGCACTGATTTCGCATATGTAAGCGAGTCGGCACAAAAAAACCGCCTTCGGGCGGTTTTTTTATGACTGGATGACCGGTCGCGTCAGTTCGATACCTTTTCATGGTGGCCATGATGGGAGGGCTTGGCGTGATCATTCTCAGTCGGCGCTGCCGTGATCTTGACGGCGTGCAATCCTTTGGGGCCCTGGATGATCTCGAAGTTTACAGTTTGCCCGGCCTTGAGGGTCTTGTAGCCGTCCATTTCAATGGCCGAATAATGGGCAAAGAAATCGATATCTTTACCATCCTCGTCACGACCTTCTCTGGCGTCGGTGTTAATGAAACCGAATCCCTTGGCATTGTTGAACCATTTCACCTTACCGACTGCCATGTTCATATCCCTCTGCAACAGACTCCATCACTGGAGTATCATCCCGTACATCCGCAGTCAGATCCTGTAAATAAGATTGACTCCGCGGACCTTTATTACCCACTGTGGGCTCTATTGGTTGTAACACCGTTTTGCCGATAGTCAAGGTGACCAGGCAGTCGGTGTTGAAATCGTTCATGACCGTCCCCACTACTGTATTCGCACAACTGACGAACCTTTCTTTCCATGCATGCAATCAGCCAGATTCGACTAACATTCAATCAGGATCGCCCTGATTTACACGACGACGATTCCGCAGGCATTGCTGTTCAGGAGGCCAAGCCTGCTTTACAGGCGCCGCCGATGTACAAGGTGGTTTTGTTCAATGATGACTACACACCGATGGATTTCGTCGTCGAAGTGCTCGAGGTGTTTTTTAACCTGAATCGCGAGCTGGCGACCAAGGTCATGCTGGCCGTCCACACAGAAGGGCGGGCAGTATGTGGAGTGTTTACCCGCGACATTGCCGAGACCAAGGCCATGCAGGTCAACCAGTACGCCAGGGAAAGCCAGCATCCGCTACTCTGTGAAATCGAGAAGGACGGTTAATCGCCGACCACTTGGGTATGAGGTGAAGCTATGTTAAACCGCGAGCTCGAAGTCACCCTCAATCTTGCCTTCAAGGAAGCCCGTTCGAAGCGTCATGAGTTCATGACCGTCGAACATCTCCTGCTGGCCCTATTGGATAATGAGGCTGCCGCCACCGTTTTGCGTGCCTGCGGCGCAAACCTCGACAAACTCAAGCATGATCTGCAGGAGTTCATCGACTCCACTACGCCGTTGATCCCCGTTCATGACGAGGATCGCGAGACCCAGCCAACCCTGGGCTTTCAACGTGTCCTGCAGCGTGCTGTTTTCCACGTACAGAGCTCGGGCAAACGCGAAGTGACTGGCGCCAACGTGCTGGTTGCGATCTTCAGTGAGCAAGAGAGTCAGGCAGTGTTCCTGCTGAAACAGCAGAGCGTTGCGCGCATCGATGTCGTCAACTACATCGCTCACGGCATTTCCAAAGTGCCGGGGCATGGCGATCACTCTGAAGGTGAGCAAGATATGCAGGACGACGAGGGCGGTGAGTCTTCTTCCTCAGGCAATCCTCTGGATGCTTATGCCAGCAACCTCAACGAACTCGCGCGCCAGGGCCGTATCGATCCGCTGGTCGGTCGTGAGCTCGAAGTCGAGCGTGTCGCGCAGATCCTCGCGCGTCGGCGCAAAAACAACCCGCTGCTGGTGGGCGAGGCGGGCGTGGGTAAAACCGCGATTGCCGAAGGCCTGGCCAAGCGCATTGTCGACAACCAGGTGCCGGATCTGCTGGCCAACAGCGTGGTGTATTCCCTCGATCTGGGGGCCTTGCTGGCCGGGACCAAATACCGTGGCGATTTCGAGAAACGCTTCAAGGCGTTGCTCAACGAGCTGAAAAAACGTCCGCAGGCGATCCTGTTCATCGACGAGATCCACACCATCATCGGTGCGGGTGCCGCGTCCGGTGGCGTCATGGATGCCTCGAACCTGCTCAAGCCGCTGCTGTCGTCCGGTGATATCCGGTGCATCGGTTCGACCACCTTCCAGGAATTCCGCGGGATCTTCGAGAAGGACCGTGCTCTGGCACGACGCTTCCAGAAGGTCGATGTGTCGGAGCCTTCGGTGGAGGACACCATTGGCATCCTGCGCGGCCTGAAAGGGCGTTTCGAGCTCCATCACAATATCGAATACAGTGATGAAGCCCTGCGCGCCGCTGCCGAACTGGCCTCGCGTTACATCAATGACCGGCACATGCCGGACAAGGCGATCGACGTCATCGACGAGGCGGGTGCCTACCAGCGTCTGCAGCCGATCGAGAAACGCGTGAAACGCATCGAAGTGCCTCAGGTCGAGGACATCGTCGCGAAAATCGCGCGAATTCCGCCTAAGCACGTCACCAGTTCCGATAAAGAACTGCTGCGTAACCTCGAGCGTGACCTGAAGCTGACGGTGTTTGGTCAGGATGCCGCAATCGACTCGCTGTCGACTGCGATCAAACTGTCACGTGCCGGCCTCAAGTCGCCAGACAAGCCTGTCGGTTCGTTCCTGTTCGCAGGCCCGACCGGTGTCGGTAAAACCGAAGCGGCGCGTCAGTTGGCCAAGGCGTTGGGTATCGAACTGGTTCGTTTCGACATGTCCGAGTACATGGAGCGCCACACCGTATCGCGTCTGATCGGTGCGCCTCCTGGCTATGTCGGGTTTGATCAGGGCGGTCTGCTGACCGAAGCCATCACCAAGCAGCCTCACTGCGTGCTGTTGCTCGATGAGATCGAGAAGGCGCATCCGGAAGTCTTCAACCTGCTGCTGCAGGTCATGGACCACGGTACGCTGACCGATAACAACGGGCGCAAGGCGGACTTCCGTAACGTGATCGTCATCATGACGACCAACGCCGGTGCCGAAACCGCAGCGCGTGCTTCGATCGGTTTCACCCATCAGGACCACTCGTCCGATGCGATGGAAGTGATCAAGAAGAGCTTCACGCCGGAGTTCCGTAACCGTCTGGACACCATTATCCAGTTTGGTCGCCTCAGCCATGAGGTCATCAAAAGCGTGGTGGACAAGTTCCTTACCGAGCTTCAGGCGCAGCTGGAAGACAAGCGCGTGCAGCTGGAAGTGAGCGATGCGGCGCGCAGCTGGCTGGCGGCGGGTGGCTACGACTCGGCAATGGGCGCTCGACCAATGGCGCGTTTGATCCAGGACAAGATCAAGCGTCCGCTGGCGGAAGAGATCCTCTTTGGCGAACTGGCCGACCATGGCGGTGTGGTGCATATCGATCTGAAGGACGGCGAGCTGACCTTCGAGTTCGAAACCACGGCGGAAATGGCCTGACGTTCATCGCAATAAAGCAAAAGGCGCCGAAAGGCGCCTTTTTGCTGTCTGGAGTTTGTACGCTGCCCTGCATGGGGAATTCGTCAAATCCCGGGCAAACAAAAACGCCCGGCATAAGCCGGGCGTCTTGTATTGACTTGATTAGCGAGCGCGGTAAGTGATGCGCCCTTTGCTCAAGTCATAGGGCGTCAGCTCGACGCGCACTTTGTCACCGGTAAGAATACGAATGTAGTTCTTGCGCATCTTGCCGGAGATATGCGCGGTTACGACGTGCCCATTTTCCAACTCCACGCGAAACATGGTGTTGGGCAGGGTGTCGACGACAGTGCCTTCCATTTCGAAGCTGTCTTCTTTCGACATGCAGTAAAGCCCTCGGTGTCCAATGAATGGCCCGGTGCAACTGCGCCAGGCAAAAGCGGCGTGCATTGTGCCCGAAAAATGGGGTTTAAGCCAAGGGGTTCTAGTTCAGGATGACCCAGCGCTGATTAATCAGCAGTTCGATGGGGCGATATTGGGTCTTGTAGCTCATCTTTTTGCAGTTTTTGATCCAGTAGCCCAGGTAAACCGCTTCCAGCTGCAGCCGCTGGGCTTCGGCGATTTGCCAGAGGATCGCATAGCGCCCCAGGCTGCGTCGTTCCTCAGAGGGTTCGTAGAAGGTGTAGACCGCCGACAGACCGTTCGGCAGCAAGTCGGTCACGGCCACCGCCAACAGTTGGCCATCCAGGCGAAATTCGTAGAAACGGGAAAATGGCAGGTCACGCACCAGGAACGTCGAGAACTGGTCACGGCTCGGCGGGTACATGTCGCCGTCGGCATGCCGCTGTTCGATGTAGCGCTGGTACAGGTCGAAGTATTCTTCGCTGAACTTGGGTTTGGCGGGACGTACCTGCAAGTCGGCGTTGCGCTTGAAAATGCGTTTCTGCTGACGGTTGGGCATAAATTGCGCCACGGGAATGCGCGCCGGCACACACGCATTGCAATTCTGGCAATGAGGCCGGTAAAGATGATCGCCGCTGCGGCGGAAACCCATTTCAGACAGGTCTGCATAGACATGCACATCCATGGGCTGGCTAGGGTCGAGGAACAAGGTCGTGGCCTGCTCCTCGGGCAGATAACTGCAAGAGTGGGGCTGAGTGGCATAAAACTTCAAACGCGCCAACTCGGTCATGATCAACCCTCGGGGATAAGCTTTGAATTAAGTGTAAGCCACCGGCGCAAAAGTCGCTCAGCAAACCCAGCTGGCGCGGTTGGGCTGATCCAGATGCTGCGTCAGGTAGCGGGCAAACTCGCGACGCGGAATGGCCCGGGCGCCCAGGCTGTGCAAATGGTCGGTGGGCATCTGGCAATCGATCAGCACGAAACCCGAGTCTTTCAGATGTTTGACCAGGGTGGCAAAGCCAAATTTGGAGGCATTGTCGGCGCGGCTGAACATGGACTCGCCGAAAAACAGCTGGCCCATCGCTAATCCATACAGCCCGCCGACCAGTTCACCCTGGTCCCAGACCTCAACCGAATGCGCGTAGCCACGCTGGTGCAGTGCGAGGTAGGCGTTCTGCATGGCCTCGGTGATCCAGGTTCCGTCGGCGTAATCCCGGGGTGCGGCGCACGCGCGGATGACCGCGGCAAAATCCTGATCGAAGGTCACCTGATAGCGTTGCTGGCGCAGCAGCTTGTTCAGGCTGCGCGAGACATGCAGTTCGTCGGGAAACAGCACGGTACGCGGATCCGGCGACCACCAGAGAATCGGCTGGCCTTCCGAGAACCAGGGAAAACAACCGTGGCGATAAGCCTGAATCAGACGATCGGCGGACAGATCGCCGCCCGCAGCCAGCAATCCGTTGGGATCGCGCATGGCTTTTTCCAGCGGCGGGAACGTCAGGGTGTTGCGTTGTAACCAAGTCAGCATGGCATCCGGGCTTACAGAAGGGGAGGGCAGTGGTGGGCAGGTGCGCCCACCGTGAAGTTTGCCGTCAAACGGTCGGAATGTCGTCGAGGTATTTTTCTGCGTCCAGCGCGGCCATGCAACCGGCCCCGGCCGAAGTGACGGCCTGGCGATAAACGTGATCCGCCACATCACCGGCGGCGAACACGCCGGGGATCTCGGTGGCCGTGGCATCGCCCTCGCTGCCGCCCCTGACCCGCAGATAGCCGTCGCGCATGTTCAGTTGACCGATGAACAGGTCGGTGTTGGGCTTGTGACCGATGGCGATGAACACGCCGGCCAGCGGCAGCTCAGTAGTTTCACCGGTATGGCTGTCGCGAAGGCGGGCGCCGGTCACGCCGCTGGCATCGCCCAGGACTTCGTCGAGATTTTGATTCCAGTGCAGGCGAATATTGCCGTTGGCGGCTTTTTCGAAGAGTTTGTCCTGAAGGATTTTCTCCGAGCGCAACTTGTCGCGTCGGTGAACCAGGTGAACTTCCTTGGCGATGTTGGACAAGTACAGCGCTTCTTCAACGGCGGTATTGCCGCCACCGACGACAGCGACCACCTGATTGCGATAGAAGAAACCGTCGCACGTCGCGCAGGCGGACACCCCTTTACCCGCAAAAGTCTCTTCCGATGGCAGGCCCAGGTATTGCGCCGAGGCACCGGTGGCGATAATCAGTGCATCGCAGGTGTAAGTGCCGCCGTCGCCGGTAAGTTCGAACGGGCGTTGTTGCAACTTGGCCGTATGGATGTGGTCGTAAACGATCTCTGTGTCAAAGCGCTCGGCGTGTTTTTGCATGCGTTCCATCAGTACCGGGCCGGTCAGGCCTTCGACGTCGCCGGGCC
Organism: Pseudomonas sp. IT-P171; assembly: GCF_949767765.1. Taxonomy (NCBI): domain Bacteria; kingdom Pseudomonadati; phylum Pseudomonadota; class Gammaproteobacteria; order Pseudomonadales; family Pseudomonadaceae; genus Pseudomonas; species Pseudomonas sp. IT-P171. The sequence continues at coordinate 116,068 of NZ_CATKQN010000033.1, forward strand.
AGTTATCGACTTCGACGGTGGTGGTGAGCTGGCCACCTGCCTGTATCCCGGTGATGACCACCGGTTTGAGGTTGGCGCGGGCGGCATAAACGGCCGCGCTGTAACCGGCTGGGCCGGAACCCAGAATGATCAGGCGGCAATGCTTGGATTCGCTCATAAAACACCTCATAAGCCTTTGTCACAAAAGAGAATGCGTGCTCAAATTGAATCGCAGGTACGCGCCGTTGGCTATGCTGATCCATGGCCTGCCAGCATGGCATCGTACGAACAAACCCGTACAATGCGTGCCGGTCACTTGAATATTCAGTGCGCACCGTGTTTATAAAAACCGGAGTGCAGTGTTAAAAGTAGTCCCAGTTGCGCCTGTTAACTTTTTTACCTGCCTGGATTGGGCAGTTTTTTATAGTCATTCAACAGATGGACGCGCCAAAGGCGCAGGAAAAGAAGCGTTTTGAAGAAATCCACCGCAGCACCTAAACCAGCCGTCGTTCCGCTTTGGCGCCAGCATTTGCACTACCGACTCAAGGAAGGTGCATTGATCGCCATCGGCGGCTTGTGCCTGTTCCTGATGATGGCCTTGTTGACTTACGGCAAGGACGATCCGGGCTGGAGCCATAACAGCAAGATCGACGATGTTCAGAACTTCGGCGGCCCGGTCGGCTCCTACAGCGCCGACATCCTGTTCATGGTGCTGGGTTACTTCGCTTATATCTTCCCGTTGTTGCTGGCGATCAAGGCGTGGCAGATCTTCCGTCAACGCCACGAGCCGTGGCAGTGGAGCGGCTGGCTGTTCTCCTGGCGCCTGATCGGTCTGGTGTTCCTGGTGCTGTCGGGCGCGGCGCTCGCGCACATCCATTTCCACGCCGCGACCGGTCTGCCGGCCGGTGCGGGCGGTGCGCTGGGTGAAAGCCTTGGCGACCTGGCCAGGAACGCGCTGAACATTCAGGGCAGCACGTTGCTGTTCATCGCCCTGTTCCTGTTCGGCCTGACGGTGTTCACCGACCTGTCTTGGTTCAAGGTGATGGACGTCACCGGCAAGATCACCCTCGACCTGTTCGAACTGTTCCAGGGCGCGGCCAATCGCTGGTGGGCCGCCCGTGTCGAACGCAAGCAACTGGTGGCGCAGTTGCGTGAAGTCGACGATCGCGTGCATGACGTGGTCGCGCCGACCGTTACCGACAAGCGCGAGCAGGCCAAGGTCAAGGAACGCCTGATCGAGCGCGAGCAGGCCCTGAGCAAGCACATGTCGGACCGCGAGAAGCAGGTGCCGCCCGTGATTGCCCCTGCGCCGCCGAAACCCGCCGCGCCGAGCAAACGCGTGGAAAAAGAGAAACAGGCGCCGCTGTTCGTCGACAGTGCCGTCGAAGGCACCTTGCCGCCGATCTCGATTCTCGATCCCGCAGAAAAGAAACAACTCAATTACTCTCCAGAATCGCTGGCCGCCGTCGGCCATTTGCTGGAAATCAAGCTCAAGGAATTCGGTGTCGAAGTCTCGGTGGATTCGATTCACCCGGGACCGGTGATTACCCGTTACGAAATCCAGCCTGCGGCCGGGGTCAAGGTCAGCCGTATCGCCAACCTGGCGAAAGACCTCGCCCGTTCCCTGGCCGTGACCAGCGTGCGGGTGGTGGAAGTGATTCCGGGCAAGACCACCGTCGGTATCGAGATTCCGAACGAAGACCGGCAGATTGTGCGCTTCTCCGAAGTGCTGTCGACCCCTGAGTACGACAACTTCAAATCCCCGGTGACCCTGGCCCTGGGCCACGACATCGGCGGCAAGCCGGTCATCACCGACCTGGCGAAAATGCCGCACCTACTGGTGGCCGGTACGACCGGTTCCGGTAAATCGGTGGGTGTGAACGCGATGATCCTGTCGATTCTGTTCAAGTCCGGCCCGGAAGACGCCAAGCTGATCATGATCGACCCGAAAATGCTCGAGCTGTCGATCTACGAAGGCATTCCGCACCTGCTGTGCCCGGTCGTGACCGACATGAAGGACGCGGCCAACGCCCTGCGCTGGAGCGTGGCGGAGATGGAGCGTCGCTACAAACTGATGGCGAAGATGGGCGTGCGCAACCTGTCGGGCTTCAACGCCAAGGTCAAGGAAGCCCAGGACGCCGGAACGCCGCTGACCGATCCTTTGTACAAGCGCGAAAGCATCCACGACGAAGCGCCGCTGCTGACCAAACTGCCGACCATCGTTGTGGTCGTCGACGAGTTTGCCGACATGATGATGATCGTCGGCAAGAAGGTTGAAGAGCTCATTGCCCGTATCGCCCAGAAGGCCCGTGCAGCCGGTATCCACTTGATCCTCGCGACCCAGCGTCCGTCGGTTGACGTGATCACCGGTCTGATCAAGGCGAACATCCCGACGCGCATGGCGTTCCAGGTGTCGAGCAAAATCGACTCGCGGACCATCATCGACCAGGGCGGCGCCGAGCAACTGTTGGGCCACGGTGACATGCTCTACATGCCGCCAGGCACCAGTCTGCCGATTCGGGTTCACGGTGCGTTCGTGTCCGATGACGAGGTTCACCGGGTGGTTGAAGCCTGGAAACTGCGCGGTGCGCCGGAATACAACGACGAGATCCTGGCGGGTGTCGAAGAGGCCGGCAGCGGCTTTGAGAATGGCGGTGGTGGCGGTGATGACGATGCCGAAACCGATGCGCTGTACGACGAAGCGGTGCAGTTCGTGCTGGAAAGCCGTCGCGCGTCGATCTCCGCGGTTCAGCGCAAGCTGAAAATCGGCTACAACCGCGCCGCACGCATGATCGAAGCCATGGAAATGGCCGGGGTCGTGACATCCATGAACACCAACGGCTCGCGTGAAGTCCTGGCCCCTGGCCCGGTACGCGACTGATTTGATTTGAAAGGATGGCGCAGTAACGCGCCGCCCGAAATCCCACGAATGTTATGAGGACTCCCATGCGTCTTATCCGCATGCTGTTGCTGCCGGTTCTGGCTTTGACCACGCTCTCGGCCCACGCCGACGACAAGGACGTGACGCGTCTGACCCAACTGCTGGAAAAATCCCAGACCCTGACCGCGCGTTTCTCGCAGCTGACCCTCGATGGCAGCGGCACGCAATTGCAGGAAACGGCCGGTGAAATGTCTCTGCAGCGCCCGGGCCTGTTTTACTGGCATACCGATGCGCCCGCCGAGCAGGTCGTGGTTTCCGACGGCAAGAAGGTGACGCTGTGGGATCCGGACCTGGAACAGGCCACCATCAAGACCCTCGACCTGCGCCTGAGCCAGACGCCGGCGTTGCTGCTGTCCGGTGATGTGTCCAAGATCAGCGAGAGCTTCGCCATCAGCGCCAAGGAAGCCGGCGGCGTGATCGACTTCACCTTGAAGCCGAAAACCAAGGACACCCTGTTCGACAGCCTGCGCCTGTCGTTCCGCAATGGCCTGGTCAACGACATGCAACTGATCGACAGCGTCGGTCAGCGCACCAACATCCTGTTTACCGGCGTGAAGGCCAACGAGCCGATCCCTGCGTCGAAATTCAAGTTCGACATTCCTAAAGGTGCGGACGTCATTCAAGAGTAAAACGCAGAGCCTGTGAGAACGGGCTGTTGTGGCGAGGGAGCTTGCTCCCGCTGGACTGCGCAGCAGGCCCCTTCTTTTCAGTTAAAAAGAGGGGGGGGCGCTTCGCGACCCAGCGGGAGCAAGCTCCCTCGCCACAGATTGATGACATGCTCGGCTGATTGGCATCTGGAATATGAGGTTTTAGAAAAGCAGTGATGGACCTGTTTCGCAGCGCCCCGATCTCCCAGCCCTTGGCCGCCCGTTTGCGCGCGGCCAATCTGGATGAGTACGTCGGTCAGGAACACGTGCTCGCTCGCGGCAAGCCATTGCGCGAAGCGCTCGAGCAGGGTGCCCTGCACTCGATGATTTTCTGGGGGCCGCCGGGCGTGGGTAAAACCACGCTGGCGCGGCTGCTCGCGGAAGTCTCGGATGCGCACTTCGAAACGGTCTCGGCAGTCCTGGCTGGTGTGAAGGAAATCCGCCAGGCGGTGGAAATCGCCAAGCAGCAAGCCGGACAGTACGGCAAGCGCACCATCCTGTTCGTCGATGAAGTGCATCGTTTCAACAAGTCGCAGCAGGATGCGTTTCTGCCGTACGTTGAAGACGGCACGCTGATTTTCATCGGCGCGACCACGGAAAACCCCTCATTCGAGCTCAACAATGCGTTGCTCTCCCGAGCCCGCGTCTATGTGCTCAAAAGCCTCGACGATGCAGCCCTGCGCAAGCTGGTGCACCGCGCGCTGACCGAAGAGCGTGGCCTGGGCAAACGGCAACTGACCCTCAGCGATGAAGGTTTCCAGATGCTGTTGTCTGCCGCCGATGGTGATGGCCGGCGCCTGCTCAATCTGTTGGAAAACGCCTCGGATCTCGCCGAAGACAACAGTGAAATCGGCGTCGATCTGCTGCAAAGTCTGCTCGGCGACACCCGTCGGCGGTTCGACAAGGGCGGCGAAGCGTTCTACGACCAGATTTCCGCGCTGCATAAATCGGTACGCGGCTCCAATCCCGATGGCGCGTTGTACTGGTTCGCGCGGATGATCGACGGCGGTTGTGATCCGCTGTACCTCGCCCGGCGCGTGGTGCGCATGGCCAGCGAAGACATCGGCAATGCCGACCCCCGCGCCCTGAGCCTGTGCCTGGCGGCGTGGGAAGTGCAGGAGCGCCTCGGCAGTCCGGAAGGTGAACTGGCGGTGGCCCAGGCCATCACTTACCTGGCTTGCGCGCCGAAAAGCAACGCGGTGTACATGGGCTTCAAGGCGGCCATGCGCAGCGCCACCGAACATGGCTCGCTCGAAGTGCCGTTGCACCTGCGCAACGCGCCGACCAAGCTGATGAAGCAACTCGGTTACGGCGATGAATATCGATATGCCCACGATGAACCGGACGCCTACGCTGCCGGCGAAGATTACTTCCCCGAAGAGCTTGAACCACAACCGTTCTATCAGCCAGTGCCCCGTGGCCTGGAGCTGAAGATCGGCGAAAAGCTCAATCACCTTGCGCAACTGGACCGTCTCAGCCCCCGGCAAAGGAGAAAATAGTGCTTCCATTGATCGTTGCGGTTTCCGTCGGCGGTGTCGCCGGCACACTGTTGCGCTTTGCCGCCGGTAATTGGGTCAACGCTAATTGGCCGCGGCACTTCTATACCGCGACGCTGGCCGTTAATATCGTCGGCTGTTTGCTGATCGGCGTTCTATACGGTCTGTTTCTGATTCGCCCGGAAGTGCCTTTCGAAGTGCGCGCCGGGCTGATTGTCGGTTTCCTCGGGGGCCTGACGACTTTTTCATCCTTTTCACTGGATACGGTGCGCCTGCTGGAAAGCGGGCAAGTGCCACTGGCCCTGGGCTATGCTGCCATCAGCGTATTCGGCGGGCTGCTCGCCACCTGGGCTGGCCTGTCCTTGACCAAACTTTGATAACGAGAGACCGACATGCTCGATTCCAAACTGTTACGTAGCAACCTTCAGGACGTAGCGGACCGCCTGGCTTCCCGTGGCTATACGCTGGATGTTGCGCGCATCGAAGCGCTGGAAGAACAGCGCAAGACCGTCCAGACCCGCACCGAAGCACTGCAGGCTGAACGTAATGCGCGCTCCAAATCCATCGGTCAGGCCAAGCAGCGCGGCGAAGACATCGCGCCGTTGATGGCGGACGTCGAGCGCATGGCGAATGAATTGAGCGCCGGTAAAGTCGAGCTGGACGGGATCCAGACCGAACTGGATTCGATCCTGCTCGGCATTCCTAACCTGCCGCACGAGTCCGTGCCGATCGGTGATGACGAAGACGGCAACGTCGAAGTGCGCCGCTGGGGCACCCCGACCGCATTCGATTTCCCGGTCCTGGACCACGTCGCCCTGGGCGAGAAGTTCGGCTGGCTGGACTTTGAAACCGCCGCCAAGCTGTCCGGCGCGCGTTTCGCCTTGCTGCGTGGCCCGATCGCCCGTCTGCACCGCGCCCTGGCGCAGTTCATGATCAACCTGCACACCAGCGAACACGGTTACGAAGAGGCTTACACGCCTTATCTGGTCCAGGCGCCGGCGCTGCAAGGCACTGGCCAGTTGCCGAAATTCGAAGAAGACCTGTTCAAGATCACCCGCGAAGGCGAAGCCGATCTGTACCTGATCCCGACCGCTGAAGTGTCGCTGACCAACATCGTGGCCGGCGAGATCGTCGATTCGAAGCTGCTGCCGATCAAGTTTGTCGCCCACACCCCGTGCTTCCGTAGCGAAGCCGGCGCATCGGGTCGCGATACCCGCGGCATGATTCGTCAGCACCAGTTCGACAAGGTCGAGATGGTCCAGATCGTCGAGCCTTCGACATCGATGGAAGCGCTGGAAGGCCTGACTGCCAACGCCGAGAAAGTCCTGCAACTGCTGGAGCTGCCTTATCGCACCCTGGCGCTGTGCACCGGCGACATGGGCTTCAGCGCGGTCAAGACCTACGACCTGGAAGTGTGGATTCCGAGCCAGGACAAATACCGCGAGATTTCGTCGTGCTCCAACTGCGGCGATTTCCAGGCCCGTCGTATGCAAGCGCGTTTCCGCAACCCGGAAACCGGCAAGCCTGAACTGGTTCACACCCTGAACGGTTCCGGTCTGGCAGTCGGTCGTACGCTGGTGGCGGTGTTGGAAAACTACCAGCAGGCCGACGGCTCGATCCGTGTGCCTGAAGTGCTGAAACCGTACATGGGTGGCCTCGAGGTCATCGGCTAAATGGACTATCTGCCGCTGTTTCACAACCTTCGCGGCAGTCGTGTGTTGGTCGTCGGCGGGGGGGAGATTGCCTTGCGCAAATCCCGCCTGCTGGCCGATGCCGGTGCGCTGCTGCGGGTGGTCGCACCTGAAATCGAACCGCAACTGCGTGAACTGGTGACCGGCAGCGGTGGCGAGTGCTTGCTGCGCGGTTACGTCGAGGCGGATCTGGACGGTTGCGGGCTGATCATTGCCGCCACCGATGACGAACCGCTGAACGCGCAAGTCTCTGCCGATGCTCACCGGCGCTGCGTGCCGGTCAACGTGGTGGATGCGCCGGCCTTGTGCAGCGTGATTTTTCCGGCGATTGTCGACCGGTCGCCGCTGATTGTTGCCATCTCCAGCGGCGGCGATGCGCCGGTACTGGCGCGGCTGATCCGGGCGAAAATCGAAACCTGGATTCCTTCCACCTACGGGCAATTGGCCGGTCTGGCCGCGCGTTTCCGCAACCAGGTCAAAGGCCTGCTTCCGGATGTGCAGCAGCGTCGGGCGTTCTGGGAAGATGTGTTTCAGGGCCCGATCGCCGATCGGCAACTGGCCGGGCAGGGCGCTGAAGCCGAGCGTTTGCTGCTGGCGAAAATCGCTGGCGAGCCGCCGACAAAAACCGGTGAGGTGTATCTGGTCGGTGCAGGGCCGGGTGATCCCGACCTGCTGACCTTCCGCGCCTTGCGCCTGATGCAGCAAGCCGATGTGGTGCTGTATGACCGTTTGGTGGCGCCGGCGATTCTCGATTTGTGCCGTCGCGATGCCGAGCGGGTGTACGTCGGCAAGCGTCGCGCCGATCACGCGGTGCCTCAGGATCAGATCAACCAGCAATTGGTGGACCTGGCCAAGCAGGGCAAGCGCGTCGTGCGGTTGAAGGGCGGGGATCCGTTTATTTTCGGGCGCGGCGGTGAAGAGATCGAAGAGCTGGCGGCCCATGGCATCCCGTTCCAGGTCGTGCCGGGAATCACGGCGGCCAGCGGTTGCGCGGCGTATGCCGGGATTCCGCTGACCCACCGCGATTACGCGCAGTCGGTGCGATTCGTTACCGGCCACTTGAAGGACGGCTCCACCGATTTGCCATGGGCCGATCTGGTCGCACCGGCGCAAACCCTGGTGTTTTACATGGGGCTGGTGGGCTTGCCGATCATCTGCGAGCAGTTGATCAAGCATGGTCGCGGGGCGGATACCCCGGCGGCGTTGATCCAGCAGGGCACCACGGTCAATCAGCGGGTGTTTACCGGCACCCTGGCCGATCTTCCACGGCTGGTGGCGGAGCATGAAGTGCATGCACCGACGCTGGTGATTGTTGGGGAAGTGGTGCAGCTGCGCGAGAAACTGGCGTGGTTTGAAGGGGCTCAGGCGCAGGTCTGAACACCGGGTCGGTCGCATCGCCAGCAGGCTAGCTCCCACAGGGGATTTGTGAGCGACACAGATCCAGTGTGGGAGCTAGCCTGCTAGCGATTAGGGGCCTCTAAAATTGCACAAACCTCAGGCCCTGCGCCAAACCCCTTTCCCGCTCAACCGTGCCCGATCATGGGCCGCGCTGAAATCCTGCTCCGGCCCTTTCGGCACGATACCCGTCGGGTTGATGGTCTTGTGGCTGCCGTAGTAGTGGTTCTTGATGTGGGTAAAATCCACCGTCTCGGCAATCCCCGGCCACTGATAAATCTCGCGCAGCCAATTCGACAGGTTTGGGTAATCGGCAATCCGCCGCAGGTTGCACTTGAAATGTCCGTAGTACACCGCATCAAAGCGAATCAGCGTGGTGAACAGCCGAATGTCCGCTTCGGTCAGGTATTCGCCTACCAGATAACGATTAGCGCCTAACAACGCTTCCAGCCGATCCAGCTCGGCAAACACCTCAGCGAACGCTTCTTCATAAGCCTTTTGCGATGTGGCAAACCCGGCGCGGTACACACCGTTGTTCACCGCCGGATAAATCCGTTCGTTCAGTGCATCGATCTCGCCCCGCAGCGGCGCCGGGTAAAAGTCCAGGTCATTGCCGGTCAACTCATCGAACGCGCCATTGAACATGCGGATAATCTCCGCCGACTCGTTGTTGACGATGCGATTCTGCTGTTTGTCCCAGAGCACCGGCACGGTGACGCGCCCGGTATAGTCGGCGGTATCGGCGGTGTAACGTTGGTGCATGAAGTCGAGGTGATCGAGCTTGTCGCCAGTCGAGCCAAAATGCTGGTCGAAGGTCCAGCCGTTTTCCAGCATCAGCCAGCTGACCACGGACACGTCGATCAGGCTTTCGAGGCCTTTGAGTTTGCGCAGGATCAACGTGCGATGGGCCCACGGACAGGCGAGGGACACGTACAAGTGATAACGACCCGCTTCTGCCGCAAAGCCACCGACACCGGTCGGGCCGGGTTTGCCGTCGGCGGTCAGCCAGTTGCGCCGCTGCGCCTGTTCACGCTGGAATGCGCCGTCCTTGCTGCTTTCGTACCACTGGTCGTGCCAGCGACCTTCAACTAACAAACCCATGTTCAAGACTCCTCAACCGATAAGCGTTGGAGAGGAGTCTATTCGGATAGGTTCGATAAAAAAGCGCAAAGGTTGGAGGGTTATGATCGGTTAAATCGATCTGTCCCGAGCGTCCCAATACTGCTGGGCGGTTTCGAAGGCTTGCTCGCGCGTCTGGCCGAGGCCGCGCAAGGCGAGGGCCATGGTCGCGATCAGCGCCATTTGCGGGTAGCTGTCGACCACGTCGCCACGCCATACGGCTTTCAAATGTCCGGGGTCGAGCGAGGCGGGTTTGACGTGGCGCTGGCTCGACAGCTGTGGCCATTCTTCATCCCAGCTCTCGCCGCCGGTGGTGCCGTACAAGTGGCTGTCGGCGTCGGGGTTGATCTCGATTTCGCCGCCATCGCCCTTGACCACGATCGCCGTGTCGCCGAGCAAGCCGCTGGCATCACGGTGCACCGCCTGATAGCCGGGGTGGAAAATGCTTTGCAGGCCACATCGAGCGCGCAACGGATTGAGAATGCGCGCCAGGGAATGGATCGGCGAACGCAGGCCGAGGGTGTTGCGCAGGTCGATCATGCGTTGCAGTTGCGATGCCCAATCCACCAGCGGCATGAATGCGAGGCCGCCGTTGTCGAGGGCCGAGCCGACCTGTTGCCAGTCGCGGCACAGCGGGATGTTCAACTCGTCCAGCAATTGCTCGCTGTACAGCCGCCCGGCGGTGTGCGCGCCACCGCCGTGCATGAAAATCCGCACGCCGTTCTGCGCCAGGCACTTGGCCGCCAGCAGATACCACGGCAGATGACGCTTCTTGCCGGCGTAGGTCGGCCAGTCCAGATCGACATTCAATGCCGGTGCCTGCAAACGTTCACGCAAGGCTTCGGTGAACCCGGCCATTTCCTCGGCACTTTCTTCCTTGTGCCGCAACAGCATCAGAAATGCACCGAGCTGAGTGTCTTCGACCTTGTCGTCGAGCACCATGCCCATGGCTTCGCGTGCTTCCTCTCGGGTCAGGTCGCGGGCGCCGCGCTTGCCTTTGCCGAGGATCCGCACGAACTGGGCGAAGGGGTGTTCGGCGGGCGTTTCGAGGGTCAGCGCTGGGTAGTCGGTCATAAGCAATTCGTCGGTTTGGGCAGGCCCGCGAGTTTCGCGGCGAGTTTGGCAGGGGTGCCTTTGAACAGTCGGTTCAGGTGCAGGCTGTTGCCTTTTTCCGGGCCGAGCTTCAACGCGGTGTATTTGATCAGCGGGCGCGTCGCCGGGGACAGCTGGAATTCGGCGTAGAAGCTGCGCAGCAGTTCGAGGATTTCCCAATGGTCAGGGCTCAACTCGATGTCTTCGGCGGCGGCGAGGGCACTGGCTACTTCAGCGGACCAGTCGCTCAATTCAACCAGGAATCCATCCTTGTCCAGCTCGATGGCGCGGGCGCCGACGGTCAGTGAATTCATAGCCAACTGTTGACCTTGTCGTAGTGAATCGACAGTTCGACGAAAGCTGGATAGTCGATGGCCTTGGCGGTGTCAGGAATGTCCAGCGCGCGCGCCCGGGCATCTTCGGCCAGCACGAACAGCGTCGGGTGGCGAGCGTTCAGCGCGTCGCAGGGTACGGTGCCCGGCTGCAACGCGTACACCGCGTCGCCGGTCAGCAGCAGCGCATCGTTTGCACCGATCACGCGCAGGCAACTGGTCAGGCGATCGTCGCCGAACGGGGAATGAGACAACACATGCAAAGTCGACATCAGAGGGTGATCACCTGGTCGTAACGGTCAATGAGGGCGGTGATGTCGTGGGTGCTCAGCACCTGGGCTTCTTCGAGAGCCAGACCGGTCGGGTCCAGACCGCGTTCAGCGGCGCTGTCGCCACAGACGAAGAGGTCTTCGACGCCGAACATTGGCAACGCCTGCAGGTTGGCGCTCAGGTCTTTCTGTTGCAGGGCCCTGGCGTCCTGTTTCGCGGCGAGCTGGAACACGCCGTCATCGAGAAACAGCAGGCCGATCGGCAGGTCGAACGCGCCGCCGGCCAGCACGATGTCCAGCGCTTCCCGCGCGCTCGGCCCGGACCACGGTGCCTGACGACTGATGATCAGCAGGGATTTAGGCATGTCACGCACCTCCGAAGCAGATCAGGCGGTCGGCATCCTGCACCGCGTCATGCAACTGGCCGAGCCCGGACAACTCCCACGGTGCGCCGACGGCAATGGCCTCGCGCTGATAGCGCCCGGCTTCTTCTTCGTTCAACACGCCACGGCGCAGGGCGGCGGCGATGCAGACCACGCCGTCCAGCTGGTGCTCGGTGACGAAGGCGCGCCATTGCTTGGGCAAATCCAGCTCATCCTGCGGCGTGACCACGCTGCTGGAAGCGTTGTACACGCCGTCCTGATAGAAAAACAGCCGGACGATTTCATGCCCGCCGGCCAGCGCAGCCTGGGCGAACAGCAAGGCGCGGCGCGAGGAGGGCGCATGGGCGGCGGAAAACAGCGCGATGGCGAACTTCATGACGGACTCGATCAGCAAAACTGCGGCCATGATAAAGCTTTATCGCGGGTGCGGCTAAATCGATGTTGTCTATGCGGGCCTCGTCGCGGGCAAGCCCGCGATGAGGCCCGAACAGTCGATACAGGATCAACGCGGCATATACCCCAACTGCCAGCGCCGCGGAACCTTCAACGACAGCGCCCCCAGCGCACCCGCCAGCAATCCGCTGACAAACAGCGCCTGGAGCCCGAGATGCTGTTCCAGCACGGCACCGAGCACTGCGCCGGCAAACATGCCGGTCCAGGGGATCAGTTGCACCCGCCATCCGTTGCGCCGCTCGCCGAGCATCCAGCGTCCCAGGCCGCGGCCGAAGCGCGACAAGGCGCCGGTGACATAGGTCAGCCCCACCGGCAGACCGTTCACTTCTTCGACGGCCGCATTGAGCATGCCCATGGCGATGATCGCTGCCAGCAGCGCCGGCAGTTGTTCGTCATAGGGCCAGGCCGCGGCCGCACACAACAGCATGGCGATGCACAGTAATAACGGCAGCGCCCGACGCCCGCCCAGACGACTGACCACAATGCCCAAGGCATTACCGAGGATGAACGTCCCCACGAGCAGCAGCAGGCGCAACGTCAGGCCCATATCGCCGTCGCTGATCGCCACGGCCAGGCGAGTGGTGTTGCCGCTCATGAAGGAGACGAAGTCGCCGCTGGCCATGAAGCCGATGGCGTCGGTCATGCCGGCGAGTACGGAGAGTGCGGCGACCAGCGACAGGCCGATACGCCCGCGCCATTTCTGGGTGTGCAGGTGCCCCGGACTGGCGCGGGTTGTGGAGGACGAAGGCAGCATCGGTGGCGGGATCCTTGATCGGTGACGGTTACGGATTCAATCCATATAACTCGCAATAGTCCCGCCAGTCCATCCCTGCCATTTCCGCTACTTCCTTGTGCACTTCCATGCGTTGGGCCTGATAATCCTCGGCCGTCGCGGCCGTCAGTTGCAGCGTCAGCTCCCAGGCGAACAAGCCCAGGCGCTCGGCCTCGGCTTCGAACGCTTCATGCAAGCGTTCGTCGCGAAATTGCGCCGCTGTTTCACCCTTGGCCTGGGCCAGCAGCGGGTTGAGGTTGTCGAGTTCGTGGCGCAGCTCGGGGCGCTCATCGAGAAACTTCCTCAGCGCCTGCTCGTGTTGCTGTTCGGTTGCCGCCATGGTCGCTCCTTGAGAATGGGTTACGAAGACTGCTTCTTGCTGGCCTTGGCCGCAGCGGCCAGGCATTCGAGGGCCCACTGCTCGGGGTAGGTCATCTGGATCGGCGTGGTTTCGCCCTTCACGGTGCGTTCGCCATCGAGGATGTAACGGATCCGCTTGTCGGTGACGCCGATTCGCTTGGCGATCCAGGAAGGCGTCTGACCGATCTGGCTGATCAGCTTGTCGGCGTATTCAGCGGTCGGTTTGTAAAACTCGGCGTTGGGTGTCATGGACGTTCCAGAAAAAATAGGCCCGGAAATAGGGGCGATACGGCGTTTGGCGCGACAGGGTGCGCGAATCGTTGCGCGGTGTCGCGGTATAAATGAAGTAAAGCAGAACGATACGCCTGCCCACGGTGATACAGTCCGCTTTTTCTTGATGAGCACATGCAATGCGAATTCTGATGGTGGCGCTGGCCGCAACGTTGCTGGCGGGATGTGCCGGTTCGGCAATGAACGATGCCCGCACCGGAGCCCCGTACAAAACCCTGACGTCGGACAAGCCGGAAAAGGTCGTTGCCCAGTGCGTGCAGTTTTCCTGGCAGGACGAAGCGGTGTTCGGCGTCGATGCGGGCGCGTACCTGCAGCCGGGCAAGAAGGGCGGGTCGACTGTTTACACGCGTTCGGCGGAATCCTTTGTGGACATCACCGCGGATGCCTCGGGTACGACGTTGAGTTATTACGCCCGGCATGACGATTTTGTCGCCAAGCGCCGGTTGGCGGCACTGGCGACTTGCCTCTGATTTACTGAACACCGCAATACCCTTTGTAGGAGCCAGCAAACCGGCTCCTACAGGTTAGGCGTTGTTAATCAGGCGCTTCTGAAAGAAGAACCGCTTGTGCCCCGGCGGGTAATCAGCGATCTGGCCCAACTCGCTATACCCGAGCTTCTTGTAAAACTCCGGCGCCTGAAAATCGAAGGTGTCCAGCCAGATCCCCACGCACTCCTTCTCCCGCGCCAGGTCTTCGGCCATCTGCATCAGCCTGGAGCCTATGCCTTGTCCCCGGCCCTGTTCTGGCACCGAGAGCAATTCGATAAACAACCACTGATAGAAAAACCGGCCATACAGTCCGCCCAGGGTTTCACCCTGGTCATCGCGAACCATCAAGGCCAGCGGTTGCGCCTTGCCGTCACCCGCTTGCGCGACGTTGTAGGCGCGCAACGGTGCAAGGATCGCCTCGCGATCTTCCGGTGTCGGGTTTTGCAACAGTTCGATGCTTAATGTCATTGGCTACATCCTTATGGCAGTGAGGCACGAGCGTATCCGGGTCGCGACGTTTGTTCTATCCCCCCGACGAACAGAGGAACCGTCGCCAGCGCGCAGATGTCTAGCCTTTACAGCGTCATTCCAGAACGCAACCGAAGAGGGCCACCTGCCTTGAACATTTTTGAAGCCTTGCGCGAAAGCCATGACCGCCAACGCACCTACGCCGATGCACTGATCAAGACCAGCGGCGACACCCCGGAACGCGTCGAAGCGTACAAACAGCTCAAGTCCGAACTCCAGGCCCATGAAACCGCTGAAGAGCGGCATTTCTATATGCCGTTGATGGAATTCGACAACGGTGTCGACCTCAGCCGCCATGCGATTTCCGAACACCACGAGATGGACGAAATGATGGAAGAGCTCGACGAGACCGAGATGTCGAGCCCTGCCTGGACGGCGACCGCGAAGAAACTCTCCGAGAAGGTCCATCACCACTTGAAAGAGGAAGAGCAGAAGTTCTTCCAGATGGCCGGCAAGTTGCTCGACGACAAGCAGAAGGAAACGCTCGCCGGGCAATATGAGAGGGAATACAAGGCTCAACTGTCATGAAGGTCTTTTCGTCTAAGATGGGCGTCTTCTGACGATTTAAGGACGCCTTGTCATGCCGAACACAGCCGAACGGGTCAACATCATCGAGTCCCAGGTGCTGTCCCACGACTGGTATTTGCTGAAGAAAATCACCTTTGATTACCAGCGCAACAATGGCGAATGGCAGCGCCAGACCCGCGAGGTCTACGACCGTGGCAATGGCGCGGCGATTCTGCTGTTCAACCGAGAGAAAAAAACCGTCGTACTGACCCGGCAGTTCCGCTTGCCGGTGTTCGTCAACGGTCACGACGGTTTACTGATCGAAGTGGCGGCGGGGTTGCTTGAAGGTGCCGCGCCGGAAGCGCGCATACGCGATGAAGCGGAAGAGGAAACCGGATACCGCGTGCACCATGTGCAGAAGGTCTTTGAGGCGTACATGAGCCCGGGCTCGGTGACTGAAAAACTGCACTTCTTCATCGCCGAATACGACGCTTCATCGAAAGTCGGCGAGGGTGGCGGGCTGGAGGAAGAGACCGAAGAGCTGGAAGTGCTGGAGTGGTCGTTCGAGGCGGCGCTCGAGGCGTTTTATCGTGGCGAAATCTGCGATGCGAAGACCATCATGCTGTTGCAGCATGCGGCGATGAAAAACATCTTCTCGGCGTGAGTCATCCTCCCTGTGGCGAGCTCGCTGGCGCCGGGCTGCGAAGCGGCCCCAAAATCTTCAGCCTTATCCAGGATTTTGCCAGCGCTGCGCACTGGAGCGGGAGCAAGCTCCCTCGCCACAAAGGAGCGGGCGTTAATTCGAAAACAAATCGCCCATCCTGTTGGCGCCCGACCACTCGCATCCCTCCAGCGTCAGCAACAATTCCTTCGCCTCAAGCCCACCCGCAAACCCCGTCAGTTTCCCCGAGGCGCCAATCACCCGATGACACGGCGCAACAATCGAGATCGGGTTCTTGCCATTCGCCGCACCCACCGCGCGAACCGCGCTCGGGTTGCCGATCTGCTCGGCAATCTGGCTATAGCTGCGCGTTTCGCCGAAGGGAATGGTCAACAGCGCTTGCCACACCTTCTTTTGAAAATCAGTCCCGGTGAAATCCAGTTCCAGGTCGAAGCGATTTCGTGTGCCGGCAAAGTATTCCGTCAACTGCTGCCGGGCGCGAACCAGGATCGGGTTGTCCGGAGCTTCGCTGAGCGGGCCAAGCCGCACACGGTTCGGTTTGTCGTTTTCCCAGAGGATGGCCGCGAGTCTTGCACCGTTCGCGACCAGCTTCAATTCGCCGACCGGAGAGGCCAGGGTGGTGAAGGTAAACGTCATGCCGACGAACTCCAAAACGGGTGAACAGGGGACAAGCATACTGCCTCGTTGGGGAGGCGCAATACGCAATCCCAGCCATACTGCGTACTGCTCTTGACACGTTTTCTCTGTTTTTTACCGACCCTAAAAACAAAAAGAGACCGACTCATGAAGTTCGAACCTTTTGCCAAATCGCTCATCGCGACCTCCTTGGCGCTCAGTTGCCTGATGGCCCACGCGGCCTCCGTCGCGCCTGTCGCTGCCGAAAACGGCATGGTGGTCACCGCCCAGCACCTGGCCAGCCACGTGGGTGTGGATGTGCTCAAGAACGGTGGCAACGCCATCGATGCCGCGGTCGCGGTCGGGTATGCGCTGGCGGTGGTGTATCCCGCGGCGGGGAACCTGGGTGGCGGCGGTTTCATGACCATTCAACTGGCGGACGGGCGCAAGACCTTCCTCGACTTCCGCGAAAAAGCCCCGCTGGCCGCCACTGCCGATATGTACCTCGACAAAGAGGGCAATGTCGTGCCGGATCTCAGCACCCGTGGCCACCTCGCCGTCGGCGTGCCGGGCACGGTATCCGGCATGGAGCTGGCGCTGAGCAAGTACGGCACCAAACCGCGCAAGGAAGTGATCGCCCCGGCCATCAAGCTCGCTGAAGACGGTTTCACACTGGAGCAGGGCGATGTCGATTTGCTGGAGTACGCCACCGACGTGTTCAAGAAGGACATCAAGGATTCCGGCTCGATCTTCCTGAGCAACGGCGAGCCGATGCAAGTCGGGCAGAAACTCGTTCAAAAAGACCTGGGCAAGACCCTGCGGGAAATCTCCGAGAAGGGGGCCGACGGCTTCTACAAGGGGTGGGTGGCTGACGCGATCGTCACTTCCAGCCAGGCCAACAAGGGCATCATCACCCAAGCCGATCTCGACAAATACAAGACCCGCGAACTGGCGCCCATCGAGTGTGATTACCGTGGCTACCACGTGGTCTCGGCACCGCCGCCAAGCTCCGGCGGCGTAGTGATCTGCGAGATCATGAACATCCTCGACGGTTACCCGATGAAGGACCTGGGCTACCACTCGGCGCAGGGCATGCATTACCAGATCGAAGCCATGCGCCACGCGTATGTCGACCGCAACAGCTACCTCGGCGACCCGGATTTCGTGAAAAACCCGATCGCCCATCTGCTGGATAAAAACTACGCGACCAAAATCCGCGCCGCCATCAATCCGCAAAAGGCCGGCGTGTCCCGCGAGCTCAAACCCGGCGTCGCGCCCCACGAAGGCAGCAACACCACCCATTATTCGATCGTCGACAAATGGGGCAACGCGGTCTCGGTGACCTACACCTTGAACGACTGGTTCGGCGCTGGCGTCATGGCCAGCAAGACCGGGGTCATCCTCAACGATGAAATGGACGACTTCACCTCGAAAATCGGCGTGCCGAACATGTACGGCCTGGTGCAGGGCGAGGCCAACGCCATCGCGCCGGGCAAGGCGCCGCTGTCGTCCATGAGCCCGACCATTGTCACCAAGGATGGCAAAGTCGTAATGGTGGTCGGCACGCCGGGTGGCAGCCGCATCATCACCGCGACCTTGCTGACCATCCTCAACGTGATCGACTACGGCATGAACATCCAGGAAGCGGTGGATGCGCCGCGTTTCCACCAGCAGTGGTTGCCGGAAGAGACCAACCTGGAAACCTTCACCACCAGCCCGGACACCGTGAAGCTGCTTGAAAGCTGGGGACATAAGTTCGCCGGGCCGCAGGATGCCAACCATATCGCGGCGATTCTGGTCGGCGCGCCGTCGCTGGACGGTAAACCGGTGGGCAAGAACCGTTTCTACGGGGCGAACGATCCGCGTCGCAACACCGGGTTGTCGCTGGGTTACTAAGGGTTGTGTTCGCAAGGGGGCGGATTTACTTTCTGTCCCCTGACTTACCGACAGATCAAGGAAGGAATCATGTCCACTGCACTGTTAATCATCGACGTCCAGCAGGCGCTCTGTGCTGGCGAGTACAAATGCTTCGAGATTGCGCGTGTCATCGACACCATCAACGGTCTCAGCACCCGCGCCCGACAGGCCGGGATTCCGGTGGTGCTGATCCAGCATGAGGAAGCGGGCAGCCCACTGGCGCATAACGCCAAAGGCTGGCAACTGGCCGAGGGGCTGGACGTCTCGCCCAAGGATTGGCGTGTACGCAAGACCACGCCGGATTCGTTCTACCAGACCAACCTGCAAAAATTGCTGCCGAGGGAGGATTTCGAACGTCTGATCATCTGCGGTTTGCAAACCGATTATTGCGTCAACGCCACCGTGCGTCAGGCGCTGAAACTGGGGTACGACGTGGTGCTGGCGGCTGACGCTCACTCCACGGTAGACAATGGAAACCTCGCCGCCGAAGACATCATCGCCGAGCACAACAAGGACCTGGCGCATTTGACCGGCTCGGTGACGCGGATCGACGCGACGCCCGCGGCGGCCATCACGTTCTAGCGCCAGTGCCAGAACCGTTTTTTCACAGGAACCTGGCTTGCCGGCGATGGCGCATCCAAGGGCACCATCGCCGGCAACTCACCCACTTGCAACCGCTGCACCAACGCCTGAAAGCGTTCCGATGCCACCCAGTCGGGATCGGCGTCATCCACGAGCAGCATGATCCCCAGGTAATGTTCCAGGTGCAGCGTGATGACCTGCCCCTCGGCCTCCAGATCCCAATAACGCTGGTCCAGCCCGCTGGCCTGTACAACCCACGTTCCGTCGAGTGCTTGCCTCAATTCATCGGCGATCCGATCGAACAGCGCCCGGTCAGATGTATCGGACAGGTAGATCGTTGGCGCGGGTTTGGTCATGTCGGACTCCGGAAAGTCCCCTGACTTTACGTCAGCCACACACCCTGTGGCGAGGGTGATGCTGTTCACTTAAGCGCGGGCCCGGATCTATGTGAACGGAATTATGCGGCGTGAAGCTTGCCCTTCACTCCAAAGGGACGTGCAGCGCCCGGAAACGGAACTACACTCAAGAACCGTTCTCGGTTACGGCGTGATTGGCAATGACCTTGCCTGGATGAAGGCGAGCCCGTCGTGGATGCTCTTGCCTAAACCCGAAGCCCTCCGGTTCGGCACTGGTGAACAGGATCACGACAGATACCTGACGGTTTACAGCGTCATCGTCACGCCGTTTATCGACATTGCCCGACACACCACTGTTGTCTCATGGAGACCTCTCCCATGGATGTCCAGGTTCATCGCGCCGACGCCACTCACCTCGACAACGTTGCCAGCCTGTTCGACGCCTATCGAGGTTTCTACGGCCAACCCTCAAACCTGACGCAATCGCGTGACTTCATCGCCGAGCGCATCGCCCGGGATGAGTCGGTGATCTTCTTCGCCCAGGACGCCACCGGCGAAGCACTGGGTTTCGTCCAGTTGTTCCCGACGTTTTCCTCCATCGACGCGCATCGCACCTGGCTGCTCGGCGACCTGTTCACCGCACCCGCCGCCCGAGGCCGCGGGGTCGGGACGCAACTGATGAACACCGCGCGGACCTTCGCGTTGCTCACCGGCGCGAAAGGCATGACGCTGGAAACGGCCACGGACAATCACGGCGCACAACGCTTGTATGAATCATTGGGCTACGTGCGCGAAACGGGTTACTACACCTATTGCCTCGATTTGAAGCAAGGCTGATGCCTCACCGTTCCGGGAGATTCCAGCGTTCACGCAAGTGTTCGTATTGCGCCTCGGGCATTTGCACCAGCAGGGGCGACTGGCGAGGATCGAGCCAGTCGAACAAACGGGAAATATCCGCCTGATCCATGGCCGTGCAGCCCGCCGTCGGTGAGGTCGGGCTGCGCCAGATGTGGAAGAAAATGCACGAGCCCGAGGCGGGGGACGCCGGTGTGTTGTGCTCGATGACAATGCCTTTGCGATAGCCTTCCTCGCTGCGCATGCGTTCGGCGCTGTTCCAGTCCTTTGCGATCTTCGAGCCGTCGACCAGTTCGTTGTAGCGTGCGGAGTGGCTGTCGTCGACGCATTCGATGGCCGGCGTCAAGGCGAGGTAAGGCAGTTTCGTTTCGGTCGTGTTGTCGTAGCCAAATGCCGTACCGAGCTTGAATACCCCGGCCGGCGCTTTGCCGTCACCTTCACGTTTGACCGGCCCGTCGCCTGGCTCATCGCTGCTCAAGCCCTTGCCCCAGGCCATGCCGTTTTTGCCGACCACGACCGCAAACGCATTACCCGATTTTCGAAAGGTTTTGCCGTCCCGTTCGTAGCGTTGGGCGGTGCCCTGGATGTCATCCCAGTTTTTGCTGGTGACCACAATCAGCTGATGGCTGGCGTCGAGCGCTTCGCTGGCGCTGAGCGGTGTAATCGGGAAATCCATGACCTCGTTCGGCGCTCCGGCGCCGGTGTAAGTGAAGTGCCACCACTCCTTCGAGTACCCGGAAAATCCTTCTTTTTCCATCGCACGGCTTAGCCGCTGA
Organism: Pseudomonas sp. IT-P171; assembly: GCF_949767765.1. NCBI lineage: Bacteria > Pseudomonadati > Pseudomonadota > Gammaproteobacteria > Pseudomonadales > Pseudomonadaceae > Pseudomonas > Pseudomonas sp. IT-P171. Next base: position 136,594 of record NZ_CATKQN010000033.1, read on the forward strand.
CGATTGTCCTTCGCGGTTGCGTTGATGGTCGGGTTGGCGGTATGCGTCCGCTCATCGAAGCAGTCGAAGCCGGTGCCTATGTCGAGCGCGCCGTCGTGCCAGCGCTGGGCATAGGGCGCAGTGCAATCGACCTGCGTCGCCGAGGATGACCAGGTTGCGGCGGGCATCGCTGTCGGACCGGTGAGTGTCAGGTCGACGGTGGAGCCGCGGGAGTGGTTCGACACCCGTGCCACATACCCCAGGCGCCAGAAATCCTGCTTGTCCACGCGTGGGTAGAACTCGGCCTTGCGTGGGTCGCCAGGCATGGAAGCGAAGCGGCCCATATCGGCGACTGCACGACTGGGCCGATAACAGTCGAACACCTTCAAGCCATAGCCTTGCACCTGCAATGACGCCTGCACCCGTGCCAGCGCTTTAGCCGCATCCAGCGTCAACAGACACTCGGCGGCGGCGTACCCGTCGAGTGGATGACCGGTGAAGTTGTGGGCGCTGGCGTAGCGGATGTCCTGCTCGATGGTGGGGGCGATCGTGCGCAGATAGACCATGTGTTCGGGCCGTGGCTCGGCGCTGGTCATGGCGGGAATGACGATAGTCAGGAGCAGCAGAGATTGCAGCCAGGATCGTGCGGTTTTGTAAGAGGAACCCATGCAATTTCTCCTGGGTAGGGCTGCACACTGCCGACCGACATCAGGCCGGTTGCTGCGCCTGATCGCCAAATACGGGCCTGAAGAAACTGCGCTCATAACTGAGGATGCATTTTGTCTCTTCGGCGAACTTGAACGCCGCGATGCACTCGGGATCTTTCATCGAGTCCTGGCGATAACGCTCATACGCGGCAAGGCTTGGAAAGCTGAACATCGCCATGGCGATATTGTTCGCGCCTTCGGACGGCAGGAAATAGCCGTGATGCTGGCCGCCGAATTTTTCAACGAGGGGAATCCACAACTTTCCATAGTGTTCGAACGCTGCGATCTGGTAGGGATCGAGTACATATTTCAGATAACAAGTGATCATGTCTTTGCTCTCTTGGGCTGGAAGATCAAGCGATTTTAAAGTGCGTCGTCCGACGCGATTTGCTGCACGTGCGCCACCACCAGGGGAATCTCCTCACGGCTATCACGCTTGAGCCATTCGGCGGGGGGCGAGCCCACCACGTTCAGGAAGGTTCTGGAAAACGACGCTTGCGAACTGTACCCGACCGATGCAGCGATGACTTTGATTTGTACACCGTCGCGCAGCAAGTCCTGGGCGACTTTCATTCGCCACGCGGTGACGTAGCCCATCGGTGAGACCTCCATGATCCGGGTGAAGTACGCCGAGAATTTTGAGCGGGACATGTGAGCCAGCGCTGCCAGTTTTTCCACGGTCCAGGCGGCTTCGGGCTCTTGGTGAATGCGATTGAACACTGCGCCAAGGCGCCCGTCCTGCAAGGCATAGAGCAGGCCGCTGGAAATCTTTTGCTCGACGACGGAGCGTCGCACCAGCAGTACGAAGATGTATTGGAGCAACAGGTTGAGTGCCTTGGTTCTGCCGGGTGCCTGATCCTGGAATTCGCCGATCAGCGAGCCGATCACCGGAGCAATGTTTTCCAGGCCGCTGATGGGAAATACCAGCGTTTCCTTGAGGCCGAGGGGGAAGGGCTGGAGCGTGTTGCGTCCGAACTGGAAAGAGGCGCAGACCAGCTCGGCGCCCTGTGCTGAACTGGAACGCAACCGGTAACGGCAACTGCTCGGGCAAAACAGCACGCTGGGCTCGGCAATCGATATCTTCGGCAGGCCGGGCTGAATCATGTCGATACCGCCCTGGCTGATGACGTGGATGAACGCCATGCCCGGTGGTTTGTCGAGTACGAGCGTGCCGTCGACCCGGCCGGAGAAGAACAGCCGGCCCTGGAGATGGGTGCGCTCGAAGAACTCGGAGAGGATATCCATGATAGGGACGACCGGGTAAAGACTCTGCACGTCCTGGCAAAAGCGAAGCTGTGCGCGGCAATAGGATGAAGTTCTCGCCGATGGTAGACAACGGCCCTCCCGGGCGCCATGGCGATATCGTTATTTCTGATTGTCGACTGGAGTCTACTGCCATGAGCAACCCTTCACCTCACATCGCCTCCCCGTACGCAGACCCGCTGGAACCGGCCTTGCCGGATCCCGGCATGAAGCTGGACCTGAGCCGCGCCGCGCTGGTGGTGATCGATCCGCAAATCGACTTTCTCAGCCCCGAGGGGGTCAGCTGGTCCGTGTTTGGCAAAAGCATTGTCGAGCACGATACCGTCAAGCACATTGGCCAGCTGTTTGCTGCAGCAAAGAGTGCCGGCATCACGGTCGCGGTTTCCCCGCATTACTACTATCCGTGTGACCACGACTGGCATTTTGGCGGGCCGCTCGAGAAGGTCATGCACAGCATCTGCATGTTTGATCGCAAGGGGCCGTTGAGCCTCGACGGTTTCGAAAACTCCGGCGCCGACTTCATGCCCGAGTACAAACCCTACATTCTTGATGGCAAAACCCTTATCGCTTCACCGCACAAGGTGTACGGCCCGGAAACCAACGACCTGGCGCTGCAACTGCGCAAACATGGCGTTTCGCAGATCATTCTGGCCGGCATGGCGGCGAACCTCTGCGTCGAGTCGCACCTTCGTGAACTGCTGGAACTCGGTTTCGAAGTGGCGGTGGTTCGGGACGCGACGGCCGGCCCGACAACCCCTGAAGGCGATGGTTATCTGGCGGCGTTGATCAACTATCGCTACATCGCCAATGCCTTGTGGAGCACGGCGCAGACGCTTGAGTTTCTTGGTCGCGGGAACCCATGAGGGAGAGGTGCGATCGGGCATGAAATAACAGAGGCGGCTCATTCGAGCCGCCTCTGTTGCGTGACTACCCGCGTACGGGCAATTTCCAGCCTGGCCGGATGAAGTGACAGGTGTAGCCGTCGGGCAGGCGTTCGAGGTAGTCCTGGTGTTCCGGTTCGGCTTCCCAGAATGGTCCGGCCGGGGTGATTTCGGTGACCACTTTGCCAGGCCAGAGGCCAGACGCTTCGACGTCAGCCACGGTGTCTTCGGCAATCTCCCTCTGCTTGTCGCTGAGGTAGAAGAGGGCAGAGCGATAGCTGGCGCCGACATCGTTGCCTTGGCGATTCGGGGTCGTCGGGTCATGGATCTGGAAGAAAAACTCGAGGATCTGGCGGTAACTGATCTGCTGCGGGTCGAACACAATCTCGATCGCTTCCGCGTGGTTTCCGTGGTTGCGATAGGTCGCATTCGGCACATCGCCTCCTGAGTAACCCACTCGCGTGGACAGCACGCCGGGGTAGCGCCGCAGCAGATCCTGCATGCCCCAGAAGCAGCCGCCGGCCAGAATGGCGGTTTCGGTTTGCGTCGTCATAGACGGTCATTCCCCTCAAAGTGTTGACACGCTACTGATTGCCGATCGGGCTGTTGAACTGGCCGGAGTAGCTGCCGTCCATCAGCGAGGATGCCACCCGATCCGATCCTATACCACTGCGGGAGTATGCCAGACGAACAGCACCGACGTGATCAGCGCCATCCGACGCCAGGGCTCGTGTCGCTGCAGCCCAGGCACCGGGGGGCAGCACCCTTGTTGCAAGACCCATACAACCCCCGAAAAAGTTTTCATGACATTCTCCACAATCCCTCAGCCATGGAGCCATTGAACACGACCCGTCATCTGATGCTGGACGGCACAACGCCTGGGGTCTTGGCTGGTTACGTTTGCGATTGGCACGGGCGCGCTTTGGCGCGCACGGGTGTCGAGGGATTTCCTGACACAGAGAAGACGAACTGAAGAAGTATAAGGCTGTGGTGGCGATTGTTCAGAACCGGTGACCACCGGTGCGGATACCGCACTTGGCAGACCTTAAAACCGAGCGCAAACAGCGCAGGCGCAATGAAAATCCGCCTGACCCAATTTCAAAAACCACGACCCTCCATACCTCTACGCGACAACCCTTATCCCTCTACGAAAATTACTTTCGCCTCGTTTGAAAATCGCTCTTCGAAATGTTTTATGAGTTTCACAACCCATTCGACGTGACCCTTTCGAGGAGTACCGCATGACCCTGTCCTTCGGCTATTGGCTGCTGGTGTATGCCGCCATCGCCATCATTGCCCTGATCGTTCTGATCGCCCGTTACCGGCTTAATCCCTTCATCGTCATCACCCTGGTGTCCATCGGCCTCGCGCTGCTGGCCGGCATGCCGCCGTCCGGGGTGGTCGGTGCGTACGAGGCCGGCGTCGGCAAGACCCTGGGGCATATCGCGCTGGTGGTGGCGCTGGGCACGATGCTCGGCAAGATGATGGCCGAGTCCGGCGGTGCCGAGCAGGTGGCGCGGACCTTGATCGATCGTTTCGGCGAGAAGAACGCGCACTGGGCGATGGTCTGCATCGCGTTCCTGGTCGGGCTGCCGTTGTTCTTCGAGGTCGGTTTTGTGTTGCTGGTACCGATCGCCTTTACCGTGGCGCGTCGCGTTGGCGTATCGATCCTGATGGTCGGTTTGCCGATGGTGGCCGGGCTCTCGGTGGTGCATGCCCTGGTGCCGCCGCACCCGGCGGCGATGCTGGCGGTGCAGGTGTATGGGGCGTCGGTCGGGCAGACTTTGATGTACGCGATTCTGATCGGCATTCCGACCGCGATCATCGCCGGTCCGCTGTACGCCAGGTTCATCGTGCCGCGCATTCAATTGCCGGCGGAAAACCCGCTGGAGCGGCAGTTCCTCGAACGCGAACCACGCGACAGCCTGCCGGGTTTCGGCATCACCATGGCGACCATTCTGCTGCCGGTGGTGCTGATGCTGATCGGCGGCTGGGCCAACCTGATTTCCACGCCAGGCAGCGGCTTCAACCAGTTTCTGCTGTTCATCGGCAACTCGGTGATCGCCTTGTTGCTGGCAACCTTGCTGAGCTTCTGGACCCTCGGCATCGCCCAGGGCTTCAACCGCGAATCGATCCTCAAGTTCACCAACGAATGCCTGGCGCCGACCGCCAGCATCACCCTGCTGGTCGGTGCTGGCGGCGGGTTGAACCGGATTCTGGTGGACGCCGGGGTGACCGATCAGATCGTCAGTCTGGCCCATGAATTTCACCTGTCGCCGCTGCTGATGGGCTGGCTGTTCGCCGCGCTGATGCGCATTGCCACCGGTTCCGCCACCGTAGCCATGACCACCGCGTCGGGCATCGTCGCGCCGGTGGCCATTGGGCTGGGCTATCCGCATCCGGAGTTGCTGGTGCTGGCGACGGGCGCGGGGTCGGTGATCTTTTCCCACGTCAACGACGGCGGCTTCTGGTTGATCAAGGAATACTTCAACATGAGCGTCGCCCAGACCTTCAAGACCTGGACCGTGCTGGAGACCATCATTTCCGTGGTCGCCTTTGCGTTGACCGTAGGTCTTTCCTATCTGATCTAGCTCGAACCCTCCGATCGCTCTCCAGTTTCAATGCTCATGGTCACCCATTGGGCGCGTCATCGTGCGCGCCGGTGTTGGGTATCAGCGGCGGATTGCGCTCGGGCAAAACTCAAAAACCATAAAAAAATCACCCTGGAGCATCGTATGTTCAAGCGAGCAATCCCCACCGCACTCTTGTTGGCCACCGGTTCGATCTGCGCACAGGCAGCGGACTCTGGCACGCACGGTTTTCTGGAAGACAGCAAAGCCAGCCTCTCGATGCGCACGCTGTATTTCAACAGTGATAACCGCGATGGTGCGGCGGATCCCTCGAAAACCGAGGAGGCTGCGCAGGGTTTTGTGCTGCGCTACGAGTCCGGGTTTACCCAAGGCACGGTCGGTTTCGGGCTCGATGCTCAGGCGCTGCTGGGGGTGACATTGGACAGTGGTGCCGGGCGCCACGTCGGTAGCGGCATGATCCCGACGGAGGGCGACGGTGCAGCCGAAAGCTGGAGCAGCTTCGGTCCCGCGGCGAAGATGCGTATTGCGAAGACGGAGTTCCGCTACGGCACGTTGTTGCCGAAACTGCCGATCCTGCTGTCGAACGATGCCCGCGTCTTGCCGCAATCGTTCACCGGCGCCCAGATCACGTCGAATGATATCGATGGGCTGATGCTGACCAGTGGTGTGCTTGAACATGCGGTCGGTCGTGCTTCGACGGACCGGACCGGTTTGTCCGTACCGGGCGCCACACAGGACAGCAACAAGTTTTACTTCGCCGGGGGTGATTACTTCATCACCAAGGATCTGAAAGCACAGTATTACTTCGCGCAGATGGAAGACTTCTATAACCAGAATTTCTTCGGTCTGACCCATGTACTGCCGATCGACAGCAAGAGTTCGTTCACCACTGACCTGCGTTACTTTCGCACCACGTCGACCGGGGCCAACAGTTCCGCCGCTGGCCGCGCACAAGGCTACCGCGCTTCCGGTTACACCGAGGACAACAATGGTGAAATCGACAACAACACCTGGGTTGCGATGATCACTTATATGAACGGTGGGCACTCGGTGTCGCTGGGCCATCAGCAGGTGGGTGATGGCAGTAACTTCGTCCAGCCCAACCAGGGCAGCCTGGTTGATAAAGGGGCGGGTGGCGGCAGTGTTTATCTGCCGACGGACCGCATGATCCAGAGTTTTACCCGTGCGGGTGAGCAAACGAACTTTGGTCAGTACACCTATGACTTCGCGCCTTTGGGCGTGCCGGGCCTGAAAGCGTCGATCGTGTATTTGAAGGGGACTGATATCAAGGTTCGCAACGCCGGTGATCAGTCAGAGTGGGAACGCGATATGACCCTGGATTATGTGTTGCAGTCGGGGTCGCTCAAGGGGCTTGGGTTCAGTGTGCGCAATGGCAAGTCGAACACTGATGCGGGGCGTAATGTTGACCAGAATCGCTTTATCATCAACTACACCTTGTCGCTCTTGTAAGCGCCGGGCGAATAAGAAACTCCGTTTCTGCGGTAACGGCCGCCTTACAGCGAGTCATTTGGAAAAGCCCCACGTAATGGCCTCTCGAGGGGCCAGCACCTGGCTCTTCATGTGTGCGCATTCCCCCCTGTGGGAGCTAGCAGGCTAGCTTCCACAGGGGATTGATGTCCGGCATTGCATCGGGTTACGCCGCCGGTGATTCGGCCGGACCCAACCAGGTCGGCGCGGCTAATTGCCGTCGGCAACCTTGCGTTCTATCTCGTCGATTTTGCGCTGCAGTTGCTCGGCGTCCTGCTCTTTGGTTCGGGTGGAAGAGGGCGTGATGGCTTGATCGACACCTTCGGCTTCACCGTTTCTGTCCTGCACATCCCGCTCGACCACATTCACCGGTTTGCCCGACGAATCGATGGGCGGAGCGTTTGACGTCGTTTGCGATTCGAGTGCGTTATCACGGTCATCACTGTTCATGTCGCGTACCTCCGTTTGCCTACCCATTGGATGCGACGGTTACCCACGAGTTCGAGATTTTTCGCCCACGATAGTCGCCCCCTCACCTCTGGTCGGGCGTGATGAACCTGTGTCGCACCCGATCGCTCCATTCAGAAACGACCGTGGAAACCGCCGCCATGAATTCATTCAGAAACCTGCTGACGAGAACCCAGGAGCAAAAACTTCGGGCCCTGGATGCCTGGCACCGTACGCTCGAAAACTGCTCGCTGCGCATGGACTGCCCGGATGCCTACCATGAGGAACTGCTGCGGCAGGCGGATGAAATGGATCGCCAGGGCATCATCGATTGGGAGGAGTGGCGAGACTTGCGCACGAAGAGTGACGAGGCTTATCTGCGAGCGGTCGCGGGGGAGGATTACCACGGTCGTTGAAGCGTAGACTGGCTGAAAAAAAACGGGATTGGAGCGTGTGCCCCAATCCCGTTTCTTCCATTATTTACCGGTCGACAACGGTGGGGTTCGAGGCGGGATTTTGCGCTTCGATCCGGTCGATTCAAACGCCGAGGCAACACGCAGCAGCGCCGAATCGTCATAGGCACGACCGGCAAAGGTCAGCCCGACCGGCATGCCGATATCCGGCATGATGCCCATCGGCACAGTGACCGTTGGAACACCGAGGTGACGGATGGCGAGGTTGCCGTTGGCGACCCAGACACCATTGCTCCACGCGATGTCGGCGGAGGCCGGATCGACATCGGCATTCGCTGGCGCAACGTCAGCCACCGTCGGGAACAGCACCGCATCGAGGCCCAGCCGGTCCATCCAGTCTTCAAGGTCGATGCGACGGGTCTGTTCAAGTCCGCGCAGCCCATCGGGAACGGTAGTGATCTGGTCCCACGGTGTGATGCCGCGCTCGGCCATCCGCACGTACTCGTCCATGCCCGCGACGAGGTCGCCTTCGCGGTTGGGCAGGGTGCCCGGGTCGTGGGGGAAAATCAGCGGCCCGTCGACGTCGACCAGGCGGTTCAGTTTCGGATCGCCGTTGGCCTGCAGGAAATCATCGAACGCCCAGGCCGTCAGGTCCCACAACTCATGATGCAGGAACTCCTTCGACACCAGGCCCCGGGTGAACACTGTCGACGCGCCCGGACGATCACCCTCGCAATTGGAGACCAGCGGAAAATCGACTTCGATCACTTCGGCGCCCGCGGCTTCGAGTGCCTTGCGTGCCTCTTCCCAGAGAGCAATCACTGAAGGCCGGGTGTTGATGCGTTGCCCCGTCGGCCCACCGATCCCCGGCGCCTCGCTGGTGCCGGCGTCGGGATCGGCGTTGATGAACATGCGCGGAACACCCAGGCGCTTGCCGGCGAGGGCATCGGGCTTCGCCGCCAGTTCGGCATAGGAAGCAGGGCGCACCGAGGTGACACTCGGAATCGGCACCCAGGGCTGCATCCGCCACAGGTCGCCGCGGGTATCGGGGTCTTCCGCCACCACCACGTCGAGCACTTCGAGCAGGTCAGCCATGGTTCTGGCGAACGGCACGACCACGTCCATCGTCGGCGTCAGCGGCCAGTTGCCGCGCACCGAAATCACCCCGCGGGACGGCGTATAGGCGCACAGCCCATTGTTCGAGGCCGGGCCGCGACCGCTCGACCAGGTTTCTTCTGCCAGGCCGAATGCCGCGAAACTGGCGGCGGTGGCAGTGCCTGCGCCGTTGGACGAACCGGAGGCAAAAGGCGCGGTGAGGTAATCGGCGTTGTACGGACTTTCCGCACGGCCATAAACGCCGCGCTGCATGCCGCCGTTCGCCATCGGTGGCATGTTGGTCTTGCCCAGGCAGATCGCCCCGGCGGCGCGAAGCCGTTCGATGGTGAACGCATCGCGATAGGCAATCAGGTTGGCGAAGGCGGGACTGCCAGAGGCGGCGGTCAGCCCTTTGACCAGGTAACTGTCCTTGGCCGTATAGGGAATGCCATCGAGTGGCCCCAGCGTTTTGCCCTGCGCTCGCCGGCTATCGGAAGCCTGCGCTTCCTTGAGCGCCTCGGGATTGCGCACCACCACCGCGTTGAGGGCGGTGGGCGTGTCGGCGCTGTCGTAGGCGTCGATTCTGGCGAGATAGGCCTGGACCAGTTCCACTGCAGTGGTCTGGCCGGATTCGAGCGCCGCGCGCAGTTCGGCAATGGAAACCTCGGTGACCTCGATCATGCTGTTACCGCCGTTTTGATAGGGAAGAAGTGAATGCGCGGCATGGTATGTCCAATGAAGGGGTTGTTGCCAGTGCCGGGGCGTTTTATGGCCGCGGGATCCCACCCTGCACTGAGGGCTTTTTCGGCCCTTGAGTTTTCATCGGCTTTCAGACTCAAATGATCATTTTGCGGACGGTGATGATATGGAACATCGGTGTGAAGTAGCCGTGGTCGGGCTGGGTGCGATGGGCGCTGCGACGGCCTATCAATTGGCCAAGTCCGGCGTCAGGGTGATCGGTGTCGACCGATACCATCCGCCCCACACCCAGGGCTCCAGCCACGGTGATACGCGTATCACCCGACTGTCGGTCGGGGAAGGCGCGGCTTATCTGCCTGTCGTCCGTAACTCCCACCGGATCTGGCGCGAACTCGAAGCACTGTCCGGCGAGTCGCTGTTCGAGCAGTGTGGCGTGCTGGTCATGACCTCCAGCCCCGACTATGACGCCAATGATGCGAGCGACTTCACCCACCGCACCTTTCAACTGGCGAAAACCTACGGCATCGAGCATGAGGTGTTGTCCGCCGAACAGATTCGCCAACGATTCCCGCAGTTCTCCCCGGTGCTGGACAGCGCCGTCGGCTACTTCGAACCGAGTGGCGGTTTTGTCCGGCCGGAACGCTGCATCGCCGTGCAACTGCGGCTCGCCGAGGAACACGGCGCGACGCTGCTGAAGGGTGAAACCGTCACAGGCATCACCTCGCACGAGCAGGGCGTCACCCTCACCACCGACCAGCGAACGATCCATGCCGACAAAGTCGTGGTCAGTGCTGGCATGTGGTCCCGGGACTTGTTGGGTCAACCGTTCGACCGGTTGTTGCGGGTGTGTCGGCAGAAACTGTTCTGGTTCGAGCTGGAAGAGAACGCCCGGTTTGCGCAGGTCTCGCCGACGTTCATCTTCACCCACGGGCGAGGGCAGTCCTACTACGGCTTTCCGCCGTTACCCGGCGAGAGCAGCCTGAAAGTCGCGACGGAACAGTACCGCGAGGCATCTTCCCCGGACTCCCTGGACCGCACCGTCAGCGCCGCCGAAGCGTGCGACATGTTCGAGACGCAGGTGCGCGGCAGGATCGCCGGTGTGACCTCGCGGGTGGTCAAGTCAACGGTGTGCGCCTATACCGTCACGCCGGATTCGCACTTCATCATCGACGAGCATCCGACCTTGAAAAACACCCTGGTGGTCTCGGCCTGTTCAGGGCATGGCTTCAAACATTCTGCGGCGTTGGGCGAGGCGGTGGCGCAGTGGTGTGTGCGTGGCTCCAGCGACCTGGATCTGTCGGCGTTTTCGTTGAAGCGGTTTGAGGGGCAATCCTGATTCATTATTAAGCCAAACCGATGAGCCCGTTGTTTTCCCCCCTTCCTTTGCAATGCCGCGTGTCGGGGTCATGCTGTTCATGTTGCTCGCGTTGGGCTGCGTAGCGGCCCCAAAATCTGACCACCATCGCCGGTTTTTGTGAGTGCTGCGCACTCAAGCGGGAGCAAGCTCCCTCGCCACAGGTTTCTTCTGACCCCGGACGGTGAACGACAGCTTCATACGGAAAATCAAAGCCCCCCGGCCGTTACGCCGGGCGATAATGCGGCTACATCTGATACCAATTGGCCACTACCTCCGGTAAAGTGTGCGCCGCTCGAGAGATGGATCCCGGGTGTTTTTCCATGGAGTTACTCAGTGAATTACCTCAGCAAAGTGGTTGCCGTTTCCCTGCTCGGTCTGGTTCTGGCAGGTTGCACCGGCGCGCCGATGAAAACCCAGCAATACGATGCCAGCCAATACACCGTCGTTGGCCACAGCGAAGCGAGCGCCACCGGCCTTATGCTGTTCGGTGTCATCCCGATCCGCCAGAACAACCGTTTCGTTCGCGCACAAGACGCGGCGATCAAGGCCAAGGGCGGCGACGCACTGATCAACACCCAGGTGCAGGAAAACTGGTTCTGGGCCTGGGTCCTGACTGGTTACACCACCAAGGTGTCCGGTGATGTGGTCAAGCTGAAAAACGTTCAGTAAGCGGTCACCAGCACAGCCTGCCGCAATGGCAGGCCGCGCTTGTCGCTATGGTTAAACCAGGTTGATCACGACGTCGATGTTGCCACGGGTCGCCTTCGAATACGGGCAGGTCTGGTGCGCGGCATCCACCAGCGAACGTGCGACAACTGGATCGAGGCCCGGAAGGCTCACGTTGAGACGTGCTTGAAGGAAAAAGGCGTTTTCGGTCTTGCCCAGGTCCACTTCGGTATCGACCGCGACGTCAGTCGGCAACGTCACTTTCAATGCAACCGCCGCTTTACCCATGGCGCCGATGAAGCAGGCGGACCAGCCTGCGGCCAGCAGTTGTTCAGGATTGGTGCCACTGCCTGAAGAGCCAGGCGCGGAAAGCTTGATATCCAGACGTCCATCGTCACTTCGCGACTCGCCGTTACGGCCTCCGGTCGTGTGGGTCTTGCCGGTGTAAAGCACGGTGTCGATTTGATTGATCATGGCGGGTTCCTGCTGAGGTTTTTGGGCTCTTCTACATTGCTGTTCGCCGGAAAACGTCTGAGTTTCCGATGTGGCCCACTTTTTCATCCTCATGTAGTGCGGATGTGTCCTGATCCGGCACTTGTGTAACGCTGTGTAAGATCGCCGCGAAAAAATACAGATCGATACAAATGCGGGAGCGAGCAAGCTCGCCCACCACAGGTAAAAGCCTTCACACCTGCTTGTTCAACGCCGCCTCCGTCGCCGCAATTTCCGCCTGACGCTTGACGATCAGATCGCCCGTCGGCGGGCCCTGAAAGCGCCGAGCCTCAAAACCGAACCAGACAATGGCCGTCAGCACCAGGAATCCGATGGTGATGTACAGCGCCCAGTCGTTCGGTGGCTGGATGCCGATGACGAAGATCACCACCATCGACAGGATCGAGAGGATGGCGAACAGTGAATACAACCCGCGTCCCATGTTCCACGGCCCCATGGTCGGCCACTTCGCGGTCCCGTAAGTGAACAGGCCCAGCACGATGGGGATGATGAAAGAGAAGAACAGGAAGATCACCGTGCACGAGACCACGATGGTGTAGACCGGCGTTGCCCCGATCGAGATCACCGACGAGCCCCAGTCGAACAACACCGCCAGGGTAGCGCCGGTCCAGATGGCGGCCACCGGGCTGCGATATTTCGGCGAGACCGAGGCCAGTGCTTTCGAGCAGGGCAGGCCGCCGTCCCGGGAGAAGGCGAAGATCATGCGTGACACCGAGGTCACGGTGGCCAGACCGCAGAGAAACTGCGAGATGAAAATCGCCACGTAAAGCGCCAGTTTGATGGTCGGGCTCACCTGGGCATTCATGGCCCAGAAGAACACGTTCCAGCCCTGTTTCGCCGCTTCGTCCATGCTTGGCAGCATCAGGACGAATGAGCTGAGCATCACCCAACCGAACAGCAACGACCAGACCACCGACATGACCATGCCGCGCGGCACCGACATGGCCGCGTTGTGGGTCTCTTCGGAGGTATGCGCCGACGCGTCATAACCGGTGATGGTGTAGATCGGCAACAGCAGGCCGAGCATGAACACCCAACCGTTCGAAACCTGTGGCCAGACGCTGCCGCCGGCTTCGCCGGAATAGTTGCCGAAGGTCCACAAACGGGCGAATTCATAGCTCGGTGCGGAGATCAGGCAGACGAGGGTCAAGGCAAGCGCCGTGGCAAAAATCAGGTAGCCCGAGAAGTCGGTGAGCTTCGCGGTCAGGCCGATTCCCAAGTGGTTACACAGGGCCTGGATACCGGTCAGGATCGCCAGGAAAATCACCCTGACCGTGGTGGTGTCTTCCATGCCGAGGGCCGGTCCGAAGGCACCGAAAAAGAAGTAGTAGGTGCCGACGTTGATGGCGCCCAGCACGGTGATCAGTCCCAACAGGTTGAACCAGGCCGTCAGCCAGCCGGTAAAGCGGTTACCCAGGATCGAGCCCCAGTGATAGAGCCCGCCAGCGGTGGGGTAGGCCGAGGAAATCTGCGCCATGGCCAGGGCAAAAACCCCTGAGATCAGGCACCCGATAGGCCAGCCGATGCCAATCGACGCACCCCCTGCACCCGACGTGCCCTGGGCCAGTGAGTTGATCCCGCCGGAGAGGATGCAGATGATCGAAAAGGAAATGGCGAAGTTGGAGAAAACACCCATTCGTCGCGAGAGTTGCTGGGCGTAGCCCATGCTGTGCAGCACCTTGACGTCATCGTCGTGCGCGTCGGTGCCAGGCTGGCTTGCTGGGTTCATGCTGTGTACCCCATCAGGTTTTGATTCAATCCACTGGCGTGTGCGCAATGGACTGGCCTTCAACACCTTGTCGTACTGCTCCTTTTCCAACCGATACCACTGACTGCTCCGGATCTAGAGACGGCCGTGAAAAGCCGCATCGAAAATGTGGGCCACGCCGTCCTTGGTCAATGGCAGCGGGTTGCCGCCGGCCGAGGGGTCGACAATTGCCATGTCCGCGATCAGGTCGGCCTGCCGGTCATCCACGCCCAGTTCAAACAGCGTATGCGGCACGCCGATGTCCTTGCGCAGCTTGAGGACGAAGGCCAGAAAGCTGTCGAAGCCGGGGGAGGGCAGGCGCAGATACGCCGCGAGGCGGGTGATGCGCTCTTCGATGGCCGGGCGATTGAATTGCAGGACATAGGGCATGAACGTGGCGTTGGTCATGCCGTGATGGGTGTCGTACAACGCACCCACCGGATGCGAAAGTGCGTGCATGCCGCCCAGGCCTTTCTGGAATGCGGTGGCGCCCATTGCTGCGGCAGCGAGCATTTGCGCCCGCGCCTCAAGGTCCGAGGGGGTGTGCACGGCGCGCACCAGGGCATTGGCCACCAGGCGCATGCCTTCCACCGCGATGCCGTCGGCCATCGGATGAAAACCGGGGGCACAGTACGACTCCAGGCAATGCGCGAACGCATCCATGCCGGTGCCGGCGGTGACTTTTGCCGGCATGCCGACGGTGAGCGCCGGGTCGCTGATGACCACCCGCGGCATCATTTTGGGGTGGAAGATGATGCGTTTGGTGTGCGTGCTTTCGTCGATGATCACCGCCGCGCGGCCGACCTCGGAACCGGTGCCCGCCGTGGTCGGCACCGCAATGACCGGGGCGATACTGCTTTCGTCGGCGCGGGTCCAGTAGTCGCCGATGTCTTCGAAATCCCACACCGGTCGGGTCTGCCCGCTCATGAAGGCAATGAGTTTGCCCATGTCCAGGCCGCTGCCACCGCCGAAGGCGACCACGCCGTCGTGCTTGCCGGCGCGCCAGGCGTCGAGCCCGCCGGCGAGGTTGGCCTCGATGGGATTGGGCTTGAGGTCACAAAACAGCGCGACGCCCAGGCCGGCAGCGCGCATGGATTCCAACGCTGCCGTGGTGATCGGCGCGCGCGCCAGGCCACTGTCGGTGACCAGCAGCGGTCGCTCGATACCCTGGCTGCGACAGACCTCGGCCAGCTCGGCGATGCGACCGACACCGAAGCGAATGCTGGTGGGGTAGTTCCAGTTTCCAGTCAGGTTCATGGCCTACACCTCGTGGCGCAGATGAAAGGATTTGGCGCGGGTCAGGTGCTCGTAGCCCAGGCGCGAGAGGGTGACGCCGCGTCCACTGTTCTTGACCCCGGTCCAGGCCAGCGCCGGGTCCAGGTAATCGCAACGGTTCATGAACACGGTGCCGGTGGCGATCTCATTGCCGAGGCGTTCGGCGGCGGCGAGGTCCCGGGTCCACAGGGATGCGCTGAGGCCGAACGCGCTGTCGTTCATCAGGGCGATGGCTTGGTCGTCACCAGCTACCGGCATGATGCCGACCACCGGGCCAAAGCTTTCGTCGCGCATGACTGACATTTGATGAGTGACATCGACCAACACCTGCGGCGCCAGGTAGGCGCTGCCCGGCGCATCGGCGGGGAAAGTCTTTGGATCGATCAGCGTTCTGGCGCCTTGCGTGAGCGCGTCGGCGATTTGTCCGCGAACAAAATCAGCGGCGCCCGGTGTCACCATAGGGCCCAGCGTCGTGGCCTCGTCCAGTGGATTGCCCAATACATAGTGGCCAGTCAGTTCGATGAAGCGTTCGACAAATGCCGGATGGATTGTTTGATCGACGTAGATGCGCTCGATGGCGCAGCAGCTTTGCCCGGAATTGAAGAAGCTGCCATCCACCAGATTCTCCACCGCGTGCTCAAGGTTGGCATCGGCGCGAACGTAGGCCGGGTCTTTGCCACCGAGCTCCAGGCCCACGCCGATGAAACGCCCAGCGGCAGCGGCTTCCATGGCTTTGCCGGCCTCGACCGAACCGGTGAAGTTAACCTGGTGCACGCGGCCCGAAGCAATGATCGCGGACGTCTGCTGATGGTCGAGCAGCACGTTATGGAACAGCCCGTCGGGCAGCTTGGCGCGACGCATGGCTTCGGCGAAACGTTCGCCGACCAGCAGCGTTTGCGTGGCGTGTTTGAGGATCACACTGTTGCCGGCCATCAGCGCCGGGATGATCGTATTCACCGCCGTCAGGTACGGATAATTCCAAGGCGCAACGACCAGCACCGTGCCCAACGGTTCGCGTTTGATAAAGCGCCGAAAACCCGCGACAGGATCGGGTTCCACAGGTGCCAACGCTTCAGGCGCTATCGCGATCATGTGGCGGGCGCGTTCGGCGAAACCGCGCAGTTCTCCCGCGCCAAAGCGCACCGGGCGACCCATCTGCCAGGCCAGTTCCGGCACGATGTCCGCCTGCATCGACAGCATCGCGTCCACGGCGGCGCTGCACAAGGCAGCACGTTCGCTCAGCGATCGGCGCTGCCATAGAACCTGGGCGGTGGCGGCCGCCGACAGGACCTGCTCGATCTGCGCCGTAGAGGCACAATCGCGCTCGACAAAAACCCGGCCATCGACCGGTGAAACAAGCTGAATCTTGGCCGTCATGATGTGCTCAATAGCGCTCGAAGCCGCGCTGCAGTTCCCAGTCGGTGATACGCCGGTCGTACTCTTTTTGCTCCCACTCGGCGGTGTGCACGTAGTGTTCGATCACTTCATCGCCGAACGCCTCGCGCAACATGCTCGAGCCCTTGAGTGCGGAGCACGCGTCGCGCAGGGTTTTCGAGACTTCCGGCAGATCCTCGCCGAGGTAGGCATCGCCCTCGAACGGCGCCGCGAGTTCGAGCTTCTCATCGACACCGGCCAGGCCCGCCGCGATCAGCGCAGCGAAGGCCAGGTAAGGGTTGAGGTCCGCGCCGCCGATGCGGCATTCGATGCGGATGGATTTGCTGGCTTCGGCGCACAAACGAAAGCCGGCGGTGCGATTGTCCCGGCTCCACACTGCCCGCGTCGGTGCGAAGGTGCCGGCCTGGAAACGCTTGTATGAATTGATGTACGGCGCGAGAAAACAGGTGATGTCGTTGGCGTACTTGAGCTGCCCGGCGACCCAGGCGCGCATCAGTTTCGACATGCCGAACTCGGCTTTCGCGTCGAAAAACAGCGGCTTTTTGGCGTTCTTGTCCCACAGCGAATTATGGATATGGCTGCTGGAGCCGGCGGCGTCATAGCGCCACTTGGCCATGAACGTGATCGCCTTGCCTTGCAACTGCGCGATCTCTTTGCAGGCGTGCTTGATGATGACGTGATGATCGGCCATGGTCATGGCATCGGCGTAACGGATGTTGATTTCTTCCTGGCCGGGTCCCCATTCGCCCTTGGAGTTTTCCACGGGAATGCCCGACGCCTGCAAATGTTTGCGAATCGCCCGCAGCACCGGCTCCTCGCGGGTGGTCTGCAGGATGTTGTAGTCCTCGATGTAATGGCCGGCGGTTTTCGGTTTGTGATAATTGCGCTTGTGGATCGCCTCGTAGCTCTCATCGAACAGATAGAACTCGAGTTCCGACGCGAACATGCCGGTGTAGCCGCGTTCGCGCAGGCGCTCGACCTGTTTTTTCAGAATCGCCCGCGGGCTGTGGGGCAAGTCTTTTCGATGGTGATGATCGAGCACATCGCACAGCACCAGCGCCGTGCATTCCAGCCAGGGCACGCGGCGCAGCGTGGACATGTCGGGCTTGAGGACGAAGTCGCCATAGCCTTTGCTCCAACTGGCCGCGGCGTAACCGGGGACCGGTTCCATGTCGATGTCGTCGGCCAGCAGGTAATTGCAGCAGTGGGTTTCTTCGTGGCCACTGTCGATGAAAAACTCGACCTGGAAGCGCTTGCCGACCAGGCGTCCCTGCATGTCGACCATGCAGACCAATACGGTGTCGATTTCACCAGCGGCAGCAGCGCGCTTGAGCGCATCAAAACTGAGGAGGGGCTCGGTCATCACGTCAATCCTGCGTGAAAGGGTTGGGCCTGTCTGAGATAGCTGTTGCAGACGCTCTCCAGAAAAACCAAAACCCTGCAGAATCGAGCATCGTGAGCAATGAGCTGATCCAAGCTTAGCCTACTGTTGAAAACTGCAAGTCCACATGACCCCAAGCCCTCTGAATCAAAGGCGTGTAGCCAATCCGGCGCAAACGATCCGGCACGCCCCTGGCACCGTCTTGACCGATTGCGGGATCAGTGCCGGACCCGCGCACCCCGTCGACGCTTGAGTGACCTGTGCCCGTCAGGCTGCTGCAATCGGGTAAGGTAGGCGCGAAAATGCACCGGCTGCGCCGATTGACCTCACTGGAACCGAACATGATGAAAGCCGTAAGCCTCACCTTCGTCCTTGCACTGACGGCAGGGGCATTTTGCACACCGGTGGCAGCGGCGGGGGATGTTGAAGCCGGGGCGAAACTGTTCACGCGGATCTGCGGTGGCTGCCATCAAGTGGGCGAGTCGGCCCGGGGCGGTTTCGGCCCGCCACTCAACGGCATCTTCGGCCGCCCTTCGGGAAGCTCGGCGGACTACCAGTACTCCGACGCGATGAAAAACGCCGGCATTGTCTGGACCCGCGAGACACTGACGGCTTACCTCGAAGCGCCGAAGAAAGTGGTGCCGGGCACCCGGATGATTTTCTGGGGGCTCAGCGATCCAGAGAAGATCGAGGATGTGCTGGCGTACTTGCAGACGTTTCAGCCGCAGTAGCCCATCAATCCGTCACGCACAAATCCCCGGTGGCGCGGATCAGTGCCTGGCCGTGCAGGCCATCCTTGATCAGCGCGGATCGCTCCTTGGCCAGCCATTGGGCACAGTTCGGGTCTTTGCGATAAGGCGCGAAATCGGCGTAGTGCTGCAACAGGCGGTTTTGCAGCTCATCCAGCCGTGGGCGGATTTGATGGGCAAGGTCCGGCCGTGGCGTGTCCGGCGCCTTGCCCGACGCTTGCCATTGCGCGAGCAGTCCGTATTGCACCAGCTTGTTGGCTTCGATCTGTGCGGCGATCAACTCCGCGACCTCGTCCGGGTCGAGATTACGGGTAACGGCCTGCTTCCTGGCGTTGGCGATGACCTGCGCTTCCCGGACGCTGTCCTGGATCGGTTTGTGGCTGTCCCATTTGGTCAGTGCCACCAGGTCAGCGATGTTCAGGCGTTCGTTCATCGTCACCAGCAGCGGCTGCAGACTGTCGGGCGCCGGGGATGGCGTGGCGGCGTGTGCACCGCAAGCGAGTAAACCGGACAGGGCGCAGGTCAGCACCAGCGGCAGGCGTGGGAAACACAACATGGGCAAACCTCATTGGGTACGGGACTCGCAATCAGGTGTTATTTATCACAAGTGGGACAGCGACATTAAGCAGGGGCTGATTTTTGTGCATGAAAAAGCCCGGCGGGTCAGGCCGGGCTTTTTGTCGGGTACTGCGGCAAGGCTATTCATTCATGCGGCGCGGCTTTCGATCAGGCGGTCGGAACCACCTTCGGCCACGCGGTTTTCGATCAGACGATCGGAGCCACCTTCGGCCACGCGGTTTTCGATCAGACGATCCGAACCACCTTCGGCGACGCGGTTTTCGATCAGGCGGTCGGAGCCACCTTCGGCGACGCGGTTTTCGATCAGGCGGTCGGAGCCACCTTCGGCGACGCGGTTTTCGATCAGACGATCGGAGCCACCCTCGGCGACGCGGTTTTCGATCAGGCGGTCGGAGCCACCTTCGGCCACGCGGTTTTCGATCAGACGATCCGAACCACCCTCAGCCACACGGCTTTCAATCAGACGATCCGAGCCGCCTTCAGCGACAACCGGGTGAGCAGAAGAAGCGGCGAAAGCGTTAACTGCAAAAACCGAGAAAGCGATGCTGAGGAAGAGTTGGCGTTTCATGATGGTGTGCTCCGGGGTGTAGTTGTTGGGTATGGAGCTGATGTTACGCCGCGGATTTTTTATGAGAACTTCATTGAGTTGATGGTGACTATCGACGTCGGCAATGGTCCTCGGACTTCCATTGCGCCAGCCTGTCGTCGGTTGCAGTGCTGGGGCAGAACCTGCGGGGTATGCTGGATCTCTTGAACGATCGACGGTCTCCAGGAAATCAGACCGTGGCAAGGCGTTTCCTGAGAGGTTCCAGGCTCTGATCGAGAGGGTAAACCGATGCACGACTATTACGATTTGGGCACTTACAGCCGCCCCGTAACGACCCGTTCACCACAGGCTCAGCTCTGGTTCGACCGGGGATTGTTATGGTGCTACGGCTACAACCACGACGAATCCATCCGCTGTTTCCGCAAGGCGATCGAACATGACCACGATTGCGCGATGGCCTACTGGGGCATCGCCTATGCTTCCGGCCCCAATTACAACAAACGCTGGGATGCGTTTATCGAACAGGAATTGAAAGACGCCGTCACCCAGGCCCGGCTGGCGACGCGTGCCGCGCTTGCGCATGGCGAGGGTGCAAAACCGGTGGAACAGGCGCTGATCCGGGCGCTGGAGCAACGCTATCAGGCTGACGAGGCCGCCAGCGTTGAACAACTTTTCGACTGGAACGATGCCTACGCGGCGTCGATGCGCGATGTCTATAAAGCCTTTCCCGACGATCCGGATGTGGCGGCGCTGTTTGCCGAAGCCTTGATCGACCGCACACCCTGGCTGCTGTGGGATCTGAAAACCGGCGAGCCCGCACCGGGTGCCGACACCCTGGAAGCGCTGGCCGTGCTGGAGCAGGCGATGCGGCGGGTAGAGCAACACGGCGATGCGCCGCACCCCGGCGTGCTGCACATGTACGTCCACACCCTGGAAATGTCGCCCCATCCCGAGCGAGCGTTGCGCGCCGGCGATGTCCTGCGCGACCTGGTGCCGGACGCCGGGCATCTGCGCCATATGCCGTCGCACATCGACGTGCTCTGCGGCGATTACCGAGGGGCCATGGTCACCAATAGCCGGGCGATTCTGGCCGACGGCAAATTCCTGGAGCGGGAAGGGCCGCTCAACTTCTACACCCTGTATCGATGCCACAACTACCACTTCAAACTCTACTCGGCGATGTTCCTCGGGCAATACCAACCGGCGCTGGACGCCGCCGACGAACTGATGTCGACCATCAAGGAAGAACTGCTGCGCGTCGAGCAACCGCCCATGGCCGACTGGCTGGAAAGCTTCGTGTCGATGAAGGTCCACGTGCAGATCCGCTTCGGCAAATGGCAGGACATCCTCGCCACGCCGTTGCCGAATGACCAGGAGCTGTACTGCGTGACCACCGCGATGCTGCATTACGCCAGGGGCGTGGCCCACGCGGCCAGCGGGCACATCGCCGCCGCGGAAGCCGAACAACGGCTGTTCATCAATGCACTGACGCGTGTGCCGCAAACGCGTTACCTCTTCAACAATAAATGCACCGACATCCTGGCGGTGGCCGGCGCGATGCTGCGGGGGGAAATCGAGTACCGCAAAGGCAACTACGACAGCGCGTTCACGTACCTGCGCGAGGCGCGGTCACTGGACGACAACTTGCCGTACGACGAGCCTTGGGGCTGGATGCAACCGGTACGACATGCGCTGGGTGCGCTGCTGCTGGAACAGGGCTGTGTAGAAGAAGCCTTGCAGGCTTATCGCGCCGATTTGGGGCTGGACACCACGCTGAGCCGCGCGTCCTGGCATCTGGACAACGTGTGGGCCCTCCACGGTTACGTGGAATGCCTGACGCGATTGGGGCGGGACGCCGAAGCCGCTGCCGCCCGGACCCGCCTCGACCTGGCCATGGCCCGAGCCGATGTGGAAATCACCGCCTCCTGTTTTTGCCGTGTCGGGGCACGCTGCTGTCAGGGGTGAATCCTTACGAAACGGGCGGCGGGGCGCCCGTTTTCAGGCGACGATCCACTCGTTGCTTCGTGTCGGTCGCGGACAAAGCCGGATGGCGAGTGGATATCTGCGCGAAGGTGATTATGCTTCAGGAAACCTTGCAGCGATGTGAGGCGGTCAGCCTGTTGCCAGGCTTCATGAAATCGGTAATCCGATGACTTCAGCCCAGGGCCTGGGTACGACGATGGTAGTGAGGTGCTCCGGCCTACAACAAGAGCAAGACGGAGAAGACTCATGGCCGCAATCGACACCACCACGGGCAACGTGCCCAACCACGGGATCACCAGGGAGGAGCGCAAAGTCATCTTCGCCTCGTCCCTGGGCACTGTGTTCGAATGGTACGACTTCTACCTTTACGGTTCCCTCGCGGCGATCATCGCCAAGCACTTTTTCGCCGGCGTCAACGAGACCACGTCCTTCATCTTCGCGCTGCTCGCGTTCGCGGCGGGGTTTGCCGTGCGGCCCTTCGGCGCGATTGTGTTCGGCCGACTGGGCGACATGATCGGGCGCAAGCACACCTTCCTGATCACCATTGTCATCATGGGTGTCTCCACTGCCATCGTCGGTTTTCTGCCGGGCTACGCGACCATCGGCGTGGCTGCACCGATCATCCTGATTACCCTGCGCCTGCTGCAAGGCCTGGCCCTGGGCGGTGAATACGGCGGGGCGGCGACCTACGTGGCCGAGCATGCGCCGAAGGGGCGGCGCGGTTATTTCACCTCGTGGATACAAACCACCGCGACCCTCGGTCTGTTCCTGTCGCTGCTGGTGATCCTCGCCTGCCGCACGATTCTCGGCACTGAAGCCTTCGAGGCCTGGGGCTGGCGGATTCCGTTCCTGCTGTCGATCCTGTTGCTGATCGTCTCGGTGTACATCCGCCTGCAACTCAGTGAGTCGCCGGTGTTCTTGAAGATGAAGGCTGAGGGCAAGGCGTCCAAGGCGCCGCTGACTGAATCCTTCGCTCGCTGGGAAAACCTGAAGATTGTGATCATGGCTTTGCTCGGCGGTACGGCTGGCCAGGCCGTCGTCTGGTACACCGGGCAGTTCTACGCGCTGTTCTTCCTGCTGCAGACCCTGAAGATCGACGCGCAGACCGCCAACTTGCTGATTGCCGGCTCCCTGCTGATCGGCACGCCGTTTTTCGTGATATTCGGCAGCCTGTCCGACCGCATCGGTCGCAAGGGCATCATCATGGCGGGCTGCATCCTGGCGGCGGTGACCTACTTCCCGATCTTCCACGCGTTGACCCAGTACGGTAACCCTGACGTGTTCATCGCCCAGGATAAGAATCCGGTCACGGTGGTCGCTGATCCGGACCAGTGCTCGTTCCAGTTCGACCCGGTGGGTAAAGCCAGATTCACCAGTTCCTGCGACCTCGCCAAAACGGTGCTGGCGAAGCGGGCCATTCCCTATAAAAACGTGAAGGCTGAGCCGGGCGCAGTCGCCCAGGTTCGTATCGGCGACAAAGTGATCCCGAGCTTCGAAGGCACCGGCATGCCGGCCGCCGACTTCAAGACCCGCAACGACGCCTTCACCGCCACCCTCGGCACTGCCCTCAAGGACGCCGGTTACCCCGAGAAGGCTGACCCGGCCAAGACCAATTACCCGATGGTGTTGTTACTGCTGACTATCCTGGTGATCTACGTGACCATGGTCTACGGTCCGATCGCTGCGTGGCTGGTGGAACTGTTCCCGGCGCGCATCCGTTACACCTCGATGTCGCTGCCGTACCACATCGGCAACGGTTGGTTCGGCGGCTTCCTGCCGACGGTGGCATTTGCCATGGTCGCGGCCACGGGGGATATCTACTACGGGTTGTGGTACCCGATTGTCATTGCGGTGTTGACTGCAATACTCGGTACGTTCTTCCTGCCGGAAACCAAGGATCGGGAAATTCATCACACCTAGGGCTGGCGTTCGCCCTCTCTCGCGGGGGAGAGGGCGAGGTTGTCATGGCTGATGCTGGCTGACCCAGTGCTGGCCGACCGCCCCATCCTCGCCCTGCACCGGATCGCGCTCGGGAAACGGCAGCGTGTTGATGCTTGCCTGTTGCTCGGCACTCGGTGCCTCGCGGCAAATATCGGCGTGCTGCCCGGGCGGGTAGGCACCGACTACCAGAAAATCGTCGCTTGAACCCAGGTTGCAGTGGCCCGTGCCCGCTGGCAGCAGCACCACATCACCCGCACTGACTTCCAGTACATGACCGTCCGGACCGCCCAGCATCAAACGCGCATGACCGCTGGCGATGCCAAGCACTTCATGGCCTTCGGTGTGATAGTGGTGAAAGTCGTAGACCCCGTAACGCCATTGCGGTGGCCAGCCATTGGCCTTGAACGTTTTCTCGAACAGCGCCGCCGGATCGTTGCCCTGGACGGCAATGGCCTTGGGGTAAATGAGTACCGGCAGGCGCGGATTGTTGGGCACCCAGTCGTTGGCTTCGAGCAACAGGGGTTGCGCGGGGGCGGGGAGGGAATGCGAACGTGCCATGGGAATCTCCGGAGCGGTTGACGCTGATTCCGGTGTGACCAGTGACCCGGTGGCGAATTCGGCTCGGCAGACGAACAGTATCTGAAGGTTCGCACTTCTCCGAGAAAGAATGTGTGGGCACCAGCCCGAATCAACCGGACGACAGTAGGTCATCGGCGGTGAACACCCATGTCATGCTCGCTAAAAATCCGCTGTGGGAGCTGGCTTGCCAGCGATGGAGGTTCACAGCGCGTTCATTCAGCACGCGTTATCGTTAACGTCGCAGCGCGCCGGGCCCATCCTGGTCGGCATCAAGATCGGGCTGGCGCGATACGCGAGAGGCGTGTTGCGGCTTCATCTCAATGAAGGACATTCATTTATTTTGAGCAAGAAAAAGCCCGGCTGATCAGGCCGGGCTTTTTGTCGAGTTCTGCGTTAAGGCTATTCATTCATACAGCGCGGCTTTCGATCAGGCGGTCGGAACCACCTTCTGCAACGCGGTTTTCGATCAGGCGGTCGGAACCACCTTCGGCAACGCGGTTTTCGATCAGGCGGTCGGAACCACCTTCTGCAACGCGGTTTTCGATCAGGCGGTCAGAGCCACCTTCGGCGACGCGGTTTTCGATCAGGCGGTCGGAGCCACCTTCGGCGACGCGGTTTTCGATCAGACGATCCGAACCACCCTCAGCCACACGGCTTTCAATCAGACGATCCGAGCCGCCTTCAGCGACAACCGGGTGAGCAGAAGAAGCGGCAAAAGCGTTAACTGCAAAAACCGAGAAAGCGATGCTGAGGAAGAGTTGGCGTTTCATGATGGTGTGCTCCGGGGTGTAGTTGTTTGGTATGGAGGCGATGTTACGCCGCAGAATTTTTAAGAGAACTTCATTGAATTAATGGTGACCATTGACGAAACCAATAGATGGACGAGGCCCATGTCGTCCGAGTGATGGCACCTGGCTACGCGTTGCTTGATTGGATCCACAGTGGCACCCTCAGCGCCCGTTGCACCAAGGAGCCAGGTGATCAAGGAATGAGTGGATACGTACCCAACCCCCCGAAAAACTTCCGCTACGACGAAGCCAAACCCGTCGACATCCACGCCAAGCGCTGGGCCGAGTATGAGAAATACGGCAAGGCACCGGCGGCGGCGAAGGAAAAAGTCAGAGTTGCGTTGCGCATTGGCGTGTTCTTTGACGGAACGCTGAACAATGCGGGTAACTCTGCGTCAGGATTATTGTGCGGCGCCCATCACCCGATTCGCCCGGAAGACGTCGATGCGAGCTGCAAGCCGTATATGGCGGATCCGGAGGGGAGCTATGGGAATGATGTGAGTAATGTTTTCAGACTGTATGAACTGTACCCAGCCAACAAAGATGTGAAGGGGGAAGGCACGCCTACACTGGCGTTGCGAAGTCTGTACATCGACGGCATCGGTACGGAAAGCGGGAGCAAAGACAGCTTTGGTAATGCCGCCACCGGACGGGGTGAAACGGGTGTCGCGAGTAAGGTCCAAAACGCATTTTCTCGGCTGAAAGTCCTGATCAAACAAGTCGTCGATCAAAACCCCTGCGGTGAAATCACTTCGCTAACCTTCGATACGTTTGGTTTCAGTCGAGGAGCTGCGGCGGCCAGGCATTTTGCAAATGAGGTCGTGCGCTGCCAGAAGGGGCCACTGGGAGAGGTGTTGCGTAGCAGTCCCAATGGTTTTAGCGCCAGCTTTACAGGTCAGTACAACAGCGAAATTCTGATGGGCTTCATCGGTCTGTTTGATACTGTTCCTTCTGTCGCGGGATTCACCAATCTTGGGAATATCCAGAGTCCAGTCGCTCCTGGAATCAAGCTTTACCTGGACCGCAAATACTTTACCGATGTCGTTCAAATTACCGCCCGTGACGAACGCCGTGCCAATTTTGCGTTGAGCACAGTGATTCCTGCGCATACTGAAATCCCGGTACCAGGGGTGCACTCCGATATTGGCGGTGGTTACCGTGAGGAAGTGGAGGAGTGCGTGCTGGTCAGCCCTATGCAGGCACTCACGGTCCCCAATGGTACCGATGTCAAAACTACATCCATCTACCGGGATGCAATACAGAAAAAAGCAAAAATGGTCGCCGACGGTTGGCCTGAGACGATGCTGGATGTGATCACTCCAAAGCCAACATTGGCACATGACAATGAGCAGCGGAGGTTAGGACCAAAGGAACTACGGGTGTATGCAGGAGTGCAACTCAAGCGCGCAGTCAGCGGCAAACTATCGTTGGTGTATTTACGCTTGATGTACAAATTGGCTAAAGAGAACGGCGTTCAGTTTGAAGCGCTTGATGAGAACGATCCCGCGTACAGTTTACCTTCTGAGCTTCAACCAATTTGCGCCAAGATCCTCGCCGGGAATTACCAACTTGATCCCGGTGAAGAAAAGCTATTGAAACTCAAATACATTCATACTTCTGCCAATTGGAATAATCCTATTGGCGCTAGCCGCGAACGCGGCGTGACTGTTCGTTACACCAATGCACCCACTGACGATGGCATTCGGGTGCGACATCCTCATGTATCTGACTCTAACTGGAGAACGTTTTAATGCGCTCGATCCTAATATTACTGGGCGCGTTTTTTGTAGCCGGATGTCAGGCAGCCGACCCACTTTCCAGCGAAAACGACCCTAAAGATCAATGGTGGAGCCTCAGCTTCGTTGAGCCCGCCTACATGAAGGTATGGGTGGAAGACTCTGCCGTAGAAGACATCAACGGCAAGCGGTTTAATCGAACGGGTGGAGGCACAGCAGGTAGCCATGACTCCGAGGACGGTACCGAAGCAGCTCGTGGCTGGAGTAAATATATAAGCAGCGGCATCCGTGGCGTAGTTGGAGCAGATCTACCGAAACGCATCTTTGTCCGATGGCAGTCGGTTGTCGAGTCGAAGACCTATCGTGGGTGGGTCGATATACCCGAAGAAGCACGGCAGATCATGCACGCCTCGGTCAATGAGCGATGCCCGGCGACGCCCGACGAGCCAGCCAACTACATAACCATGGTTTACCTCGGACTTGCCCCCGGCGGCATCGTACAGGTGTGGGTGACTGATAAATGCTTGAAGTCAGTCAAGGTTGCTCGTGCCCAAGCAGAAATAGAACCCTTGGGACCCCACCTCGGAAAATCCGGTGGCAACTATTACCCGTTGTCCGACGAGTCCAAACGCTACGTCGAACAATTCGGCATCCCCTACGGCAGCTGGTAATCATCACCGCACAAAAAAAACGGGCGCCTATCAAGGCGCATTCAGAGTTGCGTTGCGCATTGGCGTGTTCTTTGACGGAACGCTGAACAATGCGGGTAACTCTGCGTCAGGATTATTGTGCGGCGCCCATCACCCGATTCGCCCGGAAGACGTCGATGCGAGCTGCAAGCCGTATATGGCGGATCCGGAGGGGAGTTATGGGAATGATGTGAGTAATGTTTTCAAGCTGTATGAGCTCTATCCGACAGCGGAAGTAGCCGGAAACGATGCGTCATCCAAACTCGTACAGCGCAGTCTCTACGTAGACGGGATCGGCACCGATGCGGGCGCTGAAGACAGCATGGGTGCCGCGGCGACCGGGCGAGGAGACGCAGGCGTAGCGGGGAAGGTACAAAAAACGTTTGTCGCCATGAAAGCACTGATCAAGGAAGCAATCGATCGCAATCCTGACGGCGAGATTACATCGCACACATTCGACACCTTCGGGTTCAGTCGAGGTGCCGCCGCTGCCCGACATTTCGCCAATGAAATCGTACGTTGCAAACTAGGGCCTCTGGGCGAAGTGCTCCGCAGCAACCCCAAGGGGTTCAGCTCCAGTTTCGATGCCCGGTACAACAGCGAAATCATCATGGGGTTCATCGGCCTGTTCGATACCGTGCCCTCGGTCGCGGGGATCACAAACATAGGTAACATCCAAAGTCCGGTAGCACCGGGGATCAAACTGTACCTTGACCGCAAGTACTTTACCGATGTCATTCAATTGACTGCACGGGACGAGCATCGGGCCAACTTTACGTTAAGCACAGTCATTCCCGCGCATACGGAAATACCCGTTCCCGGTGTGCATTCGGATATCGGTGGAGGTTATCGGGAAGAAGTGGAAGAGTGCGTACTGGTCAGCCCAATGCAGGCCATGACGGTGCGACAGGGAACCGACATTCAAACCACTTCGATTTATCGTGATGCCCAGCAGCAGAAAGCGAGTTGGGTCGCCAATGGCTGGCCAGAAGCAATGCTGGAAATCGTGACTCCGAAACCGAGTTCATTGTCGAGGGAAGAGCAGACATCCGGGTTCAGGCAGGTGCGGGTGTACGCAGGTTTGCAACTCAAGCGTCCGGTTAGTGGGAAGCTGTCAGTGGTGTATCTGCACTTGATGCATAAACTGGCCAAGGAGAAGGGGGTGCAGTTCAAGGATGTTCCGAAAACCTCTCAGTATTCCGTTCCATCAGAGCTTCAACCACTCTGCGACAGGTTCCTCGGGGGCAATTACCAGGTTATGCCTGCGGAGGAGAAACTGCTCAGATTGCGCTACATCCATATGTCTGCCAATTGGAGCAATCCAGTGGGATCGACTCGTGAGCGCGGGGTGAATCTCCGCTACACGAATGCACCGACCGAAAGTGGTGTGCGCGTACGTCACCCTCATGTACCGGATTCAAGCTGGAGAACATTTTAATGCGTTTGTTGGGATTGCTTGTAGGACTGTTACTGGTTTCTGGCTGCCAGGCCACAAATCTCGCAACGCCCGAAACGGAGCTCACCAGAAAATGGTGGAGCCTCAGTTTCAACGAACCGTATTACATGAAAGCCTGGGTTGAAGACAGTGCGGTCGAAGACGTTAACGGCAAATTGTTCCGTCGCACGGGTGGCGGTACGGCAGCGGGGGGCGAGCCAGAAAATGGTACGGAGTCCGCAAGAGGGTGGGGTGAGATTACGGGGGGGATTCGCGAAGTTGTCGGTGCAGACTTACCGAAACGAATCTTCGTCCGTTGGCAGTCCATCGTGGAGCCACAAACGTACCGCGCCTGGGTCGACATTCCAGAGCAAGCCCGACAAATCATGCGCGATACGCTGAATGAGCCTTGTCCTTCAACGCCGGATGAACCAGCAGGCAATGTCGCGCTGGTGTATGTCGGTGTAGCGCCGGGGGGCGTCGTTCAGGTGTGGGTCGCGGACAAATGTATGAAGGCAATCAAGGTCGCTCATGCTCAAGCAGAAATAGAACCGTTGGGCCCAGACCAAGGAAAAAGTCAGGGGCAGTACGCCTATCCAGTCAGTGAAAAGGCGAAACGCTACGTCGAACAATTCGGCATCCCCTACGGCAGCTGGTAATCATCACCGCACAAAAAAACGGGCGCCTATCAAGGCGCCCGTTTTCATTCCCGCATTACGCCGTCATGCTTCACTGATCTGACTGACACTCGTCACCTGCCCATTCCAGATCATCTCGTAATGCGCCGCCTGAACAACCGATAAAACCGGCTTCGGCGTCATCAGTGCCCAGCAATGACTGCCGTGCATTCGCACTGAGTTGTAACGAAGCCCGGGACAACCCGCCTCTTTGACCAACTTCCCCAAATGCCGGGAATGCGTGTAATCGTCCGGATCATAAACAGGGTCGGTCATCGCAATGGACGTCGCATCCTTCATCCCTGCATCCACAAAAGAGCAGGACAACCCCCGGAAAACGAACCGCTCATAGTTCAGGCCCGGCACGTTCGACCAGTACAGACTCTGGTGATGCTTCACTTCGGCCAATGCCGTTTCCAGTGTGTCCGCCAGGTACAGCACCCCGAAACGGCCATCGCTGAACCGCGAACCCGCGGGGTTGACGTGGGTGAATGGTGCTGTGGCGTAAGAGCAGCCTGGAATACCGAACGGGATTTCACTGCGGCGAATCAGCTCAAGGCGACCCACTTCATTTTTCAACCTGGGGTTGGTGAGTTCCTGTATCTGATACAGCACCTCGAACTCGTCGGCGTCGGCGACATCATCAAACAACGCCACCGGCGGGAACTTGGAATTGACCAGTCGATAGGCCTGCAATGGCTCACCGGCAAGTTCTGCCAGTTCGCTCAGCCTCACCATTGCGCACCACGCAGCACGTCGATGCGCCGAAAGGTTTCATACAGCGAAATCATATCGCCCTGAGCCATGATCTCGAGCGGCGAGCGACCGTTGAAGAATTCGTTATCGTTGGCCATCGACGGGAAGCCGTAGACGTTCTCCGGGTTATCGAACACCAGGCGCAAGGCGGCGTGGATGTTGAGCACAAAACTGATGCGTTGCATCTGGTCCGCGTCCAGCGCCACGGCCCAGTCGGGATCGAGCTGCCGTGCGCGGGTGTAGGTGCTGCGGGAAATGCGCAGGATACGGCAGGCCTGATCGCTGGACGCTCCCCACTTTTCGAGGATGCCGACAGCGGCCCGCAGGCCCGTTACACACTGGCGCTTGCTGAAGGCTTGTTGCTGGAGGGCAACGGCCATATCCAATACCTCTTTTTGAATCCATGGATTCAAAGTTAGGTAAAAAGCGTCTATAGAGCAAGTTCATCGCGACCAGTGGAGGCTGCTATCGTTATAAACCTAGCGACCGTACGAATGAGAGGAGGCGCAACATGGACCGTTTTACCGGCGGTTGCCTGTGCGGCAACGTTCGAATTGAAGCGTCGGGACGCCCTTACCGGGTTGGCCTGTGCCACTGTCTCGACTGCCGCAAGCACCATGGCGCGCTGTTTCACGCTTGCGCGATATTCCCGCAGGACGCGGTGACGATCACCGGTGAAACTCGCGACTACGCCGGGCGGTGTTTCTGTCCGCGCTGTGGTTCTTCGGTTTTCGCCCGCAGCGACGACGAAATCGAAGTGAGCCTGGGATCCCTGGATGCTCCCGACCAACTGACGCCCACTTACGAAAGCTGGATCACCCGTCGCGAGTCCTGGTTGCCGTCGTTTCCGCTCACGAGAAAATACGCGCGCGACCGTGAGGGCACGGGGCGTTTTGAGGAGTAGGGCGCGACGAAAGGCGCGAGGGCGTCATGCCTTTCGTCCGGAACGCTCAGCCAGCAAGCCCGCGCTCCACCAGTGTCACGACGTCAACGATTGCAGCTTCTTCAGAATCTCGACGCTTGGATCTGCATGCTTGGCTGCACTGGATTTTTCGCTGTCAGATCCGTCCGTCACGATGCCCGCAAGAATTTCAGCCAGGTTGTGAAAGTGCCCGGTCTTTTTCTCGGCAGGGTCCGTGCCACCGCTCTGATTCAATGCCGCTTCCAGCGACAAATGCTGGGAGAGCCACTCAGGGGTGGCTTTTTCTTCAGGACTCATGTTGTCCATAAATGCCAGCGCCGCTGTGGCTCGACCGAAAGGATCATTGATGAACGGGTCTTTCCAGTTTTTTTGCTGATCCGCCGGGCCGCTGTAATAACCGGTGGCGAGCCGGGCTTGCTGGCGCATCAAGGCTTGCGCCGAGGCTTGTTCCTGTGCGGTGAATTTCCCGCCCTGATTGGTGGCGACGGCGTTCAGCGAACGTCGGTCCAGATCGCCCATCAACGCATTACGGTCTTCATCGCTGCCGGTGTAGGGTTTGCCGCTGGCGGTCATCAGTGCGTATTTTTCGTCCATGCGCTTGCGGGCATCAGCGGCCACTTCGGCAAAGGTCTTGTCCTTGGAACTGGAGATCGCACCAGGCTTGGAGGCGCCCAGGACAAGTGCATCGGCGTTCATCCCCGAACGCACCGGGAAGAACGGCGCGTTGCCCGCGATCGAGTTGCTGTACTCGGTAGAGGTGCTGGACAGACTCACTGAATCATCGTTCTGCGGCTTGGCCTGATCATCTTGCGTGACGCGTTTTTGCGCATCGGCCGCAGCCTTTGCATCGACGGCAGAGGTGTAGGCAGACATCGCCGCATTCGTTGAAGTTGAAGCAATGATCATTGTTCTTCCTTGACGAGGAGGCCCAGGCGGCCGCGTTGAGATGCTCAATGGGGGACAAGGTACGCTGAAAGTGTGAATCTGGCATTTCCATGTATCAGCAATGCAACAAATGGCCAATCAACGGGCCTGCTGCGGCTCGCTGCTCGCGAGGGTCCGATCCACCAGGCGGATGCGGTCGCGTCCGCCACGCTTGGATTCATACAGCGCGGTATCGCCTTGCTCGATCAATGCCGCCAGACTCGTTGGCGGCTGGTCAAACAGGTTGGCACCGATGCTCAAGGTGACCCGTTCAGGCGTGGCGAATGTCTGTGAGGCCGTGTGGTGAAACAGCTCACGCAGTGCGTTGCCCAGCCCCACGATCTGTTCGCTCGATGTGTTATTTAACAGAATGACGAACTCGTCACCCCCCAACCGCGCTGCCAGCGCGCCTTCTGGCAGCACCGAACGAATCATCTCGCTCAGCGCGATGAGCAACTGGTCGCCGGCGGTATGGCCGTAGAGGTCGTTGACCAGTTTGAAGTTATCGATATCGATCAGCAGCAGGGCGCCCGGTCGAGTGCTCGAGACGTCGTCCAGCAGACGCGACGCCCGTACCTCGAGGGCACGGCGGTTGTACAGGGCGGTCAACGGATCACGCGCGGCCAGTCGGGCGATCCGTTTCTCCCGTCGATAGCGCTCGGTGCCGGTCATCGAGAGCGCGATCAACATGATCGCCATCGCACCCTCGACCAAAGAAATCTGGATGATCTCGCCACGAAAGGCCGCCAGGTCGATCAGCGTGCCCGGAACGACAACCGATATCGCCTTGATGAAGTAGAACAGCCCGTGAGTCAGCAGCACATAACGCAGCTGCACCGCCCCCACGCTCAACGACTTGCCGTGGGGGCGCAGGAGGAAGCTGGCCCTGAGCGTGGGCAGGGCGACCAGCAGCGAGTTGGCCACCAGCATGATCTTCGACCAGGACGGTTCGTCGGGCAGCAACAGCATGGCAAGCCAGGCGACAAAGATCAGGTACCAGGCGCGAGAAAGACGCACCTGCGTGAAGCGCGCCACGCCGAGCAGGAAAAGCCAGTGGGCCGTCACCAACAGGCCGTTGGCGAACCAGATGCCGATCAGCAAAAGCCCGCTGCCGCGCAGCAACGCAAGTGTCGAGCCCACGGTGATCGTCGCAAACCCCGCACTCCAGAACAGCAGCGAGGGCTCACGAATGCTGCGCCACTCCACCGCCAGATACAGCGCGGCCGCCGCTGCCAGGGCGATCGAGAGGGTCAACATCGTTGGAGGGTCGAGCGCCATAGCCTGACGGGTTTGCCTGATTTGCGGTTAAGGGCTGTGATTGTAGCGTTCGAGACTCTTTTTCGCAGTGGCTCGTTATCTGGATATCGCACTGTCGATCCCGCAGTTCCCCGTTCGACTATGGGGCAGGGAATGCATTGCACGGTCACTGCGCCTGTCGGCGTTCCCTGTACACAAACGTTCACGAAGACGAACCGGGAGAAGACCCATGCGCACACTCACCGTTGCCGCGCTCATCAGTCTCGCAGCCGTTCGAGTTGCTGCTGGGGCGTCGCACCTATGACATCTTCGCGGCGGCTGGCAGCCGGGTTGGTGGACGAACTTCGGCTGATGATTTTTCCCGTCGTGCCGGGGCGTGGCAAGCGCCTGTTTGACGACACTGCAGTGGCATCGGCCTTCACATTGGTGCATTCGAGCACCACGCCGACGGGGGTACTGATCACCCGATACCTGCGCAGCGGCGAGGTGTGCACCGGAACGTTCGAAGACGTTGAGTAGCAACAGGCGCCAGTATTGGCCGCCTTCATTTGCCTGGCTGACTGCTTGGCTAGAATGAAATGTCAGCCCATTGTTGGAGAAGCAAAATGACCAGTAAAAACACCATTTGTCTCTGGTACGACGGCGACGCACTGGACGCCGCGACCTTCTACGCCAAGACGTTCCCGGACAGCGCGGTGGGCACAGTCCTTCGCGCACCCGGCGACTACCCGGCGGGCAAGCAGGGCGATGTCCTGACCGTCGAATTCACGGTGATGGGCATCCCGTGCCTGGGGCTGAACGGCGGGTCGGGGGTCAAGCACAACGAGGCGTTCTCGTTCCAGGTGGCGACCGATGACCAGGCCGAAACGGACCGCTTGTGGAACGCGATTGTCGGAAACGGCGGCCAGGAAAACGTCTGCGGCTGGTGCCAGGACAAGTGGGGACTGTCATGGCAGATCACCCCGCGTGTGCTGACAGCGGCGATCAAACATCCCGATCGAGCGACAGCCAAGCGCGCGTTCGACGCGATGATGACGATGGGGAAGATTGATGTTGCGGCGATTGAAGCGGCGGTTGGGCGTGCTGCAGGTCTTTAAGGGACGGATATGGAAGGGTGAGTGCCGACTCGTGGCTCACCCCTTGCCCCGGTGACGCAAGCGCGAGTAAGTAGTCAGCATGCTGGTCACGGCCGGCTCATCCGGTTCATCCCGGTCAACCGGCCGTCGGCTGCTACAGGCCTGGAACGCCCGCGCGGAACCCGTCGATGGTTGACGCACTTCCGATACCATCGCATACGATGTAGAGTTTCAGCCTTGCAAGATTGGCCAAAGAGAACGCCCCATGAAAACCACCGACAAGCCAGCCGCCCTCGACCTGAAGCTCTCCGAATTCCTGTGTTTTGCGGTCTATTCATCCAATCTCGCCTTCGGCAAGGCTTATAAGCCAATGCTCGAACGGCTCGGGCTGACCTATACGCAATACATCACCCTCGTTGCACTGTGGGAGGAAGACAACCAGACCGTTGGCAGCCTCGGCGAAAAGCTGTTCCTGGAGTCCAACACCCTCACGCCGATCCTGAAGAAGCTGGAAGCGATGGGTTATGTGCTGCGCCAGCGCGACCCGGAAGACGAACGCCAGGTGCGGATCAGCCTCACGAAAGAGGGGCGAAAGCTGCGTGAAGGGCTCTCGGAAGAGGGCTTCCCGCAAACCGGTCTTGACCCCGACGACTTCGTGAAAATGCAGAAGGCGATTGTGAAATTGCGGGGCAATCTCATCCGTTCGACGAAAGACAGGGAGTAAGAGGGCGGAGCTTCGATAGTGTTTCAGAGGGGCGACCCAGCGATAACGGCATCGGTATTTCCGCCAACGCGCTGCCCTTTATCTTCGAACCTTTTGTGCAAGATGTCGGCGAAGTGAGAAGGGCAGCAGCCCAATTCGAGGTCAATCTCCCTCGCACCGATACGCTGCCCAAAAACGCCTGCTGGTCCTTCGTTATGACAGGCGCGATTCCCGTGACGCGCTGTTCAAGTGCTCCGCCGTGACACCGATGCGCGAAAACACCAGCCACACAAACAGCAGCACACTGCAGCCAATCAGGACGGATGCGCCAGCAATCAATGGCTCGACCGACGCAAAGCCCTTGAGGCGCAGCGTCAGCGCGCCGAGCATCACCGGGACGGCCACGTTGTACGTCCAGAACTGGGCAGCCGCCACGCGCCCTTCGGTGATTGACGGGTGCGCGGTGCCGATGATGCCGAACAGGGCCATCGACACCCATCCCAACAGATTGACATGGGCATGTACCGCGAACAGCGAGTGGTCGCCGGAAGCGCCCATCGCCACGCCCAGCATCACGCCAAGCGCAAAGTAGATCGCAGCGAGCCGAAACCAGGTCCGCGAACGGAGGTTGTGATTCATGGCATACACCTCATGCGCCCTGAGGCGCGTTCAGTTGCTGAAACATAATGGGCAACCTTGCAGGTTGGTTGCTGTACGTCTATTGTGAGACTGTATCTCACGAAAAGACAGAGTCTCATATATTCCATGTCCATACCGAAGTCAAGCCCGTCGAACCCCAACGGCGGTACGCAAGGTCGCACCAACCAGAAGCTGCGAACTCGCCAGGCGCTGATCGATGCCGCCGTCGCCTTGCGCGACGAGGGCCTTCACCCGACGGTTGCGCAAGTGGCCGAGCGCGCAATGGTTTCGCGCGCCACGGCCTATCGCTACTTTCCCTCGACCGAGGCGTTGATCAGCGAGCTGGCCGCCGATCGCGAAATGAAGCCGCTGGAAAGCTTCTGGCGGCCGGGAGACGATCCGGTAAAGGGCATTGGCCTGGCCGCGAACGCGTTGAACACACTCTTGATCGACGACGAGATCGGCCTGCACGTGATGGAACGTTCGTTCATGTCGGTGTGGCTGGAAAGCGAGACCCACGAACCCCTGCGGCCGGGCCGACGGATGAGCTACATCGAGCCGATCGTCGACTCGCTGAAGGACGTGCTCACACCCCGTGCGCGCAAACGCCTGAAGCAGGCGCTGTCGATCGTCATCGGCACTGAAGCGTTGATCGCCGTGCGCGATATCAGTGGCGCGAGCGTTGAAGAATCACTCGATGCCGCTGCCTGGGCGGCGAGAGCGCTGGTTCGTCAGGCGCTGGCGGAGGAGGAACAGGCGCGGCAAAAGCGAAAGTGATGCCGGGCGCCATCGCTCATCCTCGGCGTATAGGCTCGGCGATCAATAGCAACGACTGCGGCACGGGACTTTGTGGGTGCTGCGGCTCTTGCAGGCCGGCCAACCGAAAACCGGCCATGTCCAAGGCATTGAGCCAGCTGGACAAGGTGCGGAAATACCAGGGCATGGGTTGCCACTGCCCCTTGAACCCGGCAAAGGTCTCTGTGCGCCAGCCATCCTGATAATTCCCCGCCGCTGCGGCCCACGGATGCAGTGTCTGGATCACCAGCGCACCGTCTGGGGCGAGCAGGGGAGGCATGGCGGCGAGCAGAGGGATGATGTCCTGGTGCAGCAAGGCGAAGTTGGCGCAGATCAGGTTGTAGTCACGACCGATATCGACTTTTGCCTCCGCCAACGCTTCATAACTCGCCAAATGCACCACAGAAGTTCCCGCCGCACGGGCCGCTTCGACCAGCGTTGCATCGCCATCCACACCGACTGCCTCGATGGAACGTTCCGTCAACGCACGCAACAGCCAGCCCTCACCGCAGCCCAGGTCGAGCACGCGCTCGGGTTGACGGCCCAGCACCGCCAGCAGGATGGCCTGGTCTGTGACCGTGTGGCGGCTTTCTATGGTGCCGGCGCG
Source organism: Pseudomonas sp. IT-P171 (assembly GCF_949767765.1). NCBI lineage: Bacteria > Pseudomonadati > Pseudomonadota > Gammaproteobacteria > Pseudomonadales > Pseudomonadaceae > Pseudomonas > Pseudomonas sp. IT-P171. The sequence goes on from NZ_CATKQN010000033.1 coordinate 173,873, forward strand.
GATGGCTTCGATCCAGGACCGGGCATTAAGGTGCCAACTTTGGAGGAGGGTGGATTCGGGGGCGGACATGGCGGTGACCGGCGTTCTGGGTTGGATAAAGGATAGGTCAAATGTTGATGGGCGAATGGGGTTGGGCAGTCGCGATGGGGGCCTTGATGCTGAAGCGTCAGCGACAGATCTCATCTGCCAGTTTCCTGGCCTGCCGAGTCGCAGCCTCGCGCGCGCCACGATCAACGTCTTCCCCCAGGATGGTTTTTTCCACAATCACCGAATGCACATCGGTCACGCCGATGAATTGCAGCCAGGCTTCCACATAAGGCTTCTGAAAGTCGAAACGCTCCGCCGGCGTGATCGACTGCGCCGAAAAATCCAGGCCGCGGGCGTACGCCACCACGGCGGTTTTGTTGTGCAGCATGCCTTCCAGGCCGCGTTCCGGGTCGAAGCTGAACAGGATGTCTTTCTGCGAAACCAGGTCGATGAAGTGCTTGAGTTTGTACGGGATACTGAAATTCCAAAGCGGTACGGACATCACCAGCACATCCGCACGGTGCAAGTGCGCAGCCAGGTCTTTCAAAGTGTTCCAGGCCTCCTGTTGCGCCGGGGTCAAGGCAGTGCCATTGAGTCCTGCGTATTTGGCTTCCATGGCCAGGTCATCGAATTCCGGCAACGCCATGTTCCAGAGGTCGAGCGTGAGGATTTCGGTGTTCGGGATGTGTTCTTGATAACGCGAGATGAAGCGGCGGGCGACTTCAAGGGACGCCGAACGCTGCTTGCGTGGAGAACATTCAATATGCAGAAGAGTAGTCATGGCGCGCCTCGAGTGGTGGGGTAGGGAGGCATTGCAACATAGTTGTATTTGAAATATAAATCGTAAATTAGTACTCGATTGATCACGTATAAAACTATGTTCGATACCCTGCTGCTCAAAACATTTGTCGCTGTCGTCGATGAAGAAGGCTTCAGTCGTGCAGCTGAAAAGCTGCACCTTACTCAATCTGCGGTCAGTGGCCATGTGCGGCGACTGGAAGAACAGGTTGGTAAACCGCTGTTGACGCGGACCACCCGCTCCCAGCAACTGACGCCCGATGGCGAGCGCCTGCTGTCTTATGCGCGCACGATCCTTGTGTTGAATCGTGATGCCTGGGCAGAACTGACGCGTACGCCATTTCACGGGCGACTGCGGATCGGGGTGTCCGAGGATTTTGTCGAATCTCGACTACTGCGCACTTTTCAGGATTTCGCCGCGCAGTACCCAGGGATGGAGATCGACGTGCAAGTGAGCATTCCTGGCACGTTACTGGCGCTGATGAAGCAAGGGCATCTGGAGTTGGTCATCGGTTCGCTGTGCGAAACCAGCGCAGCGGGTCTTTTGCTATGGCAAGAACCGTTGGTGTGGGCCTGGTCGGCGCAACCCGTCACGCAGCTACCGACGCCGTTGCCGCTGGCCCTGTTCCCCGAGCCGTGCCCTTATCGCGAGGCAGCGCTGAAGCGACTGGCTCAGGCGGGCATCGCCCAACGCACGGCCATGTTATGCAGCAGCACGGCCGGGTTGCAGGCAGCGGCGCTTGCAGGCTTCGCGGTAGCGCCCATGCCACTCAGCCAGTTGAGGCAAGGACTGGTGGTTCTTGGGGCGGAACAAGGGTTGCCGGAGTTGCCTGATGCGGAGTTTCGGTTGTTTACCTCACCTGAAGCGGACCAGGCGATAGTGGCAGCGTTCACTCAGCTTATTGTGGCGTATTGCTCTGCGCGCAGGGCCTGACAGTCATTTCAAAGGCTTGGTATCGAATGCTGCGATATCGATGCGACCCCTCTCGTCAGTCGGTTTTAGCGCTCGCTAAAAAGTACGCAACCAATGCGTTGGCATGGCCATGGCCCATGCCGTGTTCAGTCTTGAGCAAGGCCACCATTTCCATATGCTTCTTGCCGCTGACTGTTTTGAGCAGGCTTAGCCAGTGGGTGATCGGCTGCCCATACTTTTTTTCAATAGAGGGGAAGTACGACGCTGGTCCTTTTAGTTTTGAATCGTCGGTCATGACGCAAACTCCTTTTTGGTTTTGTGTGCTGCTTCTGTCATTGGTCGATCGTTAAAAGCCACGTATTCACCACCCGCCGATCCAGCTCCTCCCAATCCGCCATACCCAGCACCCGCGTGGTATTCAGCCCGCGCAAATACCCGCGCAACTGATTGGCGGTGGCCTGCTCCAGCTCCAGGTCGGGCGCCGGTTTGCCCAGTAGTACGGTTTCGTACTGCACCAGGTACTCGGCCACCCGATCACGGAAATCGGGCAAAACAGCGTCACGAATCAAGTCAAACGTTCTCAAGGAGAGTTCCTCATCCATCGTTTCCAGTGGCGATTGAGTATTCATCCGCCGGCACGGCGCGCAACTATTGTTAGAGGTAATAGTGACCATCAAGAAACGCAAGTTCTACTTTGTTCGCAATACCCGGAAAATCACCTCCAACGACACACCACTCACGAAAATTTGCGTGATTTGATGAACGAACCTTTCAGGATGAGACCGATGCGTCTTTTAAGTGTGCCTGCCATGGCCTTCGGCGCCTTGTTGCTCGCCGGTTGTGCCTCCGCGCCGAACGACCCGACCCTGACCTTGCAGACCAGCAAGACCCCGGCCCAATACGCTGAATGCGTTGTACCGAAATTGCAGGGCAACCCGACCGTCTCGCAGACCCAGCGCAGCTACCGGATCGTGGTGCCGAGCAAAGTCTCGGCGGACAACGTGCTGGAAGCCTACAAGGCCGGCAACGGCGGCAAGGTGTTCATCTACGAGCGGCACTTGTTGGCCTCGAACTTGTTGCCTTCCAGTTTTGAACGCGCCGCACAGGACTGCATCTAACCCCGGTACGTAAACGTTTTCTACAGAGCTCCTTTGGTTGGCCGCAACCAACCAATTTTTTGCCCCGCACCGCATTCGGTGGCGGGGTTTTTTTTGTCTGCGAATAAACGATAGCTGTTTTTCCACTCGTCTAAATCGACAGGCCAAATCGATATTCCTGGGCTGTCCCTTCTTGCCCGGATGGATGCTCGATCAAGAAGCCACAGCGCGCAAGTACCTTTGCCGAGCCGATATTTGCGGCGTATACATTGGCAACCAGTTGTTTAAGGTTCCAACGCAACCGCGCCTCCTGGATCAGATGCTCCACCGCCTGCGTGGCCAGTCCTTGACCACACGCACTTTGAGCAATTCGATAGCCGACTTCTGCCGACCGTTCTGCCGTATCGATGCCTTTCAGGTTCGCCCGACCCACGATTTTCCTGCCAGCGTCTTCGATGACAAAAGGGTGCCAGGTTCCGGCGGCATAATCGGACAAATAAGCCGTGATGTGCTCGGTGACACCCCGCGTCGAGTAGAAAGCAGCGTCACGCGCGTCAATGTGGCGCTCGAACCACTCGCGATTGTCCAATTCAAATGTCAGCAACGCTTCAGCATCCGTGCTTTCCAGAGTCCTGATTCTGACGGGCTTCATAAGTACGCTCCCTCCTTGGTAAACAACCTGGATCATTGTGCAGTGGGACACCGGTCCGCTCCTGGCCGCCAGCATCCTCTCACGCATACCAGGCACCGCTAACGCAGAGACTTGAACGCTGTGCGAAGTTCTTCAGTAAAGAGGCGGGGCTGTTCCCAGGCTGCAAAGTGACCGCCTTTGTCGGCTTGATGGAAGTAGATCAGACGGCTGTAGGCGCGTCGGGCCCAGGTTTCCGGAGGGAAATAAACGTCATCTGGAAACACTGTGACCGCCACTGGCAGGGAAATCTCGGTGGTCTTCTGTGCCGCAGAGGAAAGGGGGCTGCGCCCTTTGTTTTCCCAATACAGCCGTCCTGCCGAAGCGGCGCTGTTCGTGAGCCAGTACAACGTGAAGTTATCCAGCACTTGATCCTTTGTCGGCAGCTGTTGAGCGTCGGCGCCGTACATCCATTTTGAAAATCCCGGGTGAACGAGCAGGAGCGCCGCGAGAAAGCTCGGTGAATCCGCTACGCCGTAGCCCATCATCTGCGGTCTTGCGGCCATCATTGCGCTGTACGCCAGGTTGCCCTGCTTGATCAGTGTGGCAACGGCGTCGAAGGTGGCGCGCTCCTGCGCGGAGAAGTTCTCCGGTGCCGGCCCGCCCGCAGCGAGTGCCGCAGTCGCTTCCGGCGGAATTGTGGCCGGCAGGTTGAGGTGAATGCCGAGCAATCCGGCCGGTGCCTGGCGCGCCATCGCGCTGGTGATCGGGCCACCCCAGTCGCCACCCTGGGCGACGTACCGCGTGTACTCGAGGCGTTTCATCAACTGCGCCCAGGCCCGTGCAATATGATCCGGGTCCCAGCCAATCCCCGTCGGTTTTCCGGAGAAGCCATAGCCAGGGATCGACGGAATCACCACATCAAATGCATCCGCCGCGTTGCCCCCGTGAGCGACGGGGTCGGAGAGCGGGCCGACGACATCAATAAACTCGAGAATGGAGCCTGGCCAACCGTGGGTCATGATCAACGGCAAAGCGTTCGGACGGGGAGAGCGCACCCAGATGAAATGGATGTCCACGCCATCGATCGTCGTGACGTACTGCGGCAAGGCGTTGAGCCGGGCCTCGACTTTGCGCCAGTCGTAACTCGTGCCCCAGTAGTGAACCAGCGCCTTCAATTGTTCCAGTTGAGCGCCCTGGGACCGATCGGAAACCGTCTCTTTATCCGGCCAGCGGGTCGCCGCAATGCGCTCACGCAGATCCGCCAGATCGCGGTCAGGAACGTGGATCTGAAAAGGGCGGATGGCTTCGGTCTCTTCAGTGGCGACCGCATTGGCGGGAAGCGATGAGGTGAGCATGACGGCGACTGCGGCAGCGACGAATGCGAATTTCATATTCACTTCCTCGAATGAGGGCATGCTGGACATCATTGGAAATTGAAGGTTAGTTCAACCGTGCGCACTTCTCCCATTACGAGGATCCCGGCATGCGCCACTACACTGTGCAATACCTGTTCAACGGCGAGCCCCGCACTCACGTGTTCGAGTTCAATCAGCCTCGGCTGCCTGTCCATGAGGCGGCGATGCACCTGTTGCAACTGCATTTTGGGGATGGAGAGAACAGCCTGATCATGCCCAATGCGGATGCGACGCCAGCGGAGATTTCAGAGCAGGCCGAGCGGGTAGGGCTGACGCAGATACAGGTCGTGGACTAACGTGCGTAGCAAACCGAAAAAATCTATTGAATAAAAGCTCTATAAGCTTTAAACGGGATGCTCACTGGCGCATTGCTAGCAATCACTCAGTAAGTATCGCCAGTTACTGGCTCAGGGAGCGCTGATGAGTGTTCGTCCATGCAACGACTCTGCGCGGCAATCGAACGATTGCCACGTGGTTGCATCTCAACGAAAAGGAAATTCGGAGACTGTCGGCATGGCGTACGCTGGCAACGAAAATACGATCGAACAATTGCTGGATTCAGCGCGCAACTGGGGGCACACCACCGCGTGGGTGGTTTACCGCGCCGGCGAACAAATGCATTTGGTCGGGCAGGGCGATCCACGTGCGCGGTGGCCTTCAAGTGTTGCGAATGACGAGTTCGAAGCCTTTTGCCTGACCTGGCGATTGCACCGCTGGCCGACCGGCAAGGGCGAAAGTGAACTGGGTTGGCTGCTTGCGCCAGTCGACGATGCCGCTGAACCGGCGCTCGCCGAATTTGCCCAGCGCCTGGGCATTGAGGTACAGACCAATACGCTTGCCCGTGCGCAGATTACTCAGCGTGTGCTGTATGAAATTACCTACCTGGCCAGTTCGACCCGCGACCGGTCGGTGTTTCTGGTGGGGGTTCACCAACTATTGGCGAGCCTGATCGATGCCGAGAACTTTTATCTCGCGTTGTATGACCCGCACAGCGGCAAGATCGACTATCCGTATTACGTCGACATCATCGACGTTGATGCCGTCGAGTCCCAGCACTACGAATACCTTGACCCGTCACACCTGTCCTTGACCGGGCAAGTGTTGACCACTGGCCAGCCATTGCTGATCGACGCCGCCGGCATTCTCGCGGCTCAGGCCGAGGAGCGTTTTTACTGCGTGGGTGATCGTCCCGAGTTCTGGATGGGGGCACCGTTGAAAAATGCCTCGGATGACGTGTTCGGCATGCTCGCGATGCAGGTCTACGAGGTTTCCCGAACCTACAGCGCCGAGGACCGCGCGCTGTTTCTGGTGGTGGCACGCCACGTGGCCATGGCGCTGGACCGGATCCTGCACCGAGAGGACCTGGAAGCGACGGTGATACGTCGTACCCTGGAGCTGTCGGCACTCAACGACGCATTGCGGCAGGAAGTGGCAGATCGAGAGCGCGCCGAGCATCTGCAGAGCGCGCTGTTCCAGATCGCTGAACTGTCCAGCCAGCCTGGCGACATGGCTGAGTTGTTTCAAACCCTGCATGGCATCGTCGGTGATCTGTTGTTCGCGCGGAACTTCTACATTGCGCTGTTCGACGACGCGACCAGTGAAGTGACCTTTCCCTATTACGTTGATGAGCGGCAGACGACCTGCCCGGTGGCACGGCGTGGGAGCCGGGGCTTGACCGAGTACGTGATCCGTCAGCGCCGACCTTGCCTGATTGATGCCGACGAAGCCGAGCGATTGACTGCGCACGGTGAAATCGAAGTGGCCGATGCGTATTTCCAATCCTATTCCTGGCTGGGCATTCCCTTGTTCGATGGCGATGTGGTGCGTGGCGTGCTGGCAGTGCAAAGCTATACCTCGCAGGTGCGCTATACCCTGCGTGACCAGGAATTGCTGACGTTCGTGTCGCGGCACATCGACACCGCGTTATCGCGCCGCACGGCCGCCGAAGCGATCCATGCCGCCAACCTCAAGCTGGAAGCCCGGGTGCAGAACCGCACCCGCGAGCTCGATCACGCCAATGCCAAGTTGCAGCACGAGAACTCCCACGATGCGCTGACCGGGCTGCCGAATCGTACCTACCTGCAACAGCGCCTCAATCTGGCCTGGTCGCAGTTCGGCAGCGAAGGCGGGCACCTGGCGGTGATGTTCATCGACCTCGACCGTTTCAAACTGGTCAACGACAGCCTCGGCCACCATTTTGGCGACCTGCTGTTGAGGCAGGCCGCCCACCGTTTACGCGGTTGCCTGCGCGACACCGACATGCTCGCACGCCTGGGCGGCGATGAGTTTTCCGTGCTGGCACCCGACGCGCCGCTGGACGTGGTGATCGAAATCGCCGAACGGATTCTGGTGGCGTTTGACCTGCCGTTTTTGATCAATGGCTATGAGGTGTTTTCGTCCTGCAGCATCGGTATCGTCAGCGCCGACAGCCAGTTTCATATGGAGCCCGCCGACTTGCTGCGCGATGCCGATGCGGCGATGTACCGGGTCAAGAGTGCCGGACGCGACAGCTACGCGGTGTTCAATCAGGAAGTGCGCCGTGAAGTCTCGGACCAGGTCGAGCGGGAAGGTGCCTTGCGCAACGCGCTCAAGCGTACCGACGAATTGCTGCCGTATTTCCAGCCGATCGTCAGCGTCGAAAGCGGCGAACTGGTTGCCCTCGAAGCGCTGATTCGCTGGCATCAGCCGGGCGGCCGGGTGATCGCGCCGGGCGAGTTTTTGCCGGACGTCGAGGGTTTGCGCCTGATCGGTCGCCTGGACCTGTACATGCTGACCAGCATCGCAATGATCCTCGCGCAACCCGAGCACGCCAACTGGCCGCCGGTGCACGTCAATTGCTCCAGCTACAGCATGACGCGTCCGGACTTCGCCAGTGATGTGCTTGCCTTGCTGGCGCGGCACCGGGTCGAGCCGTCGCGGATCTGCCTGGAATTGACCGAAGGGGCGCTGGTCGCCGAACCGGCGATTGCCCGACTGACCATGCAGCAATTGGCCGACAACGGCATGTCGGTGGTGCTTGATGACTTCGGTGCCGGGTTTTCATCCCTGAGCTATGTGCATCAATACCGTTTCAGCGGCCTGAAGATCGACAAGTCGTTCATCCTCGAATTGACCGCCAGCCCCCGCAGTCGCGCGATTGTCCGGGCGATTGTGCGGATGGCCGAATCGCTGGACCTGAGCGTGGTGGCCGAAGGTGTCGAGGATCAAGCGACGCTGGACCTGCTGCGCGAAATGGGCGCAGGGCAGGCCCAGGGTTATTACTTTGCCAAGCCGATGGGGTTGGAGGCGTTGTTGGCGAGTTCGTTGATTGAGGGTTAGGGGTTGTTGAGGTATTGCGCCCTTATCGCGGTTTCCTGACCTTCACGAGCGAGTACGGCCTGTACCTCATCGGCCCCATTGATGAAATCGGCCAGAAGCTGCCCTCGACTAGCGGGGTCAATATCTCCAGAAAACTGGAGTTACGAGCACCAACACAGTCAGGATTTCCAACCTTCCCAGAAGCATTCCAACGGTGAGTAGCCATTTGGCGGCATCCGGTAATGACGAGAAATTACCTGCCGGCCCAATGATCGTGCCCAGGCCTGGCCCGACGTTACACACCGCCGTAGCGGCACCACTCAACGCGGTTATCCAATCAAGCCCAATGAAAGCCAGGCCCAAAGCGATGGCGGCAATCGTGATGGTGAAGAAAAACGAGAAGGTCAAAAGCGAGCGCACGATCTCCTCGTCGATGGGGTGACCGTTGTATTTTTTCTGAATCACGGCTCGAGGATGGATCAACTGCTTCAAGCTGCTGACCAGCAGAGCGGCAGCCACCTGGAAACGGAAGATTTTAAGACCGCCTGCCGTTGAGCCGGAACAGCCACCGACGAAGGTCAAATAGAAAAACAGCAAAACAGCGAAACTGCCCCACAAGGTGTAGTCGCCAACCGCAATTCCGGTGGTCGTGACGACCGAGGTCACATTGACTGCCACGATACGAAACGCATCCCACCATCCGTAATCGCTGTGAAAATACAGCCAGGTACCAACAGCCAGCGATGTGACGAGCAAGAATCCAATAAATCCGCGTACCTGGTGATCCTTGATCAGCGCACGCCGATTACCCCGCAATGTCGCGACATACAAGGTGAATGGCAGGCTGCCCAGAATCATGATGACAACCGCCACCCAGTGAATCGCTGGTTGAGTCCAATGCCCGAGAGAGGAATCCGAAGTTGAGAAACCTCCGGTAGAGATTAGCGACATCGCGTGGTTGACCGCTTCAAATGGCGTCATTCCCGCGAGCCAGAGCGCTAGAGCTCCGATGCCCGTCAGCCACAGATAGAGCAAAAGAATGTACTTGGCTGCCACATGGGAGCGCGGTGTCACTTTCTCCGACCAATCTGAGGACTCTGTCTGGAACAGACGCATGCCGCCGACTCGCAACAGTGGAAGAATCGCCACAGCCATGCCGATAAAGCCGATGCCACCCAACCAGTGGAGCATGGAGCGCCAGATCAGCAAGCCGGGAGATGAGCTATCCAGACCGGTGAGTACAGTCGAGCCAGTGGTCGTGATGCCAGACATCGTTTCAAAGAATGCGTCGGTGTAGCTGATATCGCTGATGAACACCATGGGTAAAGCTGCGAAGGTGCACACAACTACCCAGCTTGCGGTAGTCAGCAAGTACATGTCCCTCGGCCGAAGATCGCCAGTATTCGGGCGCCCCCGCACGATCAACAGGAGACCACAGATGAAGGTAATCAAACTCGACCAGAGGAAGGCCGAGAGATCGTCGCTACGCTCATAGATCACCAGTGTGATCATGGGAATAGCCATGCTCACGGCCAGCGTGATCAAAAAAATACCTAAGATGAAGCCGATAAGCCGAATTGCTGCGAGGGACATCACAGTAGCGTTCCAAATTAGCACCGCGCAGTATCGGATGCCCGCCCTAAAGGCTCCGTAAATTCTCCGTAAAATTTCTATGAGCAATCAGTCAGGCTGCATGGGTCAAAGAGCAGCTTTGGGTCCTGTTGAAAAGGTCGGCCGTAGTACGAGCTTGAGATTGACACCTTCACTTTGAGCAGAGCATTCCGGGCTCGGATTTCGTGTAGCTGCGCGCAAAAAACGCGTTTTCAGCAGTCGGTTTATTGAGTGGTGTTGCTGTTTGTTTTTACAGGCGCTAGCCTCTCCGGACTTCAGCACAAATCAAAGTTATGCCGATATAGCGCAGCACTGGAGGGTATGCGTTATCAGGGCTTGATAAGCGATATGACGGTTCGCCCCGCAACTGACAGTGATCGAACAGCCCTGTTTGACTTGCATCGAGCAGTTTTCCACGGGCACATCGAGAAAATTTGGGGCTGGGGTGAAAGTTGCCAGCGCTCTAATTTTGCAGCCGAATTCGCATATGCAATCACGTCGGTTATTGAAGTCGACGGCCAGACTGTTGGCTACTTTCAAGTTCTGGACAAAGACGATCGAATCCATGTTCAGAACATCGCGGTTTCACACGAATTTCAAGCCAAGGGTATCGGCACCCAGATTCTGAATGGACGCCAGCTGAAAGCCGCAGCCCGCCATGTAAGCCATTTTGAAATGGAAGTCATCTCATGTTCGAACGTAACAAACTGGTGCCGGAGCTGATGGTCACCGATCTGGGTAGCAGTATGGCTTTTTGGGTTTCTTGCCTGGGGTTCAAAATAGCTTATCAACGTCCGGAAGATGGATTCGCATACCTTGATTTAAATGGCGCTCAAGTAATGCTTGAGCAGATTGATTCGAATGCCGGGCAATGGCTGACTGCGACGTTGACTAAACCGTTTGGAAGAGGCATCAACCTGCAGATTGATGTCGAGGCCGTTGCACCCATCATCCAAAAACTTGATCAGGCTGGATTTCCACTCTATCGAGAATGCAAAGACACCTGGTATCGGGCTGAAAATGTAGAAGTAGGGCAGCGCGAGTTCATCGTTCAGGATGTCGACGGTTATCTCGTAAGGTTAGTAGAGCGGTTAGGCGAGCGACCAGCCTGCTCAAGTTGAATCCGAACCAAGTCGACCGTCAGCTTTGGTCACAAGCGAGCATTCATGGTCGTCCGCTTTCGGCCCCAGAGTGTGTAAAAACAGCTTCCAAGACCGACGGAGTATGTTTCGGGCTAGGAGTTGAAAACAGCCTGAAAAATTCTTGGTATGGTGCGAGAAGGCTTCCTCTTTTTAGGACAAAAAATGATTTCACATGTATTCATCGGAGTGAATGACTTCAATCGAGCATTTGTGTTTTATCAAGGGGTCATGCAGATACTCGGACTTGATCTCAAGTTCACAGAACTTGAACGCCCATGGGCGGGCTGGAAACACCCCGACACTGCACGCCCTCTTTTCGTGGTGGGCAAACCGTTCGACGGCGAATCTGCGACGCTAGGAAATGGGCAAATGATTGCTCTGCTGGCACCTAATCGACAGATCGTACACAACGCCCATACCTTGGCGTTGGCATTGGATGGAACATGTGAAGGCGCTCCGGGCTTGCGACCCGAATACCACCCGAATTTTTATGGGGCGTATTTTCGAGACCCTGAAGGAAACAAGCTTTGCGTCTGTTGTCACGATTCGGAGTAGGTCAAGTGTAGGATCTATTTTTGGCTGAAATCGTGAACAAAACATTGTCGAGAGCCCTTGCTATGATTTCTGATAGCAAGGGTTCACGAAGGCGTTTTTACACACTCTGGGCCAAAAGCGGACGGTCGGATCAGGTCCAATTTGGCAGTAAAAAAGGCGGTCGATCGACAAACCTCACTTGGAGCCTTAGGCTCAACTACAACACAAATCTCAAAACAAGCAGCGACTGTCGCCGGTAAAAGAAAAGTCGCTTGCCCCAAGGTATTCCAAGGAGTGGTATGGGCATTTTGGATCGGTTGTTTGGTGGGCGCTTTACCATGCCTCCACCCGAGGAAACTAACCTCAGCGCTTCAGCGATCATGAAAGAATTACGGCCCGGCCCACCCGATCCCGCACAAAAAAAGGCACTCGAGACTTTTGCCCAGGCGCTGTTGGCGGTGGTTCCGGAAAAAGAAGGCGCCAGACTTGTCAGGCGCGTCATGCGTAGATACGCGATGGGAGATGACGCATGTAGTGCTTTCACAGATGGATTGTTGGATGGTTCAAAGGCGCAAAAACTTGAACACCTCGTTTTAATGAGCCTGGATTGGAAAGGTTTTGATGTGTTTGAATATCAGGCTCCTTATCTGGTTAGCGCCAACCAATTGAAAGAGCCCTACGTCTACGTGCGAAACGGTGCCTCATCAATGCCAGAGGTGCTTGATGAATTCGACCGATGGTTGGTTCGGTTTGGTAAACGTTATCTTCACTTGGACTCCGGTGGTGAAAATTACGATGGTTTTATTGTTGACGCTGACCGGGTGGAAGAGACCATTGAGTTGGCCGGCCGTGCGGGCATTAAAGTCAGTCTCGAGAACTTCTGACGTTGAGCAGTGCATAAGGGAAAATGGGCGGTGTGACGACCGTGGTGTCAGTGTTTAAGAAAGGCCGCTGTGGGTCGATTGCTGCTCTTCGCGACAGGCAACAATCGGCCCAGAGTGTGTAAAAACGCTTCGCCAAAATTGAAGTGTGCGCGTCTACGTTAAATCTGAAATTTATCGGCACGTCAGCAGATGTAGATTTCGCGTAGAAGCGCGATTTTCAATCCGGTTTTGAGTACCTGTCGCACTGAAAAACGTTTTTACACAGCCTCGGCCAAAAGCGGTCGTTACTCAAACGTCATAAACAGGGGAATTGATCTGTTAGCTTTCATTACGTAATTCCTCTGCAAGCCACTCAATCAGCGCGCGCACCTCAATCCGGTCTTCCCCACCCTGCAGTCTGAAAACCGATATCGCATTAGGTAAAGGGACACTTTCTGCGCAAGGTCTCACCAGCGTACCGTTTTCAATAAGCCTCCCGGCGGTTCGACGCCACCCCATTGCAATTCCATGCCCTTCAACGGCGGCCTGAAGCATCAAGGGGTAACTGTCAAACAAAGTGCCCTGAGAACAACCCTCCAATGTCTGCCCAAATGCCTGCAGCCAGCTATCCCATTCCATCAAGTGCGGTGGCGTGGCGCGATGGTGTAAAAGCGTGTGGAGGCGAAGTTCACTGATCCCGAGTGACTGTCGGGCAGTCAGGTAATGAGGACTGCACACTGGAAACACTTCATCAGCGGCGGTAAACGCCAGAACATGCAAGCCGCTGGGGCGTCCGGTGCTTTGTAAGGCCACGTCAAAATGGTCATTGAATTCAGTCAACGGTCTGGTGGATGTCGCGACCTGGATCTCGATTTCCGGGTGTTGCTGGTGGAACGTCGAAAGGCGCGGCATCAACCAATAGAACGCTTCGCACAACTGACACAGTAAAACGACGCGGTTTTTACGGGGTGATTCACGAAGGGTGACGGCACTGTCGCTGATACTTTGCAATGCGGTGCTCACCACGCGCCCTAGCTCACGCCCCTCCTGCGTCAGGAAGACTGCACGGTTGCGGCGGCAAAAAAGCTTCAACCCAAGATTTTCTTCAAGCCCACGGATCTGGCGGCTGATCGCCGCTTGAGTGATGTGCAATTCATCGGCAGCCTTCGAAAAGCTTTCCAGTCGAGCAGCCGCTTCAAAGGGCAGCAAACTGGCAAGCGGCGGCAATGACTTCCCAAGCGTATTCATAATCAGACGTTATGCATCCAAGACCGAGAACTCGTTTGTAGCATACCCCTGGCGCTGTGCAACATGAGCTGAATACCTCGCGGATATGCCTGATGACCATTGCTCACTCAAACATCATCGCCGGAGTGATCCTTGCCGTGGTCGCGACCCTGAGCTGGGCTCTGAATTTCATAGCCCCTTACGTCACTGGCGCCTACAGCATCTATGACTTGATGGTTATCCGGTTTCTGATCTCCGGTGCGCTGGGCGTGGTTGTCATGGTGCTCTGTCGCGCCCAGCTACGGTGCCTGCGTCGCAATCAGCAATTTCTCGCCGCCGGTCTGGGCGTGATCGGATATCTCGGGTACAGCACCTGCATTGCCGCCGGTGTTATTTTTGGCGGCCCCGTGCTGACTCCAGCGTTCATTGGCATGGTGCCAGTCTTGTTGGCACTGCTCAGCAACGCCGCGAAAAAAACGCTTCCATGGCGCAGACTGATGATACCGCTGACATTCTTGACTGGCGGGCTTGTGCTGACGAACATCAGCAGTATCAATCAACCCGTTGCGGGCCATGGGTCGTGGTTGATGGGGTTGATTTTTTCTGTCTGCGCCGTGGTCTTGTGGCTCGCATTCAGCTTGCTGAACCAGAGTGCACTGGAGAAACTCCCGGCCAATTCGTCAGGTGTCTGGACAGGCCTCATGATGGCCGGTGCCGGAATGGGCACCGTGTGCTTGTTACCGGTTGTGCTGGCGCTCGACCTTCTCAAGCTGCCAATCCTTGGTTTCAGTGTTTCCCTGGCAGGACATTTGTACGTCTGGGGCCTCGTTATTGCGATGATGTCCTCACTCGTCGGGGCCTGGGCCTGGAACGCAGCGTCCCGTCGCCTTCCCATGGTGCTTTCTGGACAACTGATCTCCCTTGAATCGCTGTTCGCTACATTACTCGGCCTGTTGTTTCATAGCCGGCTGCCAACACCTTTAGAAGCGTCAGGTCTTGCTGCCATTCTAGTAGGTGTGATTATGGCTGTTCGTATCATCCTGACTTCAATCGGTAACCCATCCTGCACGATAAGAAAAATCAACTCCGTTAACTCCTAACAGCCGATTGCTGTCTCACAAGAGGATCACCCTACGCTTTTAAGAATCGGTCGGGCCGGCATGGCCAAAGGGCACTGGACGTCTTGCCATCGATGATCTCCTCGCTGGCTAGACGTCCCACTGCCGCCGCCAAAGTAATTCCAGGGTGCATTGCACAAACGTAGACGCCACCCACTTTGGGTAGATAACCGATGATGGGGATGCCATCGGTAGGCATCGGCCTAAGTCCGATACAAGCCCTTTCCGGATCTATGGAAACAACACCATGGAGTTCGTTCTGTATTGTCTTGGCAGTTCGAAGCGCTATCGCTGCCGGCTGATTGTCCATGGCGTCGTCCAGGTAATCTTCTGCCGCCAGCAATGCACCATCCGAACTTTGCCTCACTTCTATTTCAGGGCTGGAGATGAGGGTGTGCACGAGGTTGGGTTGTGACTTGTAACGGATGAAAATGGCAGGCGAGGCTTCTATAGGCAGGGACACTCCAAGCATGTCTGTCAGCTTCGTGATGCCTGTCCCGGCTGCCAATACGACAATATCGGCATCGATAATGCCTATTGTTGTTTCGACTCCGGTCACCGTTGCACTCTGGGTTACAAAACCGAGCACTCGCGTCTGAGTGAGAATATTCGCCCCATACGCCTGGGCACCTGCGATCAACGCATGCGTAGCTGGTACTGCGTCCAGCGCTCCTTCTTCAGCCGCATATAGAGCAGACTGGGGAGGGTTCTTGAGATTTGGTTCAAGGTCGAGAATCTGCGATCGAGACACCAGGTTTGCCGAAGCCTGGTGACCTGGGGTCGGCAGCGCTCCACTCGCCATCACGCTGTAAGACAAGGCACCTGTCCATCGTATCTTCAGACCAGGCAGCTGCGTTTCGAGCCGGCGGTACTCCTTGATGGCAGAACCGCGCAGTTGCGCAATTGGGTCAGGTTCGGGGTGTGCGGTATTGATCCAGGCGAATGAGCTGCCAGTCACTCCGCAAGCTATACCTTCAGCCTCGACCAAGGTGACATTCGCGCCTTTACCTGCCAAGTGATACGCCAATGACGCGCCCACGATGCCTGCACCAATGACAACGACTCGTTTGCCCTGACCATTTCCCATATCAACCTCCGTTCTGTCGATGTGCCGATGGTACGACAGCAGGATGATTTCATGACATGAGAACCTGATCGTTCAGGACGCTTTTTAAGTGTCAGCTCCTGGCCGATTACTGCCTGTCGTGACGGGTAGTAATCGACGCTAAGCGGCCGTCACTTCAGGCAAAGATTGATCGAACTTAGCCCATCAGGTAATACAGCATTTGAGTCACGATGGGGCGCAATCCGGCGGTGTTATGATCTGGGCGTCTATTTCTGCCAAGAGATTGCCCATGGATCGCTTGTCTACCTTGTTGTCACAGTTCGGCGTGCGCGCAAACCTGTTTTACAGTGGCAAACTGTGCGGCTTGTCGTCTTACGACGGCGCTGACGGTCGTGGGTATATCCATCTGCTACAGGCTGGCAGTGTTACGTTACTGGGAGCCGATCGTAAGGAATTGCTGCTGATCCGGCCCAGCCTGATTTTTATGCCGCGCCCCAGCCGGCATCAATTGTTTGCCGGTGAGTCCGAGGGAGCTCAGTTGTTGTGTGCGTCAATGGAGTTTGAGGGTGGGGTCGATAACCCGCTGTCGGCTTCGTTACCCGATTGTCTGGTGTTGTCCCTGGATGAACTGCCAATGCTGGCCGATACGTTGAAATGGATGTTCGGCGAGGCGGCGGGTGCACATTGTGGCCGGGAGGCAGCGCTGGGACGGTTATTCGAACTGCTGGTCATCCTGTTGTTTCGACATCTGCTTGATCACAACCAGTTGCGTACTGGAATGATGGCTGGACTGGCTGACCCGCGGTTGTCGCGCTCTTTGGTGCAGATTCACAACGCACCTCATCGTGCTTGGTCAATTGCGGAACTGGCGAGCGAATCGAACATGTCTCGCGCGGCCTACGCGGTGCATTTCCGGGCCGTTATCGGGCAGACGCCCGCCGATTATCTGCTGAGTTGGCGTATCAGCCTGGCGCAGAAGCGACTTCGTGAAGGACGGTCGATTACACTGATCGCCTCCGAAGTCGGTTATGAAAGTCCTTCGGCACTTGCGCGCGCGTTTCGACGCAAGACTGGCTACAGTCCTCGGGACTGGATTAAAGACCTGGCAGGTGCAGATGATGGAGCGATGGCCTGAAACATCTAACTGCTCCGGGCCATCCCGGGTGGTCGATCATCGGCTCAACGGCGTTCCAGCTCCGTCAGAGAATGGCCAGCCACGAAAATCGAAGCGGCAAGTAACCCGATGTCTTTAAGTAGAAACTGACCAGGAGCGACCGTAATAGCGGGAAAACCGAGGCCGGGTTCGATCACGCCGGGGGTCGAGAACATGAAGCTCAAGGTGGTGAAAAAGAGTCCGGCAGAGAGCACGCCACCTACCAAAGAAAGCTTCGGTGACAGCAAGCGACCTGCAATCAGTATTCCGATCGAGACCTCCAGAACGCCAAGCAGATTGGAGAAGGTGTCGACACTGAAAATCTCATAAACCCAACCCAGGAAAGGGCTGTTGCTCACCAGCGGAACCAGTCCGACCGCTTCGTAGTGTGTGAACTTCATTCCGCCGAACCAGAAGTAAATGACGGCGAGCGCAAAATAGGCCCCGTAGATGCCAAGTGCCATGGTTTTGAACCCGAGCGTTGAAGGGTTTTGTGCGCTGTTGGTTTCGTAGTTCTCGATTCTGAAGGTTTTCATGATCAATGCTTCCAAGAGTGTGGTGAGGAACGCTAATCAGCAACCCTGCGCGGTGTGCGTTGGGAGTCGATACAGTGTTGCCTTTGTCCGCACGCTCGTGGCGTCTGAACGTATTGCGTTCGGTGCAGATCGTCTCGACTCATTCAGGTCTAAAGCGATCGCCATGCTCCCTGGCGGCACCATTTAAACCGTTTCTGAATGGCATAAAACAAGAGTCCTCGACGTCGGCTTTGGGTCGAATAGCGACCACCAGCAATTGTGACTGATCCACCCCTGTTCTCCCCTCAACGTGGAGGACGAGCCATGAACACTATTGCTAGTATGCGACCGTCGCTATCCGACCCAAAACGGACGAATTTAAGTGCCGTTGTCGATTGATCGGCGACAAGGATTGAGCCTGCTAGCATTGAGTGTCAGAGAGCCTATAAGAGCACTGATGATGCAGATGATTAAAGTTGGAGCGAGCGGTTTGAATCAGCTCCGTGCGTCTTTGAGTCAAGCTGGATTGCCCTGCGATGATGTGAGCGATCCCGGGCGGCAGTTCTACCGATTCGACGTGGATGGGAAACTGGTTGCTTATGGAGGGTTGGAGGGTACTGGCCCCGATCTCCTGCTGCGCTCTATGGTCGTTTGCGAGGAGCATCGTGGAGCGGGACTGGGTACAGCGGTGTTGTCGGAACTGGAACAACACGCGGTCTCCCGAGGCGCAGCCCGACTGCATTTGTTGACCCAAAGCGCTGTTAATTTTTTCACGGCCAACGGGTACGAACTGCTTGATAGGGGTAAAGCGCCTGTTGCAATTGCCCAGACAGCTCAGTTCCAGCATTTGTGTCCTTCGTCAGCAAGCTACCTGCGGAAAACTTTAAGCAGATCCCCTCTGCGCTGAGTGAGCCATCGAAACGCTTCTGGGTCATTGCCAGTGTTGGTAACCAACACCCGCTTTTGGCCGTTTTCTGCATGTCGCGACGGAGTGAAATCCATCACCCAAAGCGGAAAGTCCGGACACCAGAATCAGGTCTCGGATTGATGAGTCACCCAGTGTTTCATCTCTTCGGCAATGAAGTGGTTTACCAGGTCGCTGTACATCTTTTCGATTGCATCCGGGTTCAGGCCCTCGACCTCGGCCCACTCGCGACGTGTCGCCAGCATGGCCTTGAAACGCTCCGGAGCACGCACCGAAGTCGCCGAGGTCTTGAACTTCGAGGCAGCCAGCACGTAGTGAAAACGCTTGCCTAACAGCTTGATAACGACCTGATCAAGGGCGTCGATTTCGCGTCGGATGTCCTCCATGCCCGCACAGTCTGCGGGTTGCAACTGATTGATGACTTCCATGCAGGTGACTCCGTTTGTTGAAAAAAATGGCGAGCCTTCGGAAGAGGATCGCCGCGGCATCTACGTGCGTGATACAGCCAAAACACCATAACATCCATTGTCCGCTGCACGAGGAGCGGTCTCATCCCCGAGCATTCACGCTCATACCTGATCCATCGCCTCGGGCACCCCCCGATCCTCCCCCAGGAACCCGCCACTCTGATGGTGCCACAGCCGCGCATAGAGGCCGTTCCTGGCGAGCAATTCGGTGTGGGTGCCCTGTTCGATGATGCGTCCATCGTCCATGACAATGAGTCGATCCATCGCCGCAATCGTGGACAGCCGATGGGCGATGGCGATGACGGTTTTGCCCTTCATCATTTCATCGAGGCTTTCCTGAATGGCCACTTCGACTTCCGAATCCAGCGCGCTGGTCGCCTCGTCAAGTAGCAGGATCGGGGCGTTCTTGAGCATCACTCGGGCAATGGCGACGCGCTGACGCTGACCGCCCGACAGTTTGATGCCGCGCTCGCCTACCAAGGTGTCGTAGCCGGTGTGTCCCTGGCGGTCGCTCAGTTGGCTGATGAACTCATCGGCCTGGGCATTGGCCGCGGCACTGTGGATTTGCGCATCGGTCGCATCGGGGCGACCGTAGGCAATGTTGTCGCGAATGGAGCGGTGCAGCAGGGACGTATCCTGGGTGACCATGCCGATCGCGCTGCGCAGGCTGTCTTGTGTCACGTGCGCAATGTCTTGCCCGTCAATGCGAATCTGCCCGCTGTCGACGTCATAGAAGCGCAGCAGCAAGTTGATGAGCGTGGATTTGCCTGCGCCGGAGCGGCCCACCAGGCCGATTTTTTCGCCCGGACGAATGTTCAGGCTCAGGCCATCGAGCACCTGGCGTTCGCCATTGTAGTTGAAGCTCACGTTGTCGAAGGTCACCGCTCCGCCCGAGGTCACCAGAACGCCCGCGTCCGGCGCGTCCTGCACCTTGGGGCCGCGGGTCAGGGTGGCCATGCCATCCTGCACCGTGCCGATCCCCTCGAACAGCGAGGTCATCTGCCACATGATCCAGTGCGACATGCCGTTGATACGCAACGCCATGGCGGTGATTGCCGCCACGGCACCTGCGCCGACATCGCCTTGGTGCCATAGCCACAGGGCATAACCGCCAGCGGCCATGATCAACGCCACCACCAACGCCTGGTTGACGATCTCGAATTGGCTGACCAGACGCATCTGGCGAAAGCCGGTTTGCTTGAAGTCCTCCATGGCCGCGCGCGCGAAGTGTGCTTCACGATTGGAATGGGAGAACAGCTTCACGGTCGTGATGTTGGTGTAGGCATCGGAGATGCGTCCGGTCATCGAGGAGCGCGCGTTGGCCTGTTCCTGACCGACCTTCCCCAAGCGGGGGACGAAGTAGAGCATGGCCAGCCCGAACAACACGATCCAGGCAACGAAGGGCAGCATCAGTTTCAGTGCGAAGCCGCCGGCCAGTGCGATGATCGCGATGAAGTACACCCCGATTCCGGGTGCGATCTCGATCAGGGTGAACAGCACGTCGCGCACGGCCAGGGCGGTCTGCATCACCTTGGTGGTGACCCGGCCGGAGAACTCATCGGAAAAGAACGAAAGGCTTTGCCGCAGCATCAGGCGGTGGAAGTCCCACCGCAGCCGCAATGGCAGATTGATCGCCAATATCTGGTGTTGCACCATGGTACGCAACGCCACCAGCCCGATGCTGGTCAGCATCACGATGCCCATGCCCCACAACACGCGACTTTCCTGCGCCGCCGCCTCACCACCGGCCTGCCAGGTCGAGAGCAGGTCCACGACCTGGCCGAGGAAAGAAAACAGCCAGGCTTCGTAGATCGATACCGCGGCACTGAGCAGCGCAAACGCAAGAATGTAGCCGCGCGCACCCCGGGTGCATGCCCACAAGAACCGAGCCAGGCCGTCGGGTGGTGGCGGGACCTCGTCGGGCGGGAAGGGGTCGAGTCTTTGTTCAAATACGCGAAGCATGGTGGTCACCGAAACGATCAAGTTCAGGGATTCTGACACCAGGGACCGCTCAATGGCCAATCAGCACAAGACAGGTCTTGATTCGACACCGCTTGTGATTCTGTGACATTACCTCCTTGGCAGGGTAATAATTTGTGATCCCGGCCTGGCAGCAAAGACCACTCTTTCGGGCTTTATGTCCCGCTACAACGTATCCATGCACTGGAGTCAAGCTACCCATGGAAGCCAACCGATTCGGTGACATCGCCGCGTTTGTCTGCGCTGTGAAGGCTGGAAGTTTTACCTCCGCGGCCGCTTCACTGGGTCTGACCCGATCTGCTGTCGGTAAAAGTATCGTTCGTCTTGAAGGCCGGATGGGAGCACGGCTTCTGAATCGCACGACGCGCAAACTGAGCCTGACCGACGAGGGGCAGGTCGCCTACGAACGCTGGAAGCAGATTCTCGAGGATCTTGATGAGGTGGATGCAACCATGGCCTTGCGCCGTGGACGGCCGACCGGCACTTTTAAACTCACAGCGCCCCTTTCCTTCGGTCAGCGCCATATCCTGCCGATTCTGGATGCTTATCTGAAACAGTGGCCTGAACTGCGTGCGGACGTCTGGTTTACCGATCGCTTTGTCGACCTCGTCGAAGAGGGTGTCGACATCGCCATCCGCATTGGCACGCCCAAAGACGATTCACAACTGTTGACCAGAACCGTGGGTTGGCAGCAGTTCGCAACATGTGCCTCGCCCTCGTATCTGGCCCGTTGCGGTGTACCGCAAACGCCTGCAGATCTTGTAGGGCATGACACCATCGCGTTCATCAGTGGCCAGGCCAGTGTCTGGCGTTACCAGACGCCCACCGGCCTTTATTTATATGAACAACCCGGGCGGCTGAACATCGACAGTTCTGAAGCCATGCGCGAAGCGGCGCTGACGGGCATTGGCCTGATTCACTTGCCGACCTATATCACCGGTAACGACTTGCGCGACGGAACGTTGGTGGAAGTACTCAAGCCTTATCGAGCAGCGCCCGACCCCATCCGGGTTGTCTACCCGAGCAAGCGTCAGTTGTCGCCGCGTGTCCGCGCATTTATTGATCTGTTGATCGAGCGTTGGGAATCAGGAGTGCCTTGGGAAACCTGAGCATATTGGGGACTCATTGGACCGTGTGATGGTCTGCCGGTGTTGTTTATCCGGTTTGAGGATTCAATAAATATGTCAGTCATCGTCACTCACCGAGACTGCCATCATGACTATCGCCACCCAACTCTCGCCACAAGTGCAACCTGCCGCCTTACCGACCGCCGATCCTTCGCTTGAGCGTCACCCTGGTTTTCGACGCCTGTTTCAACCACAGACGCTGACGGTTGGCCTGATTTTGCCCCTCGAAACCCATGCTGGCCGAGCGGCACCCACCATGCGTGGTCACGTGGAAATGGCGCAACGCGCGGAGGCGCTTGGTTTTGGGGCGCTGTGGATGCGTGACATTCCTTTCTACGATCCGGATTACAACGATGTGGCGCACATCTTTGAGCCCCTGGTTTACATCGGCTTCCTGGCCGCAGCTACACGCAGCATAGTCCTGGGAACCACCGGCATCGTGCTGCCTACCCATGAGCCTATGTATCTGGCCAAGCAAGCGACGTCCCTGGATCAGTTGAGCGAAGGGCGCCTGGTGTTGGGGTTGTCCTCGGGTGATCGATACAGCGACTACCCGATGCTGGGTATCGATTATGAAACCCGTGGTGATCGCTACCGTGATGCCTTCTCGGTGTTTCGCACTTTGATTGAGCAGGACTTTCCGCGCTTTCGCTCTGAGCGATTCGGCGGCTCGCCTGGAAACCTCGACCTGGTGCCGAAAGCGCCGTTTGGACGCGTCCCTTCAATCGCTGTCGGCCAGGCGCAGCAGAGCATTGAGTGGCTGGCTGAACACCTTGATGGCTATCTGGCCGGCGTGCAAAGCCCCGAGCGGTTGGCATCGTTGGGCGAGAGCTGGCACGCCAGAGTGCGTGAAATCGAAGGCCGAAATGCTTTCAAGCCGTTAGGGCTAGGCGGCTATTTCGACCTCAGCGACAACCCGGACCAGCCATTCCAGCGCATCCAGGGAGGCTTCCGGGCGGGGCGTAACGGTCTGCGCAATTACCTGGAGCAAGCGCAGGCTGCCGGGATTTCGCATATCGCGCTCAACCCCAAGGTCAGCCGGCAACCCTACGGCGAGATTCTTGACGAGCTCGCTGAGCACATCTTGCCGTTCTTCCCGTCGCATGTTTGAGGTTTGGCCCACCCTCGGAGGATCGATACATGTCATCTCTTTTTGAGTCTTACGATCTGGCGGGTCAGCGACTGTCCAATCGCATCGTCATGGCGCCGATGACCCGCGCCCGCGTCAAGGACACCGTGCCGTCTGCGGATATGGCGATCTACTATGCCCAGCGCGCGGGAGCAGGCCTGATCATCACCGAAAGCGCCCAGGTGTCGGCGCAGGGGCGTGGCTACCTGTACACCCCGGGGATCCACACACCCGCGCAGATTGAAGGCTGGAAACGCGTCACTGACGCGGTTCACCTTGCCGGGGGGCGCATTGTCATTCAGCTCTGGCATGTGGGGCGGGTCTCGCACTCGTCCTTGCTGGAGGGAAGGGCACCGGTTGCACCTGTGGCGGTGTCTGCCGCGCAAACGTTGGTACACGCTTATGACAATGAAGGTCAGCCTGCGCAGGTGCCGGTGAGCGCGCCCGTTGCTTTGGATGCCGAGGGTATTCGACAGGTCATCGCAGACTTTCGACTGGCCGCAAAAAATGCCATGACCGCGGGTTTTGACGGCGTCGAAATTCATGCGGGTAACGGCTACCTGTTTGAACAGTTCATCAACGGCGGCTTCAACACCCGTGAAGACCGTTACGGTGGCGCCACAATTGCCAATCGCTTGCGTTTGTTACTTGAAACGGTCGACGCGGTGAGTGCACAGATCGGCCGATCGAAGGTGGGCGTGCGCATATCGCCTTTTGCGCGGCTGGCCGATCTGCACGCGTTCGATGAAGAAGAGGCAACGTGGCTTGCACTGGCTGGAGCCCTGTCCCAACGCGAGATCGCTTATCTGCATGCCAGCCACTTGGGCACGCCAGACTTTCAGAAAGCCATCCGCGCGGCTTACTGCGGCACCTTGATCCTGTCGGGCGGGTTCACCCACGTAACCGCGCAACAAGCCATCGATGACGGGTTGGCAGACCTGGCGGTTTTCGGTCGACCGTTCATTGCCAACCCTGATCTGGTCGATCGCTTGCGGCATGGCTGGCCATTGGCCGAAGCAGGTCGTGAAGCGTTTTATGGCGGCGGCGCTCAAGGCTACATCGATTATCCTGCTTACGCGTCGCAAGATGCGCAGAAGGCATTCTAGGGATACCGCGATAGCGGTGTGTCATCCCCTGTCTTTCTTGTAGGACAACGAAACAACCGCCGTCGGCAGTGCACGTCAGAAGAAATTGATTTCGTAGCCGAATCGTGAGGCTGCATTGACGATGTGCTGCCCCATGATCTGACGTGCCGCCGTCGCGTTCCGGTCGGTCAAAGCCTGCACGAGGTCTTCATGCTCACCGCGTGCCGCATGCGGAATGTTGCTGAACACCGGGCCTCGTCGCGCAAAGTTCATGGTGATCAGTGCCCGCATCGGCTCGAGCACCGTGCGAATCATCGTCTCGAGATAGTCGTTGCCAGACGCTGCGGCCACAGCCCGATGGAAGTCGAGGTCGGCATTGACAGTGTCCAGCGTCGGTTCGCCTACGTACTGCATTCGCAGGACCGCAGCCTGGATCATTTTCAGCTTTTGGGGCGTCATGTGCGACGCCGCCAGCGCGGCAGCCTGGCTTTCCAGTACGGCCCGCACTTCGAACATGTTGCGCATCGTATTGTCACCGTCAAGCAACGGCACGTTCTCGCGCTGGGGGGAAGGCTCCGGCGATTGGGTCGCGGCCGAGACGAATACGCCAACGCCCTGGCGAGACTGGATCAGCCCCTGCGCTCGAAGCGTCGCGATCCCTTCCCGTACGACGTTCCTGCTGACGCCGAAGTTTTGCGACAGAAACTGCTCGGTGGGCAAACGGTCGCCCGGCCGCAGACGTCCCGATGCAATCTCGTCGCTCAACGAGCGGGCGATGTGCTCGGCAAGATGAGGTCGCCGCGCTACGGGTTGTACATTCATTTCACTCATGCGTGTTCATCCGTTTCACTTGTCTTCTTAATCTACATCAGCCGACTTGTTCTCGTCAGTTAAAACTGAATTTCATTAACTGTATAAAATAAAAAACACTTTAATAACAATAAGTTAAGTTTGATCTAGGCCAAGGTCCGACGTAAGGCAGCAGTTGTTCAGTTGAAGGGCAACAGAACGTCATGTACGTTGTCCTCAGTCTGATGTAGGCGAACCCCCCAAAACGCCGCATCACCTTCGCAACCTGCTTGAGGCGCAGCCTTATGAAAATTGCCAGCATTGAAACCATTCCGCTTCGGATTCCCTTCACCACGGGCGGGCGGTCGGCCGGCGGAGTCTGGGGGCCGAAAGACCTTCAGATGGTCGATTCCCTCGTGGTTAAAGTCACCACGGATGACGGTATCGTCGGTTGGGGCGAGACCTTCGGTTTCACCGCGATCCCTGCAGTGAAAGTCGTGATCGACACGATCCTTGCGCCCGAGCTGATCGGCAGTGATGTCACGCGTCGCGAGAAATTGCAGGGCGATCTGCAGAAGAAGTTCCACGTCTTCGGTCGCAGCGGTGCGTTCATTTATGGTCTGTCGGCGATTGATATCGCGCTCTGGGATATCGCTGGCAAAGCGGCCGGTAAACCGGTCTACCAACTGCTGGGCGGCAGCGAGGCTACTTCACTCGCGGCGTATGCAAGCTTGATCCGCTATGCCGACCCCGAGCTCATTCGCATCAATGTGCAGCGCGCGGTCAACAGCGGTTTTCGACACTTGAAGCTGCATGAGGTTGATGTCGATGTCATCCGTGCCGCGTGCGAAGCCGCGGGTCCTGGCGTGGAAATCACGCTCGACGTCAACGCCCCGTGGACGGTGCGCGAAGCGCTCGATATGACCGAGAAACTTCGCCCGTTGAACCTGCGCTGGATCGAAGAACCGGTGTGGCCGCCGGAAGACTATTCGGGTCTGGCGAGGGTACGTCAGCAAGGCGGCATTCCGGTTGCGGCCGGTGAGAATGCGTCGACGCTGATGGACTTCCAGCATCTGCTTGAAGCCGGTGCAGTCGACTTCATTCAACCCAGCCCGGCAAAAATGGGCGGCATCACCGAACTGCAAAAAGTCTACGCGCTGGCCAATGCCCACGGCGTCACCGTGATGGTCCACGCCTTTTATGACGGCCCAGGCCTGCTGGCCGCCGTGCATGGAAGTGCCGCCCTCGGCGGTGCGAAGTCACTGGTCGAATGGCGTTACTTCGATCTCGAAGCGCAGCTCTATGGCGACGCCATCATTCCGCGCAATGGCCGTATCGACGTACCGCAAGGGCCGGGGCTTGGCATCGAGCCGGACCAGGACGTCATTCAGGACTACCGCTTCAAACCCTGATCGCAAAGACCGCCAGGTCATTGCCTCGTTTGATCGACGCCAATGCGGCCGCCGCCGTGTCGGCCTCGATCAGCCACGACGACATTCTTGATAAAAATAAATACGAGGATTGAGCACATGTTAGACAGGATCGTAGGGCCAATCTTGCCCGTCGCCTTTGTGATTGCGCTTGGCTATATCGCCGGCAAGCGCGGACGGCTTACCCATTCGGACAGCCTGCTGATCAGCCGGTTGGTACTCGGCTGGATATTCCCGGCGCTGCTGTTTGTCGGGATGGCGAGTACGCCCCGTGAGCAGTTGTTCGACTTCAAGTTCGTCGTGGCCACGTTCATCGGCATCATGGGCATGTACACGATAGCGCTGGCGATCGGCTGGTTCACCACGCGCAATCTCAAGGTTGCAACGCTCAAGGGCTTCGTCAACGGTTACCCGGACGCGGCCTTCATGGGCATCCCTATTCTCGCGACGATGTACGGGGCCGGCAGCATCTATTCAGTGCTTGTGCTGAATCTGGTTGCGAGCCTGGTCATGATCCCGCTGACGACCATGTTGCTGACCATCGCCGATGGAAAGGGCAGTGGCGCCCAGGCGTTCGTGTCGAGCCTGTCGGGAGCGGTACGCCGTCCGCTGATGTGGGCGCCGGCCCTTGGCATACTGATCTCACTGCTGCAGGTCAAAATGCCGCCCATTGCTGTGGAGTCACTCAACCTTCTCGGCAAGGCGACGCCTGGCGTCTCCCTGCTGTGCCTGGGACTGATCATGTCGTCCGAGAAACTGAAAATGTCGGGTGAAGTGTGGGGCAACCTCGGGCTCAAGCTGTTTATTCACCCGGTGTTGATGTTCGCCGCCACTGTATTGCTGGGCACACATGGACTTTACGCCCAACAGATGATCCTGCTTTGCGCGCTGCCGTCGGCGACGATCCCGGCGATGTTTGCGAACCAGACGGGCGCCTATCAGAGTGAAGCCGCGACCTCCATTCTGGTCAGTACGGTGCTGTCGATCGTGACTTTTTCTTTCGCGATCTACCTGATTGATGGAGGACTGGCCGCAGCCTGATTGTCGATTCCGGATGGCGGGGTATGAGGCACTCGTGTCGAAATACCACGCCTGGTTTTGTTCCGCCAGTCACAGGCCGGGACTAACTTCTGAAAGCTCGGGTCTCCCTGAGGATTCTGCCGGCATCTTGTGCGGGAGGAAGCCCGAACACCCGCACGTAATCTCGGCTGAATTGCGTCGCGCTTTCATAGCCGACCTCGAAGGCCGCAGCCATGACGCTCTTCGCGCTGGCCACCATCAGGGTTCTGGCCTGGAGCAGGCGAACCCTTTTCTGGTACTGCAAAGGGCTCAAGTTGGTGACCGCCTTGAAGTGGCGATGAAACGCCGAGACACTCATCGACGCGCGTTCCGCCAGGCGCTCGATCCCGATGGGTTCAGCAAAGTCACGGCGGATCCATTGGATAGCCATATTCACTCGGGCCATGGCGGTATCCGGCGCTGCTATATCCCGCAGCATCCAGCCATGGGGCCCCTTGAGGACACGGAACAGAATTTCACGTTCGTATACCGGGGCGAGGGCGGCTATGGCATCCGGGTCGCCCATCAGCCGCAGCATGCGCACCCACGCATCCATCAGCTCGGTCGTGACCGACGCCACTGAAAACCCGGCATTGTTTTCGTAGCGTGCGGCAGGTTTGGGCAGGTCGGCGAACAGCGTGGACAACACTGCAGGATCAAGCGTCAGGCTGACCGCCAGATACGGCTCTCCTGACACCGCTGGGTGCACCGACCCCACCGCTGGCAAGCCAATGGACATGACGAAATAGGTCGCCGGGTCATACCGCAGCGTCCGGTCGCCCACCGTCATGCTTTTGCTGCCTTGCAGGATCAGGTTGATCATCGGGTCATAGACCGCCGCCAGCATGTGCTCGGGGATTTTGCCCTGGACCATGGCCACTCGCGGGATGCCCGTTTCAGTGCGGCGATTTTCAGCCTTGGCCGCTAGCGACCTGAGTTCATTCAATTGATTGTCCATGCGCAGCATGTTGCGGGCGGAGCACGAAGCCGTGCAAGCAAAAAGCAGAAACAGGCAGGTTTCGAGCAGGAACGGGTACGTCCCTGGCGAGAACGATGAGTACTGTGGAGGCACGTTTGAACCACAGGGGAAATTTGATATGGGCGTAATCGTCATTACTGGCGGCAGCCGTGGCATCGGTGCGAGTACAGCCGAACACGCGGCTCAACGAGGTATGGGGGTCATCCTGACCTACAACTCTGACCCCCAGGCGGCCGCTACGGTCGTGGGGCGCATCGAGCGACACGGTGGCAAGGCTGTTGCGCTCAAGCTCGATGTGTCTGATGTCGGCAGCTTCGAGGCATTTCGGGAGTCAGTGCGCCTGGCCCTGGGGGAAACCTGGGGCTCCACCACGCTGAGCGGCCTGGTCAATAACGCGGGCTACGGCCTGTTCAACCCCTTGGCAACCGTCAGCGAAGCGCAGTTCGATGGCCTGTTCAATGTCCACCTCAAAGGCCCGTTTTTTCTCACCCAGGCTTTGCTGCCCTTGCTGGCGGAGCACGCCAGTATCGTCAATCTGAGCAGTGCCACCACCCGCGTAGCCACTGCCGGAGTGGCACCCTATGCGGCGTTCAAGGGCGGGCTCGAAGTACTGACCCGTTACATGGCCAAAGAGTTTGGCGAACGACGCATCCGTGCCAATGCCGTGTCCCCCGGCGCTATCCGCACCGAATTGGGTGGCGGTCTGAATGATGAATTCGAGGCAATGTTGGCGGCGCAAACGGCGCTCGGCAGGGTCGGCGAGCCGGAAGACGTCGCGCGAGTGATCGCCATGTTGCTGTCCGAGGAGGGCGCCTGGATCAATGCCCAGACCATCGAAGTCGCAGGCGGCTACAACATCTGAACAAGCGAGGGTTTGACATGCTGGATCATATTTTCCTGTCGGTGAGCGCCATCGCACGTTCCATGAATTTCTACGAGGCTGCCCTGGTGTCATTGGGTATCACCGCACGCTTGCAGTATGACCCCGATTACTACGCCGCCAATGTGCTGGACCCGGATGGGAATAGCCTGGAATTTGTCTACAAAAAAGGGCAGCACGTCCAATGAGCACACTTCTGATCTACGGAGCGACAGGTTATACCGGTCGCATGGCAGCAGAACACGCGAAAGCGCTGGGTCTGAACTTCGAAATCGGCGGGCGCAGTCACTCGCCACTCGCGACACTCGCCGCACATCTGGACGTGCCTTTTCGCGTATTTGAGGGCCCGGATGCCGAGAATGCCTTGTCTGGCATCACGGTATTGCTGAACTTCGCGGGGCCATTTGCGCAAACGGCAGAGGCGTTGATGCGCGCCTGCATCAAGGCCGGGATCGACTATCTGGACATTACCGCCGAGATCAACGTTTACCGGCTGGCCGAAACGCTGCACGTTGAAGCGGCCAGGGCACAGACCCTGTTGTTGCCAGGCGTCGGCTGGGACGTTGTCCCTACGGACTCGCTGGCGGTGCACGTCGCTCAGCGGGTCCAACAGCCTCGCGCTCTGAACATCGCGCTTCAGGTCCCAGGGTCGATGTCCCGTGGCTCGGCCAGGAGCGTCAGCGAAATCATCGGTGCCGGCGTGCTCGCAAGGGTCGATGGCGAACTCGTTGCAACGCCTGAGGCCCAGCCACGTCACTTTGATTTTGGTGAGGGACCGGTCCTCTGCGCGCCGCTGTCTTTCGGTGACCTGGTGACGGGCTGGCATTCGACTGGTATCCCTGATATTGCGATGTTCGTGCATCTCTCTGGCGATGCGTTCCCCGAAGGCGACCTGTCGCTACTTCCTGATGGCCCCACCGCAGAGGAAAGGGATGGCCATCGGGCACGTGCGGCGGTGGAGGTTACAGGAGCAGACGGCGTCATCGCACGTTCGGTCATTGAAACGATGAATGGCTATTCCTTCACGCCACTGGCCGCCGTCGAAGCAGCGCGCCGGGTTTTGAATGGCGAACGGCGGCCGGGTTTTGCAACCCCGGCGCAGGTCTTCGGTGGTGGATTTGCCCAGAGTATTGCCGGGACGGTGATTACCGATCTCCAGGACCGATAACTGTTGCTCAAGAGGCTGTCGTCAGCTCACTGACAGGGCTCATTACGGGCTGGGGAGACCTGAATCTCGCCGCGTCCCGCACAGGCGGCAGCCCGAACAGTCGCGCGTATTCGCGATTGAATTGCGAGGCGCTTTCATAACCCACCTGGTAGGCGATGGACGTGGCATCCAGCGTATCGAACAGCAGCAACCAGCGCGCCCTCAGCAAGCGCAAGCGCTTCTGGTATTGAATCGGGGTCATGGCCGTCACGGATTTGAAATGCCTGTAGAAGGCTGCAACGCTCATGTCGGTCATGACCGCGAGGGGTTCGACGCGAAAAGGCTCGGTGTAGTGCTCACGTATCCACTGGGTGGCACGGCGGATCTGCGTCATCCGGCCATCTGGCCGTGCAACGTCACGGAGAATACCCCCCAGGGGGCCCTGCAAGGCGCGGAACAAGATCTCACGTTCAATCATCGGGGCGAGTAGTGCAGCCTCGTGCGGTCGATCCATCAGCCGCATCATGCGTAGCCACGCGTCAATCATTTCAGCAGACGCGAGCACGGCTTCAAAACACGAATTTTGCGCTGCCCGTGGCGCTTTGCCTTCGTCCATCAGCAGTGTAGCGATCACGTCGGGGTTCAGGGTCAGGCTGATCGCGAGATAGGGCTGATCCGCGGCGCTGGAGTGAATCTGGCCCGTAGCGGGTATATCGACAGGCACCAGAAAATAGCTGCCGGCCGTGTACCGGGAAACCTCTTCCCCTATCGACAGGGTCTTGGTGCCCTGGAGCACCAGATGCAACATCGGCTGATAAACCTGAGATGCACAAGCCTCGGCCCGGACCATCGCCACCCGGGGCAATCCGGTTTCCGTCCACTTGTCTTGCGCGCGCATCACGATACTGCGCAGTTCTGCCATCGACTTTTCCATGCTGCCCACCGTGGGCTAAATGCCGGGGCATAGCAAGCCAGCTGAGAAGAATAGGCAAGGATGCGCGAGTAACCGGCAAACGTCCGCCCCTTCGTTGCCGGAATACTGATGACACGAGGTTCGTTGCATTCCCGTTGTTGACGCGATAGCAGCGAACGCTCGATGCGATATCACTTAACTTAAAGAAGGTCACTTTATGAAGCTCGTAGGAAAAATAGCGGTTGTCACTGGTGCGTCCAAAGGCATAGGTGCCGGTATTGCCAAGGCACTGGGTGCGCAGGGCGCAACAGTCATCGTCAACTATGCCTCGAGTAAGGGCGACGCCGATGCGGTGGTTGCTCACATTGCGGAGCGTGGCGGCTCAGCCTTCGCCCTACAGGCTGATATGAGCCAGGCGGCCGATGTTGTGCGCCTGTTTGACACGGTCCGGACGAAGTTCGGGACCTTGGATGTCCTGGTCAACAACGCAGGTGTCGCGGTGTTCCAGATGATCGATGACCTGACAGAGGAAGCCTTCCATAAGCAATTCAATCTGAATGTGTTGGGTTACCTTCTCTCGGTGCGAGAGGCTGTCAAACTGCTGGGACCCAAGGGGAGCATTATCAATATCAGCTCAATTCTCAGCACCGATCCCTACCTGGCTTCGAGTGTGTACTCGGCGACCAAGGGCGCCGTCGATACCTTGACCCTCGCATTGGCCAGGGAGCTGGGGCCGCGTGGCATCCGGGTCAACGCCATCCGGCCCGGGCACACGAACACACCCGCGACAGACGGAAATTTTGCCGGTGAGTTGGGCGTAAAACTTCTCGCGGGAACTCCGTTGGGCCGCTTCGGCGAGCCCGAAGATATCGCACCGTTGGCCGTGTTTTTGGCGTCCGACGACTCGCACTGGGTGACAGGCGAATCCATCAGGGCAGCCGGTGGAGTTCGCGGTGTTGGTTATTGACACGGCTGATTGAACCTACACAGAGACATCAACGCTCCCGCAGCATCGAGCTTCGCCTGGCATTCCGGTGTCGCATTGGCGATCTCGATCCTGCCGGCGGCACACGCTTGCAGAGAGCGGTAAAGCATTGCCATAGCGTTGGTGGTGTTCAAGCCAGGCAGATCAGTTCTCAGGGGAAGTGTCTGAGTCTTGACTGGGTTCAGCATCCAGTTTCAACCGGTCAGCCTTGCTGATGTATTTCGACTTGCTTTTCGGTGCCAGTTTGGCGCTGGCCTTTTTGGCGTGAGCCTTTAATAACTGCTTTATTTTTTTTTGACGATTCATGTTTGTACCCGGCTTGTCAGTTCTTCAATGATGACAGAGGTTTGCGTGCGAGGCCCAGGGAGTGAGAGGGCTTCGTCGCGTCTTCGAGCATGTTAAAGCTAGCGCCAGCGTTGCCGATATCCCCAGCCATAGACTTGCGTACCACCGGTACGACTGTAATGACTGACCTTGCGACCCATGCGCTCTGCTGCCCGGCCGCGTCATTTAAGGAAAAGTGACTGTGATCATTGGTATCGACCTGGGCACCACCAACAGCCTCGTGGCTGCCTGGGATGGCGAACGTGCCCGAATACTCCCCAATGCCGTGGGCAACCTTCTCACGCCGAGCGTCGTTGGCCTCGACGACCATGGCCAACTGGTGGTCGGGGATATCGCCCGCGAGCGGTTGCACACCCACCCGCACCTCACCGCGTCTCTGTTCAAGCGCTACATGGGCAGCGCCCGTGAAACCCTACTCGGCGGGCGCGCCTACCGCGCGGAAGAACTCTCGGCGATGCTGCTGCGCAGTCTCAAGGCCGACGCCGAGCGTGCCTTGGGCGAGCCTGTTCACGAAGCGGTGATCAGCGTGCCTGCGTATTTCAGCGATGCTCAGCGCAAGGCTACGCGTATCGCCGGCGAACTGGCGGGGCTGAAAGTCGAAAAACTGGTCAACGAACCCACCGCCGCAGCCCTGGCTTATGGGCTTCAACAGCGAAACGAGGCGACCTTCCTGGTGTTCGACCTCGGCGGTGGCACCTTTGACGTGTCCGTCATGGAGCTGTTCGAAGGCGTCATGGAAGTTCGCGCCAGCGCGGGGGACAATTTCCTTGGCGGTGAAGACTTCGATGACCTGCTCGTGGAGTTTTTCATCGCTAAAATCGGCGCCGCTGACCTGCCAGACACGGCCCTCCCTGCCACCGCACAGCGGTTGCGGCGAGAAGCGCAGCGGGTTCGCCACGCTCTGGGGCAGGCGCAGCTCGCACGCTTTACCCTTCGCGAGCAAGCGCGTGAGTGGAGCATTGAACTGACCCAGGCCGACCTTGCGGACATCGTCCGTCCCTTGCTGGACCGCTTGCGCGCCCCGATCGAACGCGCGCTCCGCGACGCCCGGATCAAGGTCGCGGACCTGAACGAAATATTGCTGGTCGGTGGCACAACGCGCATGCCGCTGGTGCGCAAGCTGGTCGCGGCGCTGTTCGGGCGAATCCCGGCGATGCAGCTCAACCCGGACGAAGTGGTCGCGCAGGGTGCGGCCATTCAGGCGGCGCTACTGGCGCGCCATGCCTCCCTTGAAGAAGTGGTGCTCACCGATGTGTGCCCTTATACCTTGGGAATCGAGACGTCGGTGCAGGCAGGTGCCGGTTTCCAAAGCGGCCACTACTTGCCGATCATCGAGCGCAACACCGTGGTGCCGGTGAGCCGCTCCCGTACGGTATCGACCCTCAGTGACAACCAGAAGGTGGTCAACCTCGGTATCTATCAGGGCGAAAACCGCTTGGTGAGTCACAATATTTTCCTCGGTGAGCTGGAAATCTCCGTGCCGCCGCGCAAGGCCGGTGAAGTCACCCTGGATGTCCGCTTCACCTACGACAACAACGGTTTGCTCGAAGCCCAGGTGCACCTGCCGATCAACGGCGAAACCCGCCGGCTGGTCATCGAGAACAACCCGGGTGTACTGGCTCCAGAAGAAGTCGCCCAGCGTCTGGCTGCCCTCGAAGCGCTGAAAGTGCACCCCCGCGATCAGCAGATCAACACCCTGCTGCTGGCCCGACTGGACCGCTTGTATCAGGAAAGCCTCGGCGATGGCCGGCAGTTTATTGCCGGGTTGGCGAACCATTTCCAGCAAATGCTCGACACTCAGGACGAACGCCAGATACGCGAAGCCCGCAGCGACATTACTCAACGCCTTGCTCATTTCGAGCGAGAGGGTTAAGCGACCATGAACCACTGGCAATTGCTCAGCCTTACCCCGGATGCGGACGAACGCAGCATCAAGCGTGCCTATGCGCGGCTGCTCAAAACCCACCGCCCGGACGAAAACCCCGATGAGTTCCAGCGCCTGCGTGAAGCCTATGAAGCCTCGCTGGCCGAGGCTCGCTGGCGCGCGCAGGCGGATGAGGAAGTTGTTGAGGCCCCGATCGCCGTCAGCGCGCCAACCCCTGAATGCCCCCAGCCAGCGGAAGTCTCCCCGCTAGCCATCTCCTTGGAACGCCTCGATATCACATCGGCCATCAGCCCACCGGAACCGTCCATGGGGCAAATGCAGCAGTGGTTGGCCGAGGGTAAAGACCGTCAGCTCGTGGACGCGCTGCGCGTTTGGATGGCCAGCGACTGGCTAATACCTTTCGAGCGCCGCCAGCAATTCGAGCAGAGCGTACTGGATTGGCTCGAATCCGCCCCGCAATGGTCGCCAGCCTTCTTCGATGGCGTGTGCAAGGTCATGGGGTGGGACGAGGCCCAGGGCACCCTTCCTTGCGAGTATTGGCGTTGGGACAGACTGATCCGACGGTGCGAGGTGCAAGCCATGGAGGAGACCGTACGCGGCGATCTGGCCAGATTCGACGCCGATAAAATCCATGGGCAGGCGGCCGCCTTGCTGCTCAAACCCATGAGTGACCACCGCCGTCGTGGAATGGCCGACTACTTTACCGGCCTCGACTGGCAACGCTTTACGCAGCTCGCTCAAACCATCGAATACCAATACCCCGAGGTGCCCCAACGTCTTGGGCTGCAACCACTCGACAACTGGCGGGACTGGTTGCCGGCCTCAAGCTATCGAGGGGTCTATCTTTTCCTGTGGCTGACGCTGTCCGCTTTGGTTGTTTCTTCCTTGCTTGCTGTGCCGGCGAAAAGGAATGGGCTGGCCTCCGTGGTTATACTGCCGCTGATGATGCCGGTATTGATGTGGTTCGGCATGAAGGCCTACCAGTTTTGGGCCATGGTGGCCGTGGCAGCGGGGCGGCTGGATGTGCTGCTTAGCCGATGGTTGCTCCCGCGCCGTTGGTACCGGCAAGGCGCCGGGCTCCTGGTGCTTCGACACATACTGCCCAGTGCAGTGCCCGCAGCCTTGGCGTGCGCCTGGTCCGGTAATGTGCCGTGGCTGCGGTGGGTCAGCCCGGTGGTGGTGTTCCTCGGCACGATTTATTTCACGAATTCAGCGCTGAGTGGCGGAAAGGTCTCGCTGGGCGCTCGGGCATTGCGAGCAATCAAGCTGAAGGTCGGGCGGTTGCCCTGGCACATGCTCAAGCGTGAAGGCATCCTGGTTCTGATGGCCGTGGCGGCGATGGCGGTCTGGATACATTTGCATCTGAAGGCTGTTGTTTAGGAGGGGGCGCCAATGGGTGCGTGGCGTCGATCACTTGTGATCCACTGATCGCGCTGCTTCCGTCCCTGGAGGTCCGAATGCCGTCTATCACCACGCGCCTGGTGGCGCTGTTGGTTCTTTGCCTGGCGCTTGAAGTGCCAGCCCAGAACAACGCCTGTCCGGCTGGCGAGAAACAAGTGTGCCTGGACGGCTGCATCTGCCTGCCAGACCTCGGGCAGGTGCTCGGCCCCGTGCCTGACGGCATCTATCAGATCGCGGCACCTGCCCTGGCGCTGTGGCTGACCCAGGCCCGCGCTGAGGCAGCCAACGCCGGCCTTCAACCCATGCCACCGCACATCCGCGAGCAACTGCTGCGCTGGTACGCCCCTGGCATTCTCGATACCGCGCACTACAAAGTCAGCGACATCGGCCAGTTCAGCGCCGCCACTGCCATGCTGCAAAACCCCGATGTGGGTGCCGTGACGCTGATCGACATCATCCTTTTTCGGGATGCCCAGACCGCAGAACAGAACGTCGTGCTCTGGGCTCATGAACTCAAGCATGTGCAGCAGTTTCAGGAATGGGGAGTAGAAGGTTTTGCCCAGCGCTATACACAGGATTTCAATGCGGTGGAGGCGCCGGCTTATGCCATACAGGCTGAGGTCAGACGTTTTGTGCGCGAAGGGAATGATCACGAAAACCCGGCACATCCTCGATGACTTCCCCGGCAGACAAACGTACTCTTGCTGATCCGCTTCTCAAGACAAGAATAAAACCAGGAGTCATTGATGCAACCAATCCGTCTCGGTCTGGTGGGCTACGGCAAGATTGCCCAGGATCAACACGTTCCCGCTATCAACGCCAACCCTGCCTTCCAGTTGGTCGCTGTCGCAACGCAAGGGCAGCCCTGCGCCGGGGTAGAGAACTTTCAGTCTCTGGGTGAGCTGCTCGAAAACGGTCCGCCGGTGGATGCAATTGCGTTTTGCACACCGCCGCAAGGACGATTCGCGCTGGTGCGACAAGCGCTGGCCGCCGGCAAACACGTGCTGGTCGAAAAACCGCCGTGCGCCACCTTGGGCGAAGCGATGGCGTTGGTGAATCAGGTCGGTGAGCAAGGCGTCAGCGGTCTGTTTGCCTGGCATTCACGCTACGCGCCCGGCATCGAAGCCGCCCGTGACTGGCTGGCCACCCGCACCCTGCAAAGCGTACAGATCGACTGGAAGGAAGACGTGCGCAAGTGGCACCCCGGCCAGGCATGGATCTGGCAACCCGGCGGCCTGGGCGTCTTCGATCCCGGCATCAACGCCTTGTCGATTGCCACCCATTTGCTGGCGCTGCCGCTGTTTGTCGAGTCTGCCGAACTGCGCGTCCCGAGCAACTGCCAGTCGCCAATCGCCGCGTCCATCAAAATGTCCGACGCGCGCCACCTCGATGTCCGCGCGGAGTTCGATTTCGACCACGGTCATGACGAACTCTGGAGCATCGAGATTCGCTGCACCGAAGGCATCCTGCGACTGGACAACGGCGGCGCACTGTTGAGTATCGACGGCGTGCGCCAGGCTGTATCGGAGGAGGGCGAGTACGCGGCGGTGTATCGACATTTTCAGCAGCTGATTGGCGACAAGGCCAGCGACCTGGATCTCCAGCCGCTGCGCTTGGTCGCAGACAGCTTTTTTGTCGGGAGCCGGATGTCGGTTGAGCCGTTTTATGATTAGTGGCGGCATGGGTGAGTGAGTGTTTTTGGGCGATTGTTGTCTGACACCAAGGACAGCCATCGACCCATAGTTGACGTTCAGCAACTGCAAAATTCAGCCAAGAGATGCCTCGGGAGAAAGAAGTCTGGCTTGGCTGTGCCGGACCTTGCAGCAAGCTCCGGGCTGTCGGTCCTCGACTCTCTCCCACAAGGGATGCCGGGATTTACCATCCCTTGGATTACCAACGCCAATATCGTTCCCATGCTGATTGTCGGTTGCGCCGTGGCGCTGGTTTCTTTCGCCGACACCGACCTACTGTCTCGCGTCTACGCGGCGCGGACCAGAACCTACGTGGATGTGAGCTTGGCCGACATTCTGGTCGAAGTGGAAGAAACCCAGCGCGCAGCGGGCATCACATTGTGCGTGACCGAGATGAAAGACCCCAGTCAAGGTGAGTTCAAGCGATTCGGGGTTTACACGTCACTGGGGGAGGCACGGATTTTCCCACGCTAGACGATGCCGTTGGCAGGTATGTGCAGAGTCATCCGGTTGATCTGGCGGATTGGGAGAACGAGGGGGCAGTGAGTGGTGCCGCCGTTGCAACCGGATGACGCGGCTATCAAAAAAATGCGCAATCTCGGGCCCCTTGCCCCCCGGCTCAATAAGCATCGTGTAAATTTGAAACTGTAGCCATTGAGCATAGGACGCGAGGCACAGGCTCGATAGTCGGTAAAGCCGCCATTCGAATAATAAAAAGAACACTGATGCGCCCAGGAGATATGCCATGAGATCGCAACCGGTCCAGCAAAAATCTCAGCAAGCAGGATTACAGAGCGTTTCTGTCACCGACGCCAATGTGCTGGCGAACTCTTTGTCGGAGTGGCAGCAAGAGTACCTGCAGATAAGCCCGGGGCAATTCGCAGGTTCGGTCACTGAAATTTCCGTGGGTGTGGTGCAGATTTTCCGTGAGGTGATGAATCAAGCGGTGGATCAACATGGGCAAACCCTGCCTGGCAAGTTTGCCTTGGGCATTCCCATCGCGTTGCGCGGCCACGGTTACTGGTGCGGTAAAGAGCTCGATTGCATTGATTCCGTGTTCTTTCTCCGGCCGGATTCCGAACTCAAATTCAAGACCCCCGGCTATTCGGATATTTATGGTGCATCCGTCGATGTTGAAGCCTTCAGGAAATACTCGCTGGATGATGAGTTTGATGACAAGAGTGTCATCGCGCTGACCAAGGAAGTCAGTGCACTGGCGCCCGAAAAATGTGCAGCCTTCCGGCAAGGCTTTGATAACTTTTTCCGTGCCGTCGAGGACAACCCTTCAATTCTCGAATCG
This sequence comes from Pseudomonas sp. IT-P171, assembly GCF_949767765.1. Lineage (NCBI taxonomy): Bacteria > Pseudomonadati > Pseudomonadota > Gammaproteobacteria > Pseudomonadales > Pseudomonadaceae > Pseudomonas > Pseudomonas sp. IT-P171. The sequence goes on from NZ_CATKQN010000033.1 coordinate 212,797, forward strand.
GCGTCAGCCAAAAAACAACTCACCTTCGACATCATGCAATTGCTCCTTGGCATGACAGCAGACTTGCCCGTATCGAAGAAATCTCACGCAGAGCAGTTCATTCATCGCCATGTTGTAGACAGTGCACGCAATTATATTCTTTCAAGAAAAAGTGAAGCGTTAACGGTGACCGATTTGTGTGAGGGGCTGCGCACCAGTCATCGTTCGCTGCATTATGCCTTCAACAAAGTCTTGGGTATCAGCCCCGTGACTTATCTGCGCTACATACGTTTGAACGGCGTCAGGGCGGAACTTGTCTCCAGCGATAAGCCAACCTTGATTAGTGAAGTGGCCGCCAATTGGGGCTTCTGGCATATGGGCATGTTCAGCGTCTATTACAAACATCTGTTTGGCGAACGGCCGTCCGAAACACTTAAAAACCATCGTTCGACGGTAATTACTTAATACCTGATTGTGAAACAGCATGCCCGGGGACACGACCCGGGCATGACGGGATTTTTTTGTTCAAAAAAACCGGAGGACATCATGAGTAAGTTGAACGGGAAAGTGGCCTTGATTACCGGGGCTTCAAAAGGAATGGGGAAATCTCATGCCAGCATCTACGCAAAATATGGGGCCAGCTTGATCCTGGTTGATCTTGATGAGTCTATCCATGAAGTGGCAGCAGAGATTCAAAATACCTACGGCGTGGAAGTACTTGCGCACGTCGGTGATGTGACCGATCCGCAGGCCATGCGCCTGATTGCCGAAAAAGGCATGCAGCGTTTTGGCCGCTTGAATGCGCTGGTCTGCAATGCCGGCGTTTGCCGACTGGCGAAGTTTCTGGATTCCAGCGATGCCGATCTCGACTTGCACATCAACGTTAACGTCAAAGGTGCATGGCATACCGCCCGGGCGGTTCTGCCGCACATGATCAACTCCGGCGGCGGTGCGGTGGTCGTCATGTCGTCCGTCACCGGTGACCTGACGGCCGATCCGGGTGAGGTGGCCTATGCCTTGTCCAAGTCCGCGCTGATTGGCTTCACCAAGGCGCTGGCGGTGGAAATGGCTCCCCATCACATTCGGGTCAATGCCATTTGCCCGGGCTTCATATGGACACCGATGGCGGAGCAGGTCGCCAGGCAAGTCAATCCGGACGATCCGAAGTCGGTTCTTGATGAACTGGCCACAGCCATTCCCATGAAACGCCTGGGCAGGCCCGATGAAGTCGGTGAGTTGTCGGCATTCCTCGCGTCCGACGAGTCCAGTTACATCAACGGTGCGCAAATCGTGATCGATGGTGCCAGCACGCTGCCTGAGACAGTCAGCATCGGGATGTAACCCACGTTGGGTTTTCAGCAAGGACGCTACTGCATCGACCCATTGGCGTGATCCATAACAATAAAAGAGTGGAGCTTTTGTGATGACAGAGCTAACCGAATCCCTGCATGAAGAGGCGCCTATAGTCAGTGAAAAGCTGAAGGGCAACCTGGGTACTTATCAGATCGCATTGTTGGTGATTGCCGCCGCCGCACCTTTGGGCGCTGTTCTCACAGCCGCGCCCATCGGCTTTCAACTCGGCAACGGTCCGGGGCTGGCCGGAACATTTTTGGTGGCCGGATTCTTGATGGTTTGTTTCTCGGTCGGCTATGGCGAGTTAATTCGCGCGATCCCGGGTGCAGGCGCGTTTTACAAGTATCTATCGGTGGTGTTTGGCCCGCGAGTTGGCGCGGGCGCGGCATGGGTAGCATTGGCGTCCTACCTGGCAATTACCATTGCCCTGGCCATTGTGTCGGGCTACTACACCAATTTGACCTTGCAAACATTTGGCGTGGATATTGGCTGGACGTCATGGACATTGTTGCTCATGGCGCTGACATCTTATCTCGGCCGGGCGAACATTGATTTTGCCGCGAAGATCCTGGTGCCATTGGTGCTTGCTGAGTTCTTCATGCTGTTTCTGCTCGGTATCTCCATTTTCATGGATAAAGGCCTCGCTGCGTTTCCAGTTGAAGCGGTATCGATTGATGCAATAACGTCGCCCGGCCTCGGGGTCGGAATGATGGTCGCGCTGGCAGCGTTCCTCGGTGTCGAGTCCGCAGCGCTGTATGCGATGGAAGCCAAGCGGCCGGAAAAATCCATTCCGGGTGCCACGCGTCTCGCAGTAGCCTTGGTGGCTGTCGCTTACTTTGTGATTATCTGGCTGATTGTAGGTGGCATCGGGGTAGAAGCGATCAAGGGCGAAGCGGCATCGGCGCAAGGCGAACTGATCATCAACCTGTTCTCGACACGCCTGGGAGGCACAACGGCCACCCTTGTTTCGATCATGCTGTGCACCAGCAATTTTGCCTGTTTGTTGTCGCTGCACAACGCGGCCACTCGCTACGTGCATGTGCTGGCCAAAGATAAACATTTGCCGCGTGTGCTATCGAACATTCATCCGCAAAAAAACTCCCCGGCCAATGCGAGCCTTCTAGTAACGGTGGTGGTTGCTGTCTGCATCGCCGTCCCATCGTCGCTGGGTTACGACGCGTTTGTCTTCCTTTTCCCGGTGACGCTGGCTTTGGGAACGATTGGGCTCATCGGGCTTCAGGCATTCATTTCGCTGGCAGTGGTTGCCCATTTCAAGAAAGTCAGCTCTCGCAAGTATCTCAAAGTCTTGGTCAGCCCACTGGTTGCACTGGCGGGGCTTAGCGTGGCGGTTTACTTGATCTATGAGAACTACGGGCTGCTGACCGGCAGTGAATCCGCTTGGGTGAACGGAACGCCATTACTTCTGGTGGTGCTGTTCTTTTACGGCGTGATTAAAGGCCGTTCAAAGAACAATTAATTCAACAGTCCGTCGGACGCTGTAAGCACCGCATTAGTGCAGGTTGCTCTTTGATAGTGCGAAGTGATGACTAAAGTCTGGATAACTGGAACGCGCAGGAGGGTTGCCGACCTGACCGCAGCGTTGCCGGATCATTTATCCGCTGTGCCTTGAGCGATTAAAAAGCCAGAAACATGCCAGCTCTTTTAGTTTGGCGAGTGCCCGCTATGTTTCTGCCAATTTGTGTTAATGCGCCTGCGGTAGTTGGTCGTAGTCTTTATAGGCCGACTTACCGCAGTGCTGCAGTTTCTTCATCGTCTGAATGCCTTTAAACCCAAAAGTACATTTGACTGGAAGAGTACGAAGCATGAACGTTAATCTTAAAATAACCACCGCGACCCACCCGCTTGACCCGCTTTCGCTAGAGGAGCTTGCTTTGGCGAGCAGCATCCTGAAACGGGAAAAAAACCTTCACGACAAATGCCGCTTCCCGTACCTGCATCTCGCCGAGCCGGATAAGCGTGAGGTATTGGCCCATGTGCCAGACCAGGCATTTTCCAGGCGTGCATTTGCCTTGGTGCTGGACAAATTGACGGGCAACACCTTCGAAGCGCTGGTTGATTTGAACAGCCAAACCCTTGTCGATTGGCAAGCGGTCGACATTGAAACCCAGGGTCATGCACCGATCATGATTGAGGAGTTCGACCTGTGCGTGGAAGCTGTGCAAAACGACCCCGCGTGGCGTGCGGCTGTCAAGCGCCGGGGCCTCACCGATGCCGATATTGAAAACGTACAGATCGATCCCTGGTCATTCGGGCATTTCGGCGATGATGAACGTTATCAGGGCAAGCGGTTGATGCGCGGTGTCGCGTTCTACCGTGACAAGCTGACCGACAACGGTTACGCCCACCCGATCGAAGGACTGGTTGCTATCATCGACCTGAACAAAGGCGAGGTCATCGAGCTGTTGGACGACGGTCGTCTGACGCCGATTCCCAAAGCCACGATCAACTACGATTCCGCGTCCCTGGGCCAGCCGCGTGACGGACTCAAACCGTTGCACATCACGCAGCCCGAGGGCGTGAGCTTCACCGTCGATGACTGGAAAGTGAGTTGGCAGAACTGGGAGTTCCGCGTCGGCTTCACGCCGCGCGAAGGTCTGGTTCTGCACCAACTGGGCTACAAGGACGGTGACGTCGTGCGCCCGATCCTCTATCGCGCCAGTGTCACCGACATGGGCGTTCCCTATTCGGACAACGAGCTCAATCATTACTGGAAATGCGCGTTCGATGGCGGCGAATACGGGCTCGGTCGTCTGGCCAACCAACTGGAGCTGGGCTGTGATTGCCTGGGGGCGATTCGTTATTTCGATGTGCCTTCGGTCAATGATCAGGGCGAACCTTTTGTCATGAAGAACGCTATCTGCATGCACGAGGAAGATTACGGCACGTTGTGGAAACACTATGAGTTTCGTACCGGTGTGTTCGAAATGCGTCGCTCCCGGCGCCTGGTGATCAGCTTCTTCTGCACCGTGGCCAACTACGACTACGGGTTTTTCTGGTACCTCTATCAGGACGGTACGATTCAACTCGAAGCCAAGCTGACCGGGATCATCCAGACCGCCGCGTTGGCTCCCGGTCAACGCCCCGCCAGCGGGGGCGGCATGGTCACGCCCGAGTTCTATGGCCCGACCCACCAGCATTTTTTCAGTGCGCGTTTGCACATGATGGTGGATGGCGAGCACAACTCTGTGACCGAAACCAATTTCCAGTCGCGCCCGCAAGGCGAGGGAAATACCTGGGGCAACGTCTTCGACAGTGTGACCACCACGTTTACCCATGAGCTGGACGCCGCCCGTGAGGCCAACGGCCAGACCGGGCGCTTCTGGAAAATCATCAATCCGAACGTCAAGAACGCCGTCGGCAATCACCCCGGCTACAAGCTGATGGCCGAGCACAATCCGGTCATGCTCGCCCAACCCGACAGCTCGTTTGGTCGACGTGCAGGGTTTGCCAGCAAGCACCTGTGGGTGACGCCTTACGCGCCCGGCGAGCGTTACGGCTCCGGCGATTACCCCAACCAGCATCGGGGTGACGGCCTCCCGCTGTACACGCAGAACAACCGCGAGATCCAGAACCAGGATCTGGTGGTATGGCACACCTTTGGCCATACCCACATCTGCAAACCGGAGGATTTCCCGGTGATGCCGGTGGAATACGTCGGGTTCAAACTCAAGCCCAATAACTTCTTCAACGGCAACCCGGCCATGGACTTGCCGGCGAGCAGGGACCACGCCAGTGTCCAGGACGGTCAGCCGGCCAGTTGCTGCAAACACAACGACTGATCAGGTCTCTATCGATGAATGCCCAAGCGCTCTGCGCTTGGGTCGAGGGTGGTTGTCATGTCTGGATTTTCGAGTTGGGCCTGGCTGGAGTTATTGCCGATAGCCGTGTTTGTTTGCTGGGTGAGCGGAGGGCCTAAGGGTTGGAAGCGTCAACCGTTGTTGCTGGGCGGTGCTGCGCTGGTGTTTTTGCTGGGCATGCAGCCGGCGCTGGACGCCGCTGCGCGCCACAGCGTCTGGCTGCACTGCCTGCAAAGCGCCTTGATTCATCACCTGGCGCCGATCCTTTTACTGTTTGCCGTCGCCCGGGAGCCGGCCAGTGAAGCGGGTTTCACAAAGGAAGGGAGGGCGGTGCGAATTTGGGTGGTGATCGCGTTTGGTGCAATGAGCGGCGTATGGATGCTGCCGCAATTGCATCAACGATTGATGGACGATGCCACGCTGTATGCGCTGATGAAATGGGCCATGGCCGTGAGTGGGTTGTGGTTGTGCCGGGTAATGGGGCGTTATTGCCAGCGCGCGGATGTTCCCTTGCGCAAGCAGTGGAGCTTCAGCCTGGGGGTGGCGCTACCGCAAGTGCTGGTCGGTGTGATGCTGCTGCTTAGTCCACCTCTGTATCCCATGCACGGTCACTCGATGATGCACATGCACGATGTCGGGAACATGAGTGCTCAACTGGATCAGTTTTTGGGGGGGGCGCTGATGTGCCTGTCGGCGTTGCTTCTGCTGTGGGTCGATCGTGTTATGCACCGCAAACCTGGGCCGACTATCAACGCCGTTGGGCCGAGGGTGAATGGCCAAACAGGCGTTTGTACTCCTGGCTGAAATAGCTTTGATGGGTGAACCCCCAGCGGTACGCCACATCGGCGACGCTGGGGGCCGGGTGCTCGGTAAGGCTGCGCTGGGCGGCGTTCAAACGGACGGCGCGCAGATACGTCAGAGGCGAGCTGCCGGCGATTTTTTCGAAGCTGTAATGCAGCGTGCGGCGGGGGATCTTCAACTCCCTGCACAAGTCCAGGATCGACAGCGATTCCCCTGCAGGGCTTTGCAGCACGCGCTCATGGCAGTATTTGACAATGTGCTGGTGGCTGCCGCCCAGTCCCTGTAAGCGCACCGGGTTTTGCGGCTCCAGCAAGTCGAGCAGCGTATCGAGTACGCAGTTCTGAAGGGCTTGATCATTGAGGTCGTCAAGGATTTGGAGCTGATCAAGCAGGCCGGTCATGGCAACCTGGGCACCTTGTAGACCCCCGGCGCACAGCTTCATCCCGTAACCCCTGGGTCGACGGTAGAACAGTTCAACGTCCTCAGCGACCAACAGTTGTTCAAGCACCTGGCAATTTAACGAAACCACAATGTAGTCAGTGTCCGGCGGTGTGACGAAGAAAAAATCGTCGTCGTAGGGCAGGAAGTTCAGCCCGTCGGCAAGAAGGCTTCGATTCGGCGCCACGTTGGGCTGACTCGGCAGGTTCACCGGCAGCAGCAGGTTTATGCACTGGGCAGGCGTGTGCGTGTGCTGGGCAACAGCGCTGCTCAGGGTTTCACGGAACAATCGGACGCCGTTCAGTTGCACGTCCTGCAGGGCACCGTGAAAAGCACCGGGCGTCAGCTTGTCGTAGTGTTGCGACCAGTGCGCCAGTGATGCGGCGTGTTCGATGATTTCGTCGAAGTGTTGAGTCTGCCTGTGCATCGTGCGGCACCGTTACGCCTGTCGCTTGTCCTTACAGCAGCAATCCGGACGCCAATGCCCGGAAACTTTCGACGGCTTTTTCAGAGGCGGTCTGGGGATCCTCAGCATGTGCAATCCACAAGGAAGCGCCGAGCAGGGCACCCATGATCAGGCGCGCCGTCGCTTCGGTGTCGACCACGCGGATCGTTCCTTCGTCAATCAGCTTTTGAATGCTGCGTTGGGTGCTTCGGATGCACGCGTTCTGGCTCGGCCATTGCGACGGATCGCCCAGTACCGCTGGCCCGTCGAGGAAGAGAATGCGCTGGATTTCAGGTTCCAGGGACATCTTGATGTAGGCGATGGACTCATCGATGAAGCCGTCCCAGGTTGTGCTGGCCTCTTCGATAATGACCGACAACCGTTCCATCATTTCTCCATCTATCTGGGCGATGACGGCCTGTAGCAAGCCCTTTTTGTCGCCAAAGTGATGGTACAGCGCACCCCGGGTCAGACCCGCTTGAGCGGTGAAATCGTCCATCGAACTTTCCGCATATCCCTTCGCAGCAAATGCGTCTCGCGCCGCCTTGATCAGTTTGCCGCGAGTCTCCGCAATCATGTCCGCACGCTTCTGCGCCATCGGTCGTGTTCCCTATAAAGAATTTAACATTCGTTGCGTATGTAAGTTGACATACTTCGCGTATGTCGTATTGTGTATCACATACGAGGCGTATGCAATGAGTCTGAGCTGTGTGCTCTCAGCCTCGGGAGCCCCGCCATTTCGCACAGGATACCGAGCAATGCGTGAACAGCGCGATTCCGATATTTCACTGCACCCCGCAGGTCAGGGGAAAACCCTGGGATTTATCCTCAACCCGGTCGCCGGAATGGGCGGACGCGTGGGGCTAAAGGGCACCGACGGGATCGAGGTTTTGCAGGAAGCAAGGCGCCGCGGTGCGCAACCCGTTTCAAGCGATCGGGCCTTGATCGCGCTCAAGCGTCTGGCGGCTTCGACGACGCCATTCCGGCTGATCACCGGCTCGGGTGAGCTGGGCGAAGATGTCGCGCGCGCCGCCGGTCTCGACCCGATTGTCGTCTATACGTCGTCGCCGGGAGCGAGCCGGCCCGATGACACCCGAAATGCCGCGCTCGTCATGGCGCATGCCTCGGTCGATCTGCTTTTGTTCGCCGGCGGAGATGGCACCGCGCGCGATGTGCTGGAAAAGGTCAGTGATCGCGTACCGATCCTCGGTATCCCTACGGGTGTGAAGATGTATTCCGCCGTGTTCGGCACTAATCCGCAGAACGCTGGACATCTTGCGGCACGCTTCGTAGCCGGCGACTCGTCGGTGCGCTTTCGCGAAGCCGAGGTCATGGACATCGACGAGGCTGCCATGCGCAACGATCAGGTGTCGGCGCGGCTGTATGGCTACGCCCGCAGCCCGCACCAACGTCACCTGACGCAAAACGCCAAGGCCGGTTCCTTGGCCAACGAAAACATGGCGCTCGACGCCGTGTCCCGACAGGTTGTCAGGGACATGAAACCCGGCTGCCTATACCTGCTGGGGCCAGGCACCACCACGCGACGCATTATGACTGAGCTCGGCCTGCCGTCGACGCTGTTGGGCGTAGACGCGGTCATGGACGGTGCGCTGGTGGGTGCCGACCTCAATGAACACGCGTTGATCCGTCTGATGGAAGGGTACGAGACACGCATCATCGTTGGCGTTCTGGGCGGTCACGGCAGCTTGTTCGGCCGTGGCAACCAGCAGATCAGCGCCGAGGTCATCCGCCGGGCAGGGCGCGAACACATCATCGTGATCACCTCGATGGACAAGCTCCTTTCCCTCGATACCGGCTGCTTGCGCGTCGACACGGGTGACGCCGAAGTCGATGCCATGCTCAGCGGCCACATACGCGTGCACACAGGGCCTGACCGGTCCGTCTTCTTCAGGGTTCGATCCTGATCAATTGTTTCATCCGATAAAAACGAGGATAACCCCATGAGTAATCATGTCGCCCACCCCTACATGGCGAACTCTGTTCCTGCACTCAAACAGGAGATGCTCGACTCGATCGGTGTAGACAGCATTGAGGAGTTGTTCCAGCAAATTCCCAATGAACACCGCCTGCAACGTCCGATTGATTTGCCGCCGGCGCTCAACGAGAGCGAGCTGCGTCGGCATCTGCTCAGCACGTTGTCGAAAAACAAGACCTGCGAGCAAAACCTTAACTTCCTGGGTGCCGGCTGTTGGCAGCATCACGTTCCGGCAGCGTGCGACGAAGTCGTGCGCCGTAATGAATGGCTGACCTCGGTGTTTGGTGAGCCGAGCTCCGACCACGGTCGCAATCAAGCCTGGTTCGAGTTCTGCAGCCAGCTCGGCGAGCTGCTGAACATGGATCTGGTCGGCCTGCCGGTGCGCAGCTGGGGTTGCGCTGCGGGTCACGCCATTCGCATGGCAACCCGAATTACCGGGCGCAGCGAAGTGGCGGTGGTCCGTGCCATCGATCCTGAGCGGCTTTCCATCATCCGCAACTACTGCGAACCCGTGGAAATGCCGGGCCACATCGTCGTGCGACTCGTCGACTTTGATCCGAAAACCGGCTTGCTCGATATTGATCACCTCCGTGCCTCGATCGGTGCGCAAACGGCTGCGGTCTATTTCGAAACACCGTCTTATTTCGGTGTGATCGAACAGCAAGGGGCCGAAATCGCCGCCATTGCCCATGCAGCGGGTGCCGAAGTCATCGTTGGGGTCGATCCGATCTCCCTCGGCGTGCTGGCCGCACCGATTGATTTCGGCGCCGACATCGTGGTGGGTACCACTCAGCCGCTCGGCGTGCATATGAACTGTGGTGGCGGGGTCAGCGGCTTCATTGCAACCCGCGACGAAGAACTGTACGCCCACCAATACCCGACGCTGTTCATCAGCATCGCCGAAACCACCAAGCCCGGCGAATATGGTTTTGGCCTGAGCTTGTTCGAACAATCGTCCTACGGCTTGCGTGACAAGGGCAATGACTGGACCGGTCATTCGGTCTACATGTGGGCCATCGCCAATGCCGTCTACATGGCGATGATGGGACCAAAGGGCTTCGAGGATGTAGGCAATCTCATCCTGCAGCGTGCTCACTACGCGGCGAAGTTGCTGAGTGAAGTTCCCGGTCTGGCAGTGACATTCCCTTCCGGTTTCTTCAAGGAGTTCGTGGTGAATTTCGACGCCACCGGGCTGAGCGTGAAGGACATCAACAAGCAGTTGCTCGCGCTCGGAATCTTCGGCGGCAAAGATCTGACTCACGACTTTCCGGCGCTTGGGGCCAGCGCCCTGTACTGCGTCACCGAGATTCACACACAAGCCGATATTCAGCGCCTGACTGCTGCACTTAAAGAGGTAATTGCACAATGAGCACTCCACTCAAGGAATACCATGCTCCCGTCTGGAGCGAACCCGTCATTCTGGAGATGGGCTATCCCGGCCGTCGCGGTGTGATCTTTTCCGACGTTGAGGCTGACGTGCAAGCAGCTGTCGGCAGCGCCGTCGATTTGATTCCCGCGAACATGAGGCGCTCCAGCAAACCGGCGTTGCCGGAACTGTCCGAGCCCGAGGTGTTGTATCACTACTTGCGCCTGTCGCAGCAGACCCTGGGCATGATGAACATCAGCCTGTTCGGCACCTGCACCATGAAGTACAACGCGCAGATCAACGAGGCGATGGCATGGCGCCCTGAAATTACTCACGTGCATCCACATCAGGACGAGGACACCCTGCAAGGCGCGCTCGAAGTCGTGCATGGCATGGACACGATCCTGCGCGAGTTGTCCGGGATGGACCAGTTCATCTTCCAGGCAGGCGGCGGTGCTGACGCGGCGTACACCAGTTGCGCGGTGACCCGTGCCTACCATGCTTCCCGTGGCGAACTGGAGCAGCGTGACGAGATCATCACCACCATCCAGACGCACCCCAGCAGCGCCGCGACGGCAGCTGCCGCCGGGTTCAAGGTCATCACCCTGATGATCGAAGAGAACGGTTACCCGTCGCTCGAATCCCTGAAGGCCGCCGTGTCCAACCGCACGGCAGCGCTGATGGTGAACAACCCCGACGACATGGGCGTGTACAACCCGGAAATTCGTGAGTGGGTGCGCGTGGTGCATGAAGCGGGCGGTCTGTGCTTCTACGACCATGCAAACTTCAACGGCGCGATGACTAAGATTCGTGCGCGAGAGCTCGGTTTCGACGCGTGCATGTTCATGCTCCACAAAACGTTCGGCGCACCGAAAAGTGGAGTGGGAGGCCCGGCAGTGGGCGCCTATGGTTGTTCGGCAGAACTTGCACCGTTCCTGCCGGCACCGGTGGTGGCCTTTGACGGTGAACGATACAGCCTGGATTACGACCGTCCGCAGAGTGCCGGCAAGATCCGCGAGTTCTGGGGCAACGTTCCGGTCATCCTCAAGGCCTACGCTTGGTCCCGCGCCATGGGCGCAAAAGGGATGGCTGAGGCGTCGGACATTTCGGTACTGGCCAACAACTACATGGAAAAAGGCTTGCTGGCGATTCGTGGCGTGACTCGTTCACACCCTGAGGCTAAAAGCCACCGGATGGAGATGACGCGCTACAGCCTTGAGCAACTCAAGGAGGAAACCGGAGTCGACGTCCATGACGTGCAAAACCGCATGAGCGATTTCGGTATTGATCCGATGTGGAGCAGTCACCACCCGTGGCTGGTACCGGAGCCGTTCACCCCGGAGGCAGGCGAGATGTACGGTAAAGAGGCGCTGGACACCTGGATTGCGGTGCTTGCTCACATATCCGACGAGGCTTACTCGAATCCGGCGATCGTCAAGACCTCGCCGCACAACCAGGCGATTCACCGGTTGAAGAGCGCACCGCTGGAAGACCCGGCTCATTGGGCCATGACCTGGCGTGCGCACCTGCGCAAAACCAAGCAACAGACTGCTTGAACCTGGCGTTTGCACGCAGCGGCCCCGTTGATCAGGCGGGGCCGTTTTGAAACCTGATCAGAGCTAACAATCAGCCATCGGAGGTTTCCAGCACAGTAAAACAGGCTGGTGATTTCCCCACAGGATAACCTCATGTCGATTTTCGAAACGGGCCTGGCGCCCTCGGCAGTCAACCATATCGCCCTTTCTCCGCTGAGCTTCATCGAGCGTACAGCCTCTGTCTACGGTGAGTATCCCGCCGTGATCCACGGCGCCATCCGCCGCAACTGGCAAGAGACCTATGAACGTTGCCGGCGCCTGGCTGGCGCACTAAGCCAGAGGGGTATCGGCAAGGGCGATACCGTGGCAGTGATGCTCCCCAACATCCCGGCCATGCTCGAAGCCCACTTTGGCGTGCCGATGATCGGCGCTGTACTCAATACCCTGAACGTGCGGCTGGATGCGCAAGCTATTGCCTTCATGCTTGAGCACGGCGAAGCCAAGGTGTTGATCACCGATCGGGAGTTCCACGCTGTTATTCGTGAAGCCTTGAGCTTGCTCTCTCATCCGCCACTGGTTGTCGATGTGGACGACCCGGAGTACGGCGAAGGCAGCGCGGTTAGCACGCTGGACTATGAAGCCTTCCTCGCTGAAGGTGATCCACAGTTCGCCTGGCAATGGCCTGAGGATGAATGGCAAGCCATCTCGCTCAACTACACATCCGGCACCACGGGGAATCCCAAGGGGGTCATTTACCACCACCGCGGGGCGTATCTCAACTCACTGGGAAATCAGATGACTTGGGCCATGGGGCACCACCCGGTGTATTTGTGGACCTTGCCGATGTTTCATTGCAACGGCTGGTGCTATCCATGGACGGTGACTGCGTTGGCTGGGACTCATGTATTCCTGCGTCGGGTCGATCCGCAGAAAATCCTCACTTTGATTCATCAACATCGGGTCAGCCATTTGTGTGGTGCGCCGATTGTCCTCAATGCGTTGGTCAATCTGCCAGACTCGTCCAAGGCTGCCTTCGATCATCCGGTCGACGCCATGCTGGCGGGCGCCGCACCGCCGGCCAAAGTCATCGGTGCGGTCGAGGAGATGGGCATCAAGGTCACACACGTTTATGGGCTGACTGAGGTTTACGGCCCGGTGACCGTTTGCGCCTGGCATGACCAGTGGGACGAGCAACCGCTGAATGAGCGCGCAAGGATCAAGTCGCGCCAGGGTGTGCGCTATCCGACCCTGGAAGGGCTGATGGTTGCCGATCCGAAAACCCTTGAACCGGTCCCCTTGGACGGCACAAGTGTCGGCGAAATCTTCATGCGCGGGAACACGATCATGAAGGGCTATTTGAAGAACACCGAAGCGACAAGTGAAGCGTTCGAAGGCGGCTGGTTCCATACCGGCGACCTGGCGGTACGTCACCCTGACGGTTATGTCGAAATCAAGGATCGCCTAAAGGACATCATTATCTCGGGCGGCGAGAACATTTCCACCATCGAGGTCGAAGACGTTCTCTATCGTCACCCGGCAGTACTGGAGGCCGCAGTGGTCGCCCGTCCGGACGAAAAGTGGGGCGAAACTCCTTGCGCCTTCATCAAGCTCAAAGTCGATTATCAGAACACCCGGGAAGCCGATATCATCCTGTTCTGTCGTGAACATCTGGCGGGCTTCAAATTGCCGAAAACCGTGGTGTTCATCGAGTTGCCGAAAACATCTACAGGCAAGATCCAGAAGTACTTGTTGCGCGATTGGGCCAAGGCACTCTGAAAAGAGTGCCCAAGTTTAGAGCGCGTTAGCTGGAGTAGCCGGCAAAGGCTATCAGCCTCTCTCCAGTTTAAATGGAGAAGGCTGATGGTTAGCTGAAGGCTTCAGCGTTTGCAGATCCTGTTCGCAGGTTTTATTGGCGTGGGGGACGCCAAGCTCGCCGACCTCTTCCTGCATCAACGTATCGCAGGCAAAAAAATCAGCGGGTCGGCAATACTTCTCAAGCGAAGCATTGTCGAGATGAAAGGCATAGGTTCTGAAAAAAGGCATCTGGGCCTCCGGTGCAATACCGATGGTGGGCAGGGGACGGGAAATCGAGGTTGGGTAAACAGGCTGGGTTGGGGGGATTACGAACCTTGGCCGTAGGCGGCAATCCACTCGTTTGTTGACCACCGTTGTCGTCCATCTGTAAAGGAATGCTAGGAGTTAACGGCCTCGGATCTGGGCGAACTTGCGGCAGTATCTGATTACAGCCGAGCTACTTTTTGCGGTTCGCTGCCACCCCAGTACAACCAGATCCAGCCGTCGCCCTTGCGCTGGAATACCCCGGTCGTAACGTACTGGACGACCGTTGGCTCAGCGTTTTCAAACGTGTGGCCGTCGATTCGGATCTGCGCCCAGGCAATGTCACCGCGTATCCAGGACACCACCAGTCGTGGTTCCCATCGGATGTTCAGGGTGGTCACCCACGTCACGCCATTTTGTACCGCTTCGGTCCCCATGAAGAACTCGTCCAGGCCTGAGCCGGCGATCGCGACGTCCGGATCGGTGAAGTACTTGGCGACGTCCGAGCTAGGCGTGGAAAAACCCTGCAGGACTTTCGTGATATAGGCATTGAGTGACTCCCGGGTCGCGGTGTCGGAAATCATGGAGGGCGACTGGTACCCAACGAGACTGTCGATCATGAATACTCCCTGTTGGCTTACGTGGTGTTGGAACTTTTCTGCGGGTGATGAAGGTATGGCGTCCGTGCGGCGGAATTTTTCATACGATGCGTATGTTAGTAATGCTATTTAACATACGCTACGCATGTCAAGCGGCATGCATACCGAATGCTTTTTCGTAAAACCTGGAGCGATGGAAGGCTGGGTTGTCGTAGAAATCGATTGAGCAGCAGGGGATTTTTTGTGGTGAAGGGGCACATCTGTCGATTGACATACGGATTGTATGTTGTATTTTGCTCTGCATACATTGCGTATGTAGCAAGCTTCTGCCCAACCAGGCTTGGCCAGGATGATGCATGCGGCACTTCTTCACTTGGATCAATCGTCAAACATGCATGACTTCAAAGATCACCGCGGATACTCGGCCATGTACCGCGAGGGGCACCTGACTCTTGGGCTTTACTTCGCGATTGAATCCTACGCAGGGGCTATCCCGGAGATGGATTTAGCGCGACAGATCAGTACCGCGCAAATGGCGGAACGCTACGGATTTTCGGCCGTGTATTTCAGGGATGTTCCTCTGAATGTTCCTTCGTTCGGTGATGTGGGCCACATTTATGACCCATGGGTATTCATGGGATATGTGGCGGCGCAGACGACCCGTATCGCGCTCGCGACGGGCAGCATCGTTTCGACCTTGCGTCATCCCTTGCATCTCGCCAAGGCAGCAGCTTCGGTAGACAGACTGTCGGGGCAGCGCCTCGTGCTTGGTCTTGCGACAGGGGACCGGCCAACCGAGTTCTCGGCCTTCAACGCCTCTCTCGAAAAACGCCATGAATTGTTTCAGGAAGCATTGGCGGTGATGCGCCGTGTATGGAGCGAAGAGTCTCCAAGGATCTCCACGTCTAGGGTAGAACTGTCCGTCGCAGACCTGCTACCCAAGCCTCTACTGGGCACCATCCCTGTTATGGTTACGGGACACTCGCGTCAATCGCTGGAGTGGATCGCCAATCATGCCGACGGTTGGCTCTACTATCCGCAGGACGTGGTGCAACAGGCAGTGACGATTAAAAAATGGCGGTCGTTGACTCAAGGTTTCAAGCCATTCTCGCAGTCACTTTATGTTGATCTCTCGCCAGATCCGGAAGAAGCAGCCACGCCTATTCATCTCGGATTCAGGTCAGGCCATCGTTTCCTGATCCATTACCTGCAAACGTTGAGAGAGATAGGGGTCAACCATGTCGGCTTGAATCTCAAATACGGTCGCCGCCCTGCGCACGAAGTCGTTCAGGAGCTGGGTGAGTACGTGATTCCTTATTTTGCTGGCAACTATCCAGAAGCGTGACAATGGAGCTAAGTGAAATGGAACGGTCAACAATTACACAAGCATGAAAGGAACCCCCGCTGACAGGAGCTTTTATGGCTTGGTCATGCATTTCTTCAACCACCAGACTCATCACCGAGGCCAAGTTACTACTTTGCTGTCACAAGCTGGTGTCGACGTAGGCGATACTGATCTGGTCCTCCTCATTTCTTCCGAGTCGCGCACATAATCTAATAACCAGTGCTAGACCGGGATTTTCATGTCATACCGGGCTGGTAAACCAGCGTGGCCATCTGCAACACTCCTTCTGCTTACACAGAATTTAGATGTGTTGCATCGATCGGTTGAATCCACAGCCGATTGCAGTCTGTCGGCAAGAGCATCTTCTGCCCCGCAACATCCATCAGCTTTACCGCCAGGCCTGCCGAGCCTCCGACCGAACCACCATCCAGATGCCGACCCCGGACACTGCCATGCCTGACATCATTTGCCATGACAACGGTTCGTTGAACATGGCCCAGGCCCAAAGCATCGTGACGGGCGGGCTCAGGTACAAGACGCTGGCCACTCGTGTGGCTGTCGCCCGGCGCAGGCAGACCCAATAAAGCCCGTAGCCGCCTAACGTAGACAATCCCACCGTCCACAGTACGCTCAGCGCAAACCCCATGCCGGGTATCGGCGCCAGGCTACCTTGCGTGCCCTCGATCAGGGCGAATGCAAAACTCGACACGCAACATTGCAGCCACAGGTTGGGCAGGAGGTCCAGCGATTCAGAGGCGTGCAGATGCTTCTGCCAGAGTGTCGCGATGGCGAGCGAAAGCGTACCGAGCACCGGCAGGCCATACGCCCAGAGGGGCGCGCTACCCCAGGCCAGCGCACCAAGCGTCACCACCACAACCCCAACCAGGCCGATGCCCAGCCCTGCCCAGACTTGCCAGGCCAGTCTTTGCCCCAGCACGCCAGCGGCCAGCAATGCGACCGCCATCGGCAGCAGGTTGGCGAACACCGCGGCAAGGCCCGCCGGTACACCCAGGGCTATGCCTTGTATGACGCCGGCCAGATAGCCGGCCATGGCCAGAAGACCGATGCCAGCGTTTTTCAGCAACACGGCAGGGGAGGTTTGCCGCAATTGCCTGGCGACGAAAGGAAACAGGATCAGCGTGACCACGACGCAGCGCCAAAACACCACCAATAATGGGGGCGCATAGTCCATCGAGAATCGCGCGCCGACGAATCCGGAACTCCAGGTCAGAATCAAAGCCGCCTCGAGCAGCGGCAGCGGCACCTTCTGGCGCCAGAGGGGGATGACTTGCTGCTGACAGGAGATCGGTGTGGGCTGGTTCATTGCCACAGGCTACGAAATCGGCCTAATCTAATAAATCAAAATAAAGTGCAGCAGTCATTCACGAAGATTAAATCATGACGGCGATCCTCGATATCGAGCTGGTACGTACATTTCATGCGGTGGCGCGGATTGGCAAATTCAGTGCGGCGGCCGAGCAGCTGCATAAAAGCCCGGCGGCGGTGAGCGTGCATATCCAGCGGCTTGAGGCAGTCGCCGGGGGGCGCTTGCTGAATCGCGATAATCAGTCCGTCTCCCTGACCGCACTGGGCAAGCGTTTGCTTTTGTCGACGACAGAACTGCTGAGCACCCATGACCGGGTGCTGGCCGACCTGCATGGAAGCCACCTGGCAGGACGCATTACCCTGGGTGTCCCCGACGAATACGCCGCCCACGTCATCCGCGACATCCTGCCGACATTCGCCGCTGCCTGGCCCAACGTGGTGCTGGAGTTGAAGACAGCCCCCAGTGATTCGCTGCGTGAGCAGGTCCAGCGTGGAAAGCTTCAGGCCGCGGTGATTGCCCAAGCCAGGGGGCAGTTGACCATGCAGGCGCAATTTCTCGTCGCCACTACGCCTATCTGGGTGGGGCCGGCAAACAAGTCGCTGGCCTCGATGGATCCGCTGCCACTGGCCGTACATGCGGCGCAATGCCCTTATCGGCAAGCCATGGTGGCATCACTCAAACAAAGCGGCCGCCGGTGGCGCGCGGTGCTGGACAGTCCGTCCAACCAGGCCGTCAGCGCCTGCGTGGAGGCCGGGTTGGCGATCAGTCTGATAGACCGCGCCAGGGTGACGGAAAGTATGCAGATCCTCGATGGTTTGCCCGTCATACCGGAGCATGAGGTCGTGTTTATCCGATCGCCGTCTTCAGATGGGGATGAAGCGGTGGATTTGCTCTCCCAAGCCATGCAACAGCATTTTCGGCTCTAATCCGTGAGCAAGGGAAACTGTCTTGCCCGATCGTCTCTTGCTGAATGGCATTGCGAGCAAAGCTGCACTACCGTGAAGGTGCAAGCCCTCGTGCCGCAGTCCTATTCTGGTTGAGAGGTGGGTTTCATGAACAACATCATCTACATCGTCGGGTTAGTGGTGGTCGTCGTGGTTATCCTGTCGTTCCTCGGCTTTGCATAGGTTTCAATGCCTGCACTCCGCCAACACCACTTGGCAAGTAGTCGGCGTGCCACCGGATCGGCCGGCATAGCGGATGCAATTATCCAAGGTTTTTTTGCGCGCCATGCTCAAGGTGGAGCCCCAAGCCAGACCACGCGTTGAACGCCCGCACCAGGTGCACGCCGGGCAGATACGGCTGATCCGCCAGGGCCACGCCCGTGTCCAGCGCCTTGCGCCCGACACCTGCGTCACGGCCGCCGAATGGATTACTGGTGCTGAATATCACTTTGCCGTCCAGTTTGCCGGCGCCGATCACGCCGATCTTGAGGGTGTCTGCCATTGCCTGGCTGGTGTACAGAAACAGGCCGGCGAGCATCAGAGAGAAGATTCTGGACATGCACTGGGCTCCTCGGTTGGACAGCAGTCTTGGAATCACCGTAGTTGAGCTTACGTCTAAACGAAAGCTGCGGAGGGAGGCGGCGGACGAGCAGGGGTATTTGATGAGCGGCGTGAGGCGTGTTCAGCAAGGGAAGCTATTGTCTATGTGTTCGCCTCGCCAGTTGCCGCCCAACCAGCTCGTCCCTGAGGTGGCTGGCGAGGTGGAACCTCTTGGCCGATTTCTGCCTCTGCCCAGGCGCAGCAATCGACCCTTAGCTGACGGTGGCGAAAGGAAGAAAACAACCCAAAGCTGACACTGGTAAGTTACAGAAGTCGGCCAAAAGCTGAAGTAGCCAGCGTGGGGAGCAGACATTCAAGGTCTGGCCTAACCCCTCGCGATGGGGCTTCTTCGTCCGGCGCCCATATCGATCGATACGTTAAGCCGCAGGCTTTAGATGCGCCTAAGTGTCAGCGAAATATCTTCCCTCATTTCCGCAACCCCAAATACTCCAATCGGCAGCGTGACGTCTTAAGCTGAAGCGCCCGCGA
Source organism: Pseudomonas sp. IT-P171 (assembly GCF_949767765.1). NCBI lineage: Bacteria > Pseudomonadati > Pseudomonadota > Gammaproteobacteria > Pseudomonadales > Pseudomonadaceae > Pseudomonas > Pseudomonas sp. IT-P171. The sequence goes on from NZ_CATKQN010000033.1 coordinate 231,890, forward strand.
TCCGTCGCGATGGAGTTTGTGCGACTTCGCACATGACTCGGTTTTCTGATCTGGCTCAAAGTATCTACCGTCCCTGGGCGTAGTGTTTGCAATAACGTTTCGTAGACATGCCGGACATTAGTGCTCACGTCCTTTACGTTTCTCAGTGTGTTTTTGAGATGTTTTTGCCTTTTTCATACTTTAAAGGGTGTCCGATGAAAACTTCATATTTCGTAGCAACGACAATCCTCGCCGCAGGCTTGTCTGCCATGGCACCCGCCAACTCGCAGACACTCGAAAAAGTTGCCGATAAAAACAAAATCACCGTGTCTTACCGGGAGGCATCGGTACCTTTCAGCTACTTGATCAGTCCTACCGAAGCCGTGGGTTTCTCAGTCGATTTAACCGATGCCATCGTTGATGATGTGCGCAGGAAGCTCAACAAGCCGAACTTAGAAGTGGCTTACATTCCTGTATCTTCGCAAACCCGCATTCCGTTGCTGGTCAACGGCACATACGATCTGGAGTGCGGATCCACAACCAACAACGCTGCGCGTGGCAAGGACGTGGCTTTTGCAATTAGCCATTTCTACACCGGCACGCGCCTATTGACCAAGAAGACCTCCGGCATAAAGAACTACGCCGATCTCGCAAAGAAGACTGTCGCCAGCACCGTCGGCAGCACGAACGAGAAGGTCCTCCGCCAATACAGTACCGACCACAATCTAGACGTACAGGTTGTCTTGGGCAAAGACTATGACGACTCCTTGGCGCTGGTTGAAAATGATCGTGCCGTGGCGTTTGCCATGGACGATATTCTGCTTTTTGGCCTCATGGCGAACTCCAAAAATCCCGATTCGCTCGAAGTCGTGGGTGATGCGCTGCAAGTCGAACCCTACGGCTGCATGCTTCGCAAAGATGATCCTGAGTTCAAGCAATTGGTCGATGGCACCATTACCCGTCTCATGGAGTCGGGCGAATTCGTAAGGCTATACACCAAGTGGTTTCAATCACCGATTCCTCCAAAAGGAATGAATCTGAATATGCCGATGAGCGAACAGCTCAAAGCCAATCTCAAGGCACGCAGTGACAAACCAGTGCTTTAAAGCTTGACGAGTACCTGAGCGAATGACACAGAAGTCTGACTTGACTCGATCATTGTGAGCAGCTGCCGGTTCCGAATCGCATCGGGTCGGCACTAACGCTCGTTGAGAGGCGGTTCCAGGCGCAAAGCTAAGATTAGAGTTGGCTCCATTCACTTAATTGAGTACACAGCCGGTGGGTTGCGGAATCTCATACTTTTCAAGAATTCGAAACCAAGCAATATGATTTTCGGACACCTCAATAAGTGGAGCAGTGACGTTCGTTGACTGAGCGATCGCACGGTCATGTCACGGGCCATATCAGTCGTAGCCTGGAACATGCCAACGCTGTTTTTACAGCCTCTGGAATGGGCCAAAATCAGCTTTTTTCAGGCCGTCAGCGCTTTCATCAAACCGGCGGGTGGCTGACCATCGGTGGCCGCATGACAACCGTCGCGAAAAATCGCCTCTCCCTAGACGCAGACTGCCGCGGATCACTTCATACACAGCAGATCAACGTCGCCCAGTCCGAGTGCTCACATCCACCCACACGGCCAACACCAGAATGCTGCCCTTGACGATCATCTGCCAGTAACTGTCGACGTCGAGCATGGACATGCCGTTGTCCAGGCTGGTAATGACCAGTGCGCCGAGGAGGGCGCCGTAAACGGTGCCGGACCCGCCGCGCATGGAGGTGCCGCCGATGAAGCAGGCGGCGATGGCGTCGAGTTCGCCCATGCTTCCGGCCGAGGGTGAACCGGCGGCCAGGCGAGCGGTGTTGACCACGCCGGCGAGGGCGCACATGACGCCCATGATTCCGAAAATCCACAGCTTCACGGCCTGCACATTGATACCGGACAGACGTGTCGCTTCCATGTTGCTGCCCACGGAATATACGCGCCGGCCGAACACGGTCTGGCTGGTCACGTAGCTGAAACCGCCCAGCAGAACCAGCAGAAGCAGGACCGGCACGGGAATGCCGTCATAGCTGTTGAGGGTCTGGACGAATCCGGCTAGCACCGCGCCGATCAACAGCACACGCACGACGTCACGCACCAGTGAATGTGCCGCAAGGCCATGAAGGGCGCGATTGCGTCGTTGTTTCCAAGTCAGGAACAACGTCAGTGCGAACAGCAGAACGCCCAGGCCGGTGCCGATTATGTGGGGCAAATAACCCTGACCGATGTAGACGAGTTCCGGCGATACCGGGGCGATGGTCGTGCCGCCGGTAATCCCCAGCAAAATGCCGCGGAAAGCCAGCATGCCTCCCAGCCCGACGATGAATGACGGAATACGCAGGTAGGCGGCCATGTAGCCGTTGGCGAGGCCGATCAGCAGCCCGCACAGGGCCACAAGGCCCAGGTTCGCCAGCAACGGTACGTGGTAGACCACGTCGAGAATAGCTGCGACGCCTCCGAGCAGGCCCAGCAATGAGCCGACCGACAAATCGATCTCTCCGCTGATGATGACCAGCACCATGCCGCAGGCGAGAATCCCGGTAATGGACATCTGGCGCAGCAGGTTGGAAAGGTTGCGCGGTGTCAGGAATCCGCCCTCGGTCTGCCAACTGAAGTACAGCCAGATAAACGCCACGGCAAACACCAGCGCGAGCATCTTGTAGCGAGTGAAGAGTTGTTTGACCTGGTTCATTTACGCGGATTTCCGATCATTATTGTTATGGCCATCAGGCTGGCTGAGTGCGGCGGCGAGCAGCTGTTCCTGGGTGAGTCCGTGGTTGATGAAGTCACCCCGCAACTGGCCTTCGCCAATCACCAGAACGCGGTCGGAAACGCCGAGCACTTCGGCCAGCTCTGACGACACCATGATGATCGACACGCCTTCGGCCGCCAGCGCCCCCATCAGCTTGTAGATCTCGTACTTGGCGCCGACATCCACACCTCGGGTGGGCTCATCGAGAATCAGCACCCGGGGCTTGGTCAGTAGCATCTTCGCCAATACGGCTTTTTGTTGATTGCCGCCGGACAGACTGATGATTGGCAGGAACGGGCTCGCGGTCTTGAGGTGCAGGCGTGAAATTTCTCGATCGATGCTGCCCAGTTCGGCTTCGGCATCGATGCGGGTCAGTTTCGAGTAGCTGTCCAGCACGGCCAGGGTGATGTTCTGGCCGACGCCCAGGTCTGGAATGATGCCCTGGCGCTTGCGGTCCTCGGGCACCAGGCACAGGCCAGCACGGATTGACTTGAGCGGCGTGCGGGTGTCGATGAGTTGGCCGTCCAGCCAGACTTCGCCTTCCTGGCGACCGGGGTAGGCGCCGAACAGCGCTGTCACCAGTTCGGTGCGGCCTGCGCCGACCAGTCCGGCGATGCCGAGGATTTCCCCGCGTTTGAGGCTGAAGGAAATATCGTCGACTCGTTTGCGCTGGGGGTTGTCGACGTCGTAGCAGGTGATGTGGCGGGCCTCGAAAATCACCTCGCCAATATCGTGTGGTTCGGTGGGGTAGAGGTTGCTCATTTCCCGTCCGACCATCTGGGTGATGATCTGTGGAATATCCATGTCCACCATGGCAGTCGTGGCGATGTGTTTGCCATCGCGGATCACCGAAATGGTGTCGCACACGGCGGCCACTTCATCGAGCTTGTGGGAGATGTAGACACAGGCAACACCCTTGGCCTTGAGGTCGCGGATGATGTCCAGCAGCACCTCGATTTCCGAACGGGTCAGGGCCGATGAAGGCTCGTCAAGGATCAGTAGGCGCGCGTGCTTGTTCAGTGCCTTGGCGATTTCCACCAGTTGCTGATAGCCGCCGCCGTACTGCGAAACCGGCAGCGATACGTTCATGTCCGGCACTTTCAATTCACGCATCAGGGCTTCGGCGCGGTGGATCATCGCCGGGTAATTCATCCGTCCACCGGGCAGCGTTAGTTCATGGCCCATGAAAATGTTCTCGGCCACCGACAGGTCGGGAACCAGGGTCAGTTCCTGGTGAATGATGACGATACCGGCGGCTTCCGTTTCGCTGATCGATTGCGCGTTCAGGGGTTGACCGTCCCAGAGGATTTCACCGTCCCAGGTGCCATGGGGGTAGACCGCGGAAAGGATCTTCATCAGCGTGGATTTGCCTGCGCCGTTCTCGCCGCACAACCCGACGCATTCCCCCGGCTTGACCTTGATGTCGATGCCATTGAGCGCTGTGACACCGCCGAAGGTTTTGACGATACCGTTCATTTGCAGCAGATAGTCGGACATGGCAGAGACTCATAAGCGGCAGGTACGAGGCCGGTCCTGCAGGAGCAAGTTCGCTCCTGCAGGTGGCATTACGGGGCGATGATCACTGCCCGGCAATCTGCGCCTTGGTGTAAAACCCGTCCTGTTCCAGCAAGTCGATGTTGTCCTTGGTCAATGGAGTCGGGGTGAGCAGGATGGTGTCGACTTTTTTGCTGCCATTGTCGTACTGCGAGCTGTAGGCGGGTTTCTCGTTACGCGCCAGTTGCACCGAGAGCTTGGCGGCTTCGGAGGCGATGAGTTTGAGCGGTTTGTACACGGTCATGGTTTGCGTGCCGGAGATCACTCGCTTGACCGCTGCGAGGTCTGCGTCCTGCCCCGAAATCGGCACCTTGCCGGCCAGTTGCTGAGAGGCCAATGCCTGGATGGCGCCACCTGCCGTGGCGTCGTTGGACGCGACGATGCCGTCGATTTTGTTGTTGTTGCGGGTCAAGGCGTTTTCAACAATGCTCAGCGCTTCGGTCGGGTTCCATTCCTTCACCCATTGTTGGCCTACGATCTTGATATCGCCCTTGTCGATGGCCGGTTGCAGCACTTTCATCTGACCTTCGCGCAGGACTTTTGCGTTGTTGTCGGTAGGCGCACCACCGAGCAGGAAGTAATTGCCCTTGGGCGCTGCGTGCAGCACGCCGCTGGCCTGCATCTCGCCGACCTTTTCGTTATCGAAGGAAATGTAGGCGTCGACATCCGCGTTGAGTATCAGGCGGTCATAGGACACGACTTTGATCCCGGCTTTCTTCGCTTCGGCCACTACATTGGTCAGGACCGTGGCGTTGAAGGGCACGATGACGATCACATCGACGCCACGGGAAATGAGATTTTCGATCTGCGAAATTTGCTTTTGCTCGTTGGCATCGGCCGACTGTACAAAGACCTTGGCGTCCATTTTCTCCGCCGCCGCGACGAAGTAATCGCGGTCACGCGACCAGCGTTCCAGCCGCAGATCATCAATGGAGAAACCGATTTTCGGGTGGGCAGCATCGGCCATCACCGGTAGCGACAGCAGCGCCAGGGCGCTGGCCAGTAGCGCGCGTTTCACATTCTTCATAGTGGTGCGTCCTTTTGTTTTTGTTTGAAAGACACTGCCTGACGATGAGTCTCGGGCTGGTAGAACTGTAGAGAATCGGCAGACGCCGCGGACACAGATTTGTCGTGCGAATGTCACAGCGTTAATGCGCCCGCAGACGCCGGGGCGATCAGCGATAGATGAACCGGTTGACGACGTTTTCGAGCATCTCCTGCCTGCCGCTGACGGCCTGCGGATTCAGTTCGTTGGCGAAGGCATGTTCGGCCAATGACTGGAGGTTGAACTCACCCGTCAGCACCGCCTGCCCGAACGGCTGCTGCCAGCCGGCATAGCGTTGATCCTTGAGCAGTTGAAGCTGATCGTTCTGCACCATGGCGGCTGCCCGCTCCAGGGACAGGGCGAGGACATCCATTGCGCCGACGTGACCATGGAACAGATCGATCTCACCGAGGCTCTGGCGGCGAACCTTGGAGTCGAAGTTGTACCCGCCATTCTTAAACCCGCCGGCCTTGAGGATTTCATAGGTGGCCAGGGTCATTTCTTCGACGCTGTTGGGGAACTGATCGGTGTCCCAGCCGTTCTGCGGATCACCGCGGTTGGCGTCGATGCTGCCGAAAATCCCCAGCGAGATGGCGGTCGCAATCTCGTGATGAAAGCTATGACCGGCCAGGGTCGCGTGGTTGGCTTCGATGTTGACCTTGATTTCCTTTTCCAGGCCGAACTGCTGGAGAAAGCCAAACACGGTGGCGCTGTCGTAATCGTATTGGTGCTTGGTCGGCTCCTGCGGCTTGGGTTCGATCAGCAGGTCACCTTTGAAACCGATCTTGTACTTGTGCTCGACCACCATGCGCATGAAGCGGCCCAGTTGTTCGCGTTCACGTTTCAAGTCGGTATTGAGCAGAGTTTCGTAACCTTCGCGACCGCCCCACAACACGTAGTTGGACCCTTTCAGGCGTTGGGTCGCGTTCATGGCGCTGAAGACCTGGGCAGCGGCGAAGGCAAATACTTCGGGGTCCGGGTTGCTGGCGGCGCCGGCGGCAAAACGCGGATTGCTGAAGCAGTTGGCGGTGCCCCAAAGCAGCTTGATCCCGCTTTCCTCCTGATGTCGCTCCAGATGATCAATCATTTGCGCGAAGTGGTTGCGGTAGTCCTTCAGCGAATTGCCTTCCGGGGCGACGTCCGTGTCGTGGAAGCAGTAATAGTCTAAGCCCAGTTTGGAGAAGAACTCGAACGCGGCTTCCGCCTTGCCAATCGCCAGCTCCATCGGGTCGCCGGCGTGTTGCCACGGGCGCTTGAAAGTACCTGCACCGAACACATCGGAGCCCGGCCAGACAAAGGTGTGCCAATAACAGGCGGCCATGCGCAGGTGTTCGCGCATGGGTTTGCCGAGGATGATTTTGTCGGCGTCGTAGTGACGGAAGGCGAGGGCAGAATCGCTGGCAGGGCCTTCGTAGCGAATCTTGTCGATATCGGGGAAGTACAGCATTGGCAATGTCCTTGTTGTTCTTGGCGGTGTCTCGATACTAGCAACGGCGCCATGCCTGCTGATTATGAAAATCACCAACACTGGGTGCGATTTTGCGTATTGAGATTCGTGGTCTGCGCGCCTAGTCTGTGCAAACCGCCTCCGTGAGAAGGGGCCCCGGAACAAGCCTGAAAAAAATGAAAACAGTACCGCCTGTTCACCGCATCGCACTGTTGTTCAACGGTAGCAAGATCTATGACCGGGGCATCATCAGTGGCATCGGCAACTACCTGAGCAGCACCCGCGCGTCCTGGGACCTGTTCCTGGAAGAGGACTTTCTCTGCCGGTTGAAAGGGATCGAGCGCTGGCAGGGTGACGGGATCATTGCCGACTTCGACGATCCGCTGATTGGCGAGGCGCTGGCCGACATCAAGTTGCCGGTGGTGGCGGTGGGTGGCTCTTATCAGGATGAGCGCGCCTACCCGAAAGGAATCCCTTATGTCGCCACCGACAATAACGCATTGATTACCCTGGCTTACGCGCACTTGATCGAGGCGGGGCTGCAGCGTTTTGCCTGCTTCAGCCTGCCTGAAGCGCAGGCCAATCGTTGGGCGCAGGAGCGGGAAAAAGCCTTTCGACGGCTGATGCAACGTGACGGCTTGCATGCCGAGGTCTACCGCGGCATGGGCACCAGTGCACCTCTCTGGGACAGCGCCGTCGAACAACTGATCGCCTGGCTGCAAAGCCTGCCTAAACCCATAGGTATCATCGCCGTCAGTGACGCCCGTGCAAGGCAGTTGCTGCAGGCCTGCCTGACCGCCGGAATCGCGGTACCGGAACAGGTGGCGTTGATCGGCATCGACAACGATCCGCTGACACGCAGCCTGACCCGGGTCCCCTTGAGCTCAGTCATTCAGGGCACCGAAACCATGGGCCGCACTGCCGCGCAACTGCTCCACCAGATGCTGCACGGCATGCCGTCCACCGGCACGCACATCCTGATCCCGCCGGATGCGATCAACGTGCAGGTGTCGAGTTTGCACCAACCGTTGGGCAACCCCTACGTCATGCAAGCGCTGCTGTTTATCCGCCAATATGCCTGCCAGGGCATCAAGACCGCGCAAGTGGCGGCTTATGTCGGGGTCTCGCGCTCATCGCTGGAGTCGCACTTTCGCACTGTGAGGGGCTGCAGCGTGCATGATGAGATTCTGCATTTCAAACTGGCGGCGGCGACGAGCGAGTTGGAAAATACCGAGACAGCGATTGCGGACGTTGCCCGCACGTGCGGATTCAAATCCGCACAGTACCTGCACACGGTGTTTCGTCGCGAGTTTGGCTGTACGCCCCGTGAATACCAGCAGGGCGCTATAGCGGTGCCGGGTGCAATTGGTTGATTGTTGTGGGGTGAGAAGGGTTGGTTTGGCCAGAAGTAGTCATTCGACACTGGAGACGGTCGATTTACCATCACCGTAGTACGGGATCTAACTGGCGCATCAACGCAAACGCTCATTTGTGCTGGCGCCGTCTACCAGGCGTTGAATGCCGAGCGGGTTGGCGTTTTTCAACGCGTCGGGAAGCAAACTGTCCGGGTAGTTCTGGAAGCAGATCGGCCGCAGGAAGCGGTTGATCGACAGCGTTCCCACGGACGAGCCTCGGGCATCCGAGGTGGCGGGGTAGGGGCCGCCATGAACCATCGCATCGCAGACCTCGACACCGGTCGGGTAACCATTGAGCAAAAGGCGACCCGCCTTCAGTTCCAACACTGGAATCAATTCGGCAAACATCTCCAGATCCGCGGGTTCGGCAATCAAGGTCGCGGTCAGTTGTCCCTGCAAACCGTGCAGCGCGTGCTGCAGCTGTTGCCGGTCATTGACCGAAACGACGACTACAACCGGGCCAAACACCTCGTGCTGCAGCAGTTCGTCATGGTTGATCAGCAGTTCGGCGTCCGCTTCGAACAGCTGTGGGTGAGCCTGGATACCTGCTTGAGGATTCCCCGCTCGATGGTGGATCTGCGGGTGATCATGCAGGCGGGTCAGGCCATCGGAGTAATTGCACAGCCCGCCGGCGTTGAGCAGGGTATGTGCAGGCTGAGCGTTGATCTGCCAGGTCAGGTCATCGAGAAACGCATCGAACTCGGGAGAGCGTATTCCGATCACCATTCCAGGTTTTGTGCAGAACTGTCCTGCCCCTTGAACCACAGAGGCGCTGACCTCGGCCGCAATGTTTGCACCACGGGTCTTGAGGGCCTCCGGCAGCACCAGTACCGGATTGACACTCGACATCTCGGCGAACACCGGGATGGGTTCTGGTCTTGCCGCTGCCATGTCACACAGCGCCCGGCCGCCCTTGAGCGATCCGGTGAAGCCTACGGCCTTGATTGCCGGGTGTTGCACCAGCCAGGCACCGACCGTCCCGCCGTAAATCATGTTGAAGACACCGGGCGGCATTCCGGTCTGTTCGGCGGCGCGAATGATTGCCAGAGCGACCCATTCCGCCGTAGCCATGTGCCCGGGGTGTGCCTTGAATACCACCGGGCAACCCGCCGCCAGCGCAGCGGCGGTATCACCGCCCGCCGTAGAGAAGGCCAGGGGAAAATTGCTGGCGCCGAATACGGCGACCGGGCCGATACCGATGTGGTATTGGCGCAGATCGGGACGGGGCAGCGGTTGACGGTCAGGCAAGGCACGATCGATACGTGCACCAAAGAAATCCCCACGTCGCAACACCTTGGCAAACAGTCTCATCTGACCACTGGTACGGGCACGTTCACCCTGAATACGTGCGGCCGGCAGCGCCGTTTCGCGGCAGACCGTCGCGATGAATTCGTCACCCAGGGCGTCGAGTTTATCCGCGATGGCGTCGAGAAACGCCGCGCGTCGAAGGGGCGGCAGGGTGCGGTACAGCGGGTAGGCCGCTGCCGCCGCATGGGCGGCAGCATCCACTTCCTCTCGCGTGGCTTCAGTAAAGTAGCCCGGCAGTTCCTGCCCAGTGGTGGCGTCGAAACTCTGCAGGCGAGAGTGCCCCTTGGCACTGCGTCCGCCGTTGATAAAGTTGTGTCCGGTGTAAGCGTTCATAGGGATTCTCGTGTTGGCTAGCGTGGCTTGATGGCGGCAGAAACCAAGCCACGGCTGTGTAGGTTGTCGAGCAGGGCGCGATAACCCATCTGCCAGGCCGGCGCGCGATCGCTTGTCGTCACGCGGTTGACCAGCGTGCCGAACCTGGCGCTGCTGATGGCGACCAGATCACCCTCTTTATGGGTGAAGCCTCCGCCGGGTATATCGCGGTCTTGCTTGGGGGCAAACAGCGTGCCGAGGAACAGCACAAAGCCGTCCGGGTACTGATGGTTCTCATTGAGTGTCTGGGCGACCAGATCCAGCGGGTCACGACTGATCTGGTTCATGGAGCTGCTGCCATCCATGATGAAACCATCGTCGCCTACGACACGCAGTGCGACTTCTGCCGAGCGCACCTCCTCGATGCTGAAGGTTTCATCGAACAGTCGGATAAACGGCCCAAGCGCGGTTGACGCATTGTTGTCTTTGGCTTTGGAAAGCAACAACGCACTGCGCCCTTCGAAGTCGCGCAGGTTGACGTCATTGCCCAACGTAGCGCCCTGTACCTTGCCACGACTGGAAACGGCCAATACCACTTCGGGCTCTGGATTGTTCCAGCTGGACTTCGGATGGATACCAATGTCCGATCCGTAACCCACCGCTGACAACGGCTGAGCTTTGGTGAATATCTCGGCGTCCGGGCCGATGCCCACTTCGAGGTACTGCGACCACATGCCCTGGCTGATCAGCACTTCCTTGAGCGCGGCGGCCTGGGAAGAGCCCGGCACGATGTCCCCGAGGTCAGTACCGATGCTCGCTACCAGAGTTGCGCGAATGCTATCGGCCTTGGCCGGGTCGCCCTTGGCCTGCTCTTCGACCACCCGTTCAAGCATGCTGGTTGCGAAGGTCACCCCGGCGGCTTTTATCGCTTGCAGGTCAATCGGCGCCAGCAGCCACGGCAGTGTTTCGTCGCGCATCGAGACATCGCTGTTGCGCAGTAACGCGTCGACGCTGATTAGCGCTTGCTCCAATGGCAGGCTGCGCAGGTAAGCAACGGGGTCATCGAGTTCAAGCAGAGCCGAAACGGTCGCCACCCGAACGCTGATGTCATAGACCTCGCGGTCTTTAAGCAGGACGATGGCAGGCCCTGCCGTGGCGCCAGGAATCCACACGCGTCCGATCCAGGTGCCTTGCGTGAGGTCCTGGGCTGGAGTGTTCAAATCCGACAATGTGATGGCAACGTTTGTTTGGGGCATGAAAAGAACCTCGGCAGAAGTGGCGAATCAGTGGGAATGACGTGGGTCGCCGCTGCGTGCGATGACCCGCAGGTGCAAGGTCGCGGGCTCCAGGCAACCACCGGTCGAGAGTTGGCCAACCTGCTGTCGGTAGAGTTCCTGCCATGGCGTTTGCGAGGCTGGAAAGGACGGTTTGAACGCCGCCTGACGGCGTGCCATTTCGCTCTCATCCACCAGTAGATCGACGCGGCGAGCGTTGAGGTCGACGCGAAGGCGATCATTGGTTTCCAGCAAACCGATGCCGCCCCCCACCGCGGCTTCAGGGGACATGTTGAGTATCGACGGGCTGGCCGAGGTCCCGCTCTGGCGTCCATCACCCAGGCAGGGCAGGGAGTCAATGCCTCGTTTGATCAGTGCTGCGGGTGGGGCCATGTTGACCACTTCGGCGCTGCCTGGATAACCCACGGTGCCGCAGCCCCGAATCACCAGAATGCAACGCTCGTCGATGTCCAGAGCCGGGTCATTGATGCGCGCCTGATAGTCCTCGGGGCCATCGAAAACAATGGCTCTGGCTTCGAAACTGTTTTCCGCGCCCGCCTCGGACAGGTAGGTTTTGCGGAATGCTTCGCCCACCACCGACATCTTCATGATGGCGCTGTCGAAGAAATTACCGCTCAGCACGATGAACCCGGCCCGTTGAATCAAGGGATTTTCGTACGCGTGGATCACATCGGTATCGCTGGCGGCCGTATGGCTGACGATCTCGCCAACGGTCTTGCCCGAGACCGTGTCGCAGCCTTCATGCAGTCGCCCGGCTTTCTGCAGTTCGTGCATGACTGCCGGGACGCCGCCCGCGCGGTGGAATCCCTCGCCAAGGTATTTCCCGGCGGGCATGCAATTGACCAGCAGGGGCACGTCTTCGCCAATCCGTTGCCAGTCTTCCAGGCTGAGATCGATGCCGGTGTGCCGCGCGATAGCGATGAGGTGCGGCGGGCAATTGGTCGACGCCCCCAAGGCCGACGCCACGGCAATGGCATTTTCAAAGGCTTCGCGGGTCATGATTTGGCTAGGACGAATATCCTGACGGACCATGTCGACGATGCGCTTGCCAGTCGCATACGCCATCTGGCCGCGTTCACGATAGGCGGCCGGAATGCTCGCACAGCCGGGCAGGGACATACCCAGCGCTTCGGCCAGCGCGTTCATCGACAACGCGGTGCCCATCGTGTTGCAGTGACCGATCGAAGGAGAGGCCGCCGTGGTCATCTCCATGAAGCCTTCATAATCGATCTCTCCACTGGAGAGCAGGTTGCGCGCATGCCACAGCACCGTGCCGGAGCCGATCAATTTGCCTTTGTGGTGCCCATCAAGCATTGGACCGCCCGACAAGACGATCGCCGGGATATCGACCGTCGCGGCCGCCATGAGACAGGCAGGGGTGGTCTTGTCGCAGCCAGTGGTCAGCACCACGCCATCCAGCGGGTACCCATGAAGAATCTCGACCAGGCCCAGGTACGCCAGGTTGCGATCCAGTGCGGCAGTTGGACGCCGGGTTTGTTCGGCCATCGGGTGCACCGGGAACTCCATCGGAATGCCGCCGGCATCGCGAATACCTGCTTTGGTGCGTTGCGCGAGTTCGAGGTGATGACGGTTGCACGGCGCGAGATCGCTACCGGTTTGAGCGATGCCGATGATGGGACGGCCCGATTGCAACTCCTCGCGCGTCATACCGTAATTCATGAAGCGTTCGACGTAGAGCGCGGTCATGTCAGCATGACTGGGATCGTCAAACCATTGTTGACTTCGCAGAGGCAGAGGAGTGTTTTCGGGCATGGTTTTTATCTCTTGTTAGAGGCATATCAGCGGAAAGTGAACCACCGCAGGAGACGACAAACAGGCGAATCATCACCGCCGTCGGCGTTCGAATGGCTTGATGTTACCGGTAACATTTTATTTGTAAAGACCCAATCTCGATGTTCGAATGGGCGCTGGACGCCTTTGCAAGGAGCAGAGGTCGGCCTGCCAACGGCCATGTATAATCAGCGACCATCTGTGTTGGCGGCGTTGATTTCCAGGGCCCGCCCGGTCATTTTCAGAAAAACAGGACGTTCATGAGTTACGAGGATTCAGGCAAACCCACCACGCCGCCGCGAATGGCCGACGTCGCCAAACTGGCCGGTGTTTCGAAAATGACGGTTTCCCGGGTCCTGGCCGGTCGCGACGTCTCAGAGCGCACGCAAAAGCTGGTCCACGAGGCGATTGAAACGCTCGGCTATCTGCCTGATGCCTCTGCAGGAACCCTGGCCACCGGACGTTCGGAATTTATCGTTGCGCTGGTGCCGTCTTTGGCGAGTTCGAACTTTGCCGACACCGTCCGCGGCCTGAATGATGCCGTTAGCGAACATGGGCTCTGTCTGCTGTTGGGTGACACGGATTACCACTTGGAGCAGGAGGCATTGCTGGTACGCACATTGCTACGCCACCGGCCGGTAGGGGTGATGTTGACGGGCAGCGCGCATTTGGACGAAACCCGTAAACTTCTACGCCAAGCACAGGTTCCCGTTGTAGAGACTTGGGATATTCCAACCGATCCTATCGAGCAATCAGTTGGATTTTGTAACGTGTCCGCCGCCGCGGCGTTGTACGAATATCTGTATCAGCAAGGCTATCGGCGAATTGGTTACATCGGTGGCGCGTCGGTTCTCGACCATCGAGGACAGCAACGTCAGCAAGGCTACCTTCAGGCTGTCGCGGCGTTGGGGGCAGGTGAGCCCCGGGTGATGGAATATGGCGAGTCGCCTATCACCATGAGCCATGGCGGAGAGTCCGTGAAGAGACTGCTGGAGAAGTGGCCGGACACAGACGCGGTCATGTGCGTCAGTGACCTGTCAGCGTTCGGCGCGATCATGGAATGCCATCGGCAAGGGCGACGGGTGCCCGGGGACATTGCGATCGCCGGTTTTGGTGATTTCGAAGTCTCACGGTACTGCACGCCGACGATCACCACGGTTTCGGTCGACCCCTACGGAATTGGCCGCCGCGCAGGTGAGTTGCTGGTTGCCAGTGCCGCTGCCCAGCGTCTTGGACTGCCTCGTCCGAAGGCGTCCGATGTCGTCGAATTCAAAATCCTGGCGCGCGAAAGCACCTGAATTTTTTTAACCGGGCGCGCTTGCTTTGCGTCGAATTTAATTGCTAGATTAAAAATGTTACCGGTAACAGACTAACTTGCAGCGTCTTTTTTCCCTGTGGATTGGCCTAGGTCAGCCCAAGGAACTCAAGGTCGCAAGCCAAAAACAAAAACAATCGGCATGACGACATGCCTTGAGGTCAACACATGGAATCAGTATCTCAGCGTCCTCTCGAAGGAGAGGGCTCGGCGGAGCTTACCTCCGAGGATCGTACCTACCGCAAAGTCATCCTGCGCATCCTGCCGATCCTGCTGTTCTGCTACATGGCGGCGTACCTGGATCGGGTGAATATCGGCTTTGCCAAGCTGGACATGCTCAACGATCTGCAATTCAGCAACACGGTCTACGCCCTGGGCGCGAGCATTTTCTTCTGGGGTTATTTCCTCTTCGAAGTCCCTAGCAATCTGTTCCTCCATCGCTTCGGTGCACGCCTCTGGATCGCCCGCATCATGATCAGCTGGAGCATTGTCTCCATGGCGGTAGCCTTTACCGTGCCGCTGGCCAAGTTCTTTCACATTGAATCGGAAACCATGTTCTACGTGCTGCGCTTCCTGCTGGGAATCTGCGAAGCCGGTTTCTTCCCAGGGGTGATTCTTTACCTCAACTACTGGTTTCCGACGCATCGCCAAAGCCGTGTAATGGCGGGCTTTCTGATGGCCATGCCGATCAGCCTGACATTGGGCGGGATTCTTTCCGGGTGGTTGATGGGCGCGATGCAGGGTGTCCATGGCATGGCCGGCTGGCAGTGGATGCTGATCATCGAAGGCATCCCGTCGTTGATCATGGCCGTTGTCGTGGTGACGTTGCTGGTCGATAAAATCGACAATGCCAAGTGGTTGAGCACGGCAGAAAAGAACATGCTCAAAAACAACCTCGACCGAGACAATACGGCGAAGGCTTCCAGCCTTCGGGATGTGATCTTCAACGGTCGCGTGTGGTTACTGGTGTTGATTCTGCTGACGTTCAACACCGGTTTTTACGGACTGGCGTTCTGGATGCCGACGATCATCAAGTCCACCGGTATTTCCAACACCCTGCACATCGGTTTGCTGACCGCGATTCCCTACGCCACCGCCATCGTCGCCATGACCCTCAACGCCTGGCACTCCAATAAAACCGGTGAGCGCCGATTGCACGCGGCCATCCCGGCATTCATTGGCGGGATGGGCCTGATTGGCAGCGCCTTCTTCGCCCATAACCTGCCGGTGTCGATTTTCTTCCTCAGCATCTCCGCATCAGGGTTGCTGAGCCTGATGCCAATTTTCTGGACATTGCCCGGCACGGTTTTATCGGGTGTGGCTGCAGCAGCGGGTATCGGCATGATCAACGCAATCGGCAACCTCTCCGGGTTCACCGGTTCCATGATTACAGCCATGGCCGAGACACTGACCGGCGACATGAACAACGGCACCTATGTCCTGGGTGGTTGCCTGCTCGTCAGCTGTGTGTTGATCCTGCTGATTCCAAAATCGATGCTATCCAGAGACATCAATGCCTGATTGACCGTCGATTCGCCCGACCCTGTTCCGTGAGCAGGGTCGACGGCGGAGCTGTGCAGCGAGAGGCGTTTTGATTCAGTCCGCTCGTGAGAAGCAGTTCTGGCTCTGAATCCGTTCAGGAACGCCCAGCAAGGCAGTTGTCCACCCGAAAACGGTGTCCTCCAATGACACCGTTTTCATGTCTATCGACGAATCGACCAAACTTTAAATCAAGTCTTCAGGCTGCATCGTCAAGATAATTTTCCCAACGTTCTCGGATGACTCCATCCGGCGATGGGCATCGGCAGCCTGTGACAGCGGGAAAGTGCTATCAACGACCGGCTCCAGGCTTCCAGCGCCATCGAAGCGATCAAGCCAATGCTCGCGAAAGCGATTGATCATGGCGTGTTTCTCTGGCTGCGTGCGGGACTTCATGACCGTACCGATGATTTGCAAGTGACGGTAGAGGATGTGCTCCAGCTCCACAGTCACTTTGCCGCCACCGCCAAGGATACCGACCTGGATCATGCGGCCACCGTGAGCAAGAGACGCGACGTTGCGTGCGAAGTAGGGCTCGCCAACAAAGTCGATAACGACATCGACGCCTCGACCATCGGTTTTATCGGCAATGACTTCGGCGAAATCCTGTTTCTTGTAGTCAATGGCGATATCGGCCCCCAAGTGCTCCACACGCGATAACTTGCTGCCTTCGGTTGTCGCATACACCGTGGCGCCTGTGGCGTATGCCAATTGCACTGCGGCAGACCCTACGCCTCCAGCGGCAGCGTGAATCAATACTGAGTCGCCGGATTTCAGCCGGGCCAGGTGCATCATCGCTTCATGGGCGGTGACGAAGACCTCGGGAATTGCCGCCGCGTGCACATAGTCGAGCTGCGCAGGGATGTGCATGGCCATGCGGTAGTCGATGCGTGCCAGTTCGGCATAGGCGCCGCCTCCGACGACGCCCATCACTCGATCTCCCACCTCGAACCCCGTAACCGCGCTACCTTTGTCAATCACCTCACCAGCGATTTCCAACCCGATAATCAGCGAGTCGCCGAAATTCGGATGACCATATCCGCCGGTTCGATGAGTCAGATCCGCACGGTTCACGCCCGCAGCATAGACACGCACTAGCAGGTCGGTAGGGCGTACTTCAGGATTGGGAGCATCTGCGAGTTCCAGGACGTCCGCCGCGCCGAATTCTCTGATGTTGATGGCTTTCATCTTAGCTTTGCTCCGATTCGGTAAACGTTGCATTGGCAATAGCAGACGCGGTGATGGCGCCAGGGAAGCCCACGTAAAACGCCAGGTGGGTAATCGCCGCCGCAATTTCGTCATGAGTCACCCCATTGCTGACCGCCCGCCGTAGGTGTGCAGGCAACTCTTCTGAGTGACCACCGGCAATCAATGCGGCCACGGTGATCAGACTGCGGTCACGGGGGGACAACGCGGGATCGCTCCAGATCTGCGGGTAGAGCGTTGAGTCGACGAATTGCGACAGTTTCGGTGTAAACGCTCGGGCCGCTTCGCGAGGACTGCTGAAATTGATATTGGACATGGGACAGTTTCCTTAAACTTGGCTGATAAATTTGTTGGTGAGATAGTGCTCAATGCCCTCAATGCCGCCTTCCGAGCCGTGACCGCTTTCTTTCATTCCACCGAAAGGCAGCTCGGTGGCGACGATGCGGTATTGGTTGATCCCGATCATCCCGGCCTCCAAGCCGTCAGCGACGTCAATTGCAGTTCGAGCGCTGGAGGTGAACGCGTAGGCTGAAAGTCCGTAGGGCAAGCGGTTGGCTTCTTTCAGGCCATCAGTCAGGTCATCGAAAGGCATCAACACGGCGATGGGCCCGAACGGTTCTTCGTGCATGACGCGGGCGTTCATGGGGACATTTGCCAGAACCGTGGGTTGGAAGAAAAAACCTTCACCTGGTAAGGCCTCGCCACCGACCAATACTCGTGCACCTTTCTCCACGGCATCGGCTATCAGCTCTTCCATCTTTGCCAGCTGCCTTGGGTTGGCGAGCGGTCCGACCTGCGTCTGCGGATGCAGGCCATTACCGATTCTCAGGGCTTTGGTTGCAGCGACAAAATGATCGACAAACCTTTCATATGCGCCACGCTGGATCAGAAAACGGGTGGAGGAGATACAGACCTGGCCAGTCCCTCGAAACCGGTTCGCGACACCCTCAACAGCGGCCTTTTCAATGTCTGCGTCTTCAAAGACCAGCACGGGTCCGTGGCCACCCAGTTCAAGGGTGATTGGCTTGACGCCCTCGGCTGCTCGGGCTGACAGGAGTCTGCCGATGGGCACTGAGCCGGTAAATGTCACCTTACGAATGATCGGTGAGGCGATCAGGTGACTGGACACTTGATCCGGGACGCCAAAGACCACTTGCAGTACACCTTTAGGCAATCCTGCATCGTCGAGGGCGCGAGCCAGGGCCAGCGCCGTGGAGGGGCTTTCTTCGCCTGGCTTGAGAATGACGCTGCAACCGGCGGCCAAAGCTGCCGAGAGTTTGCGAGCGGGAGTAATGGCCGGGAAATTCCACGGTGTGAATGCCGCCACAGGTCCGATGGCCTGGCGTTTTACCAGTTGCAGTACGCCTGGACGGTTGGCCGGTACAACACGGCCGTCAATACGACGGGCGCTTTCGGCGAACCACTCAAAGTACTCAGATGCACGGGTAACCTCATCCATGCTTTCACCCAGCGGCTTGCCTTCTTCCAGTGTCATCTGCGCTGCAATGTGAGGCGCTCGTTCCAGGATCAGATCGGCGGCCCGTTTCAGGATTTTTGCGCGTTTGTCAGGTACGGTCTGGCGCCATTCTTCGAAGCTCAGTCGAGCCACTTCAAGGGCGTGATCAAGGTCGACTGCGGTGGCGAGGGGGACGCGTCCGATTTCACGTCCGGTTGCCGGGTTAACGACAGAGGCTGAATCGCGCCCTTCGGCACTGATCCATTCACCACCGATAAAAAGATAAAGCGGATCGTATGAACTGTTCATGATTTGGCCTTCAGTTGGTTGTCAGGGATTCGTATGAAGATCGGCGCCTGAGTGGCTGTGCCGCAGGGCCTGTTCAGGCGGCCTGTGCAACCAAGTCTATGGAAGGTGAGCCATTTGATTTAGTCGGCCAAAAGGGAATCATTGTTGTACCCAGAAGTAATATCGAGCACAGGGAGGAGCGTGTAGCATCTGGGGCAATCGCTCGTTATCACGGGTAATTGTCAGATCTACAGGAAGGTCGGGATGGATAAACTTTCGAACATGTCGGTGTACGTAAAGGTTGTCGAGATGGGCAGTTTCACTGCCGTGGCAAACCATCTGGACTCCACAGTAGGTAACGTATCGCGTGCTGTGTCCGCACTTGAAAACGTACTCGACGCCCGTCTGTTGCAACGCTCGACTCGGCGTCTCTCGGTGACCGATGCGGGCCGGCGGTTTTATGAGCGGTGCACGAAAATTTTGGCAGACCTTGAGAGTGCGGAAGCCGAAGCGAGCAATGCAGCCTTGAATCCCAGGGGAACTCTACGTGTGCATTGCGTACCCGGACTGGCGAGGCAACTGGTCACCGGCGCCGTGCTGGAGTACCGCAAGGAATTTCCGGATGTGACCGTGGATTTAATGCTGTCCCAACGAATGCCCAACCTGCTGGAAGACCAACTGGATGTCTCGATCCTGATTGCCCGAACGCTGCCGGATTCCGCGTATGTCAGTCAGAAGATTGGAATCAGCCATTGTGTCTTGGTAGCGTCTCCAGACTATCTGAAGAGGCATGCGGCCCCGCTGACCCCAGAGGATCTCAGCGATCACCAATGCCTGCTGCTGGGCACTGTGGACTATGTGAGGGATGAGTGGCAGTTGAAGAGCAAGGCGGGTGACGCGAAATTTGCGCCCACGGGGCCAAGTTTCAGCGTGAATGATATGGACGCGATGGCGGTTGCCATAAGGGAGGGCGCTGGGATCGGCTTGCTGGCAGGATTCACGGCCATCGACGACTTGCGCTCAGGGAAGCTGGTGCGGGTCTTGCCTGACTATCACACGTACGAGCGCAACGTTTATGCCGTCTATACCTCTCGACAGTTTGTCGACGCAAAGATAACTCGCTTTATTGATGTGTTAAAACATCAGGTTGGCAGTGAGCTGGCAACCACTGCTAAAGAACTCATCGATTGAAAAGTGACTAGTAATAAAGGTACTTGCGCCTCGGTCAGGAAACGCTCTGAGGCGCAATTATTGTAAGAACCGGTTGATCAACCGTTGCTGCAACCGCTGCGGCTATCCGAAAAGGCCGCTGAGGTTATTGGCAAAAAACTGGATGAGGTCATTGATCGCTTGGCGGAGCAGGCCTTTATAAAAAGTGGAGGCATTGTTGATAGCAAAGGCAATGCGCTGATCGATCTGAAATCCCTCAGCAATGATCAGAAACGAGTCATCGGAGAAGTGTTCGGTGAATCGACCGTGCGACAAATAGTGCCTGAGGGCGAAAAACTGGCGAGAATGCAAGGGGTGGGCGAGACCGGTATTGACGACTTGTTCCGGGTCAATCGTCCGGATGTAGATTATGTGGTTATCGAGTATAAATTTGTTGGTGACCCCAAAAAGGGCGGCAATGCGGGTCTGATAAATACGAATGATGGTAAACAGGGAAGTGAAAGCTGGTCACTGGGAAGCGGTCTGTTGGAAAAAGCTGTGGGAATTGACTCAGCTCGTGATATAGCCGCAGCCATCAAGACAGGCCGTACTGAGACATGGGTTGTGACCACTGGAGCAAATGGGTCGACTGAAATCCAGGTGCTGGATTCTCTGGGCAAGCTAAAGCCCGTCGATACGTCAAAAATATTGGCTTCAAAAACAAATCTTTCAGGAGCACAGCCATGATCCGGGACTCAGTCGCGGGCGGAAGCTACTGGCGTGAGCAAGTGGCTAAAGATTTTGCATGGATAGGCAAAGCGGAAAAACTTTTATCTGAGCCATCACATAATCCAGTATACGACCCTCAATTCTCATTTGATCTTTCAAGGGATATTTTGCGTCTTATTCTCCGGCGCTATTCCCAAGGCGATTCTGTTCTCGATATTGATCAGTTGTTCCCCCGACTTCTCGATACTTGGGAGTTGTCGAATGACCTAGCAGATAGGGTGTGTGCCGAACACAATCTCAAAACCTGCCGCGATTGGGTATTCGATCTATCGGACCTCAACCACTACATCTGGTGCTTCTGGCTAGTGGGGCTGGCGCTCGTCCTCCACATTCCTGACGATCAATGGAACCGACTGCTTGCCCTCATTGGTCAGGAGGGGCAGGACATCTTGCTGGACCGAGTGATCGCCAGGCGTCAGCACTCCCGTGCTGTTGGAGCAGTTGTCCTGCATCCAAAGCCCTACACCCGACTGCTTGAAACCATTGATGCACCCAAAGAGCAACAAGCAAAGCTTCTGCGAGCGTTCGTAGACGCTTGGTATCCAGAACTCAATCGCCGTGGCAAGCAGCCCTGGTGGTATCACTACGGTGACCCAGAAAAGCATCCTCTTGAGATGGGCAGCTATTTCGGACGTTGGTGCATTGAGGCTGTTGCTGCGGTGGAGGTTTTCAAGCTGGATGACAGTCAGTGTTTGGGTCATCCACATTATCCCGGCGATTTGCTGCGCCCAAATGGTCCGAGCACGCACAGGGTGCCCACGGAAAGTAAAAAAAAGCGGAGTTGGCTGGGCTTCTTTAGAATCGGTCGAGAAAAATAACTGGTAAATGAGAAACCATCATCTTCAGTTGAATGGTACAGCGCCGATAACACAGGGCACAAACAATACAAACTGTGATACTAGCAGGGCAGCAAACGCCTTCTGCCTGTCACGGATGACTTTCTCAGGGAGTTAAGCTTCTTGTTAAGACATGCAGCTTTGGGTCGATAGCTGTCTGACGTGAACGGCATCAATCGCAATAAAGCCGGTCATGGACCATACGAATAAGTGCAAGTTAGATCTCGTCCGGTGTTGAATCGACCGCCTCTTGCGCTTTTGGAAAAGCAGCATCTCTGCTTGGGGCCCTTGATCGAGGGGAATCAAGGGCCACATATTGAGAAATTATTCGAAGTATCTGTCTATGCCCATTGATAGGGGCTGAGGCCGATCACTGTCCTGACGAAAGACAGAAATCGACCTCAAACCCCTCTCATTCGGTTTCCGCCGCGGATCGACGCGTGGTAAGCGTCGGCGATCGAGGAACTAAACGGTTCTGACTGCCAAAGCTTTTTGCCGACGATACAGAATCGTCGTCGCCGTGAACCCGCACACCGCCGCGAACATCAGCCAGTAGGCAGGTGATGCCTTATCGCCCGTGGCCTGGACAAGCAGCGTCGAGATTGCCGGGGTAAAACCGCCAAACACCGCGGTGGCCAGACTGAAGGCCAGTGAAAACCCGACGACCCGCACGTTCTGTGGCATGACTTCGGTCAGTGCCGCGACCATGGCGCCGTTGTAAATGCCAAAGAAGAATGAGAAGTACAGCAGGACAGCGAGCAGTCGTTCGAAACTCGCCGCCTCTGCCAGCCAGTGCATGGCGGGATAAGCAGTGAAGATGCACAGCAACGATATCGCCAGCAACAGTGGCCGACGGCCAATGCGGTCGGAGAGGGCGCCGCCGATAGGCAGCCAGATAAAGTTGCTGATGCCGACCAGCAATGTGACCACCAGGCTGTCGGTGGTGCTCAAGTTCAGTACTGTCCTGCCAAACGTCGGTGTGTAGACCGTAATCAGGTAGAACGTGGTGGTGGTCATGGACGCCAGCAAACCGCCCGCCAGTACGGTGCGCCAGTTGTCACGCATCGAGCGAAAAACTTCGCGAGTTGTTGGACGATGGCTGCGAGCCGTGAAGGCAGCGGTTTCTTCCAGTGAACGACGAATAATGAAAATGAACGGGATGATCACGCAGCCAATGAAGAACGGAATACGCCAGCCCCAATCGGCGATTTCAGCGGCTTGCATCGTGGCATTGATCGTGTAGCCCAACGCGGCCGCGACGACGATCGCCACCTGTTGGCTGGCCGATTGCCAACTGGTGTAGAAACCGGTGTGACCGGGGGTGGAAATTTCCGCCAGATACACGGAAACGCCGCCCATTTCCGCGCCGGCGGAGAAGCCCTGTAGCAGCCTGCCCAACAACACCAGAATCGGTGCCGCCACGCCGATGGCGGCATAGCCCGGCACCAGGGCGATCAATACGGTGCCGGCGGCCATGATCGACAGCGTCACGATCAGCCCCTTGCGACGGCCCACCTTGTCGATGTACGCCCCCAGCACAATGGCGCCTAACGGACGCATCAGGAATCCGGAGCCGAATACCGCGAAGGTCATCATCAACGAGGCAAACTCGCTGGTGGCTGGAAAGAACGTCCGGGAGATGTAGGTCGCGTAGAACCCGAACAGAAAGAAGTCGAACTGCTCGAGAAAATTACCGCTGGTGACCCGCAAAATGGCGCCCAATTTGGACCCCTTGGCTCGGGTTGTTGCCGTTGTCGTTTTCATCATGGCTACCGTTATGCTCACTATTGTTTTTGGAATGAGTGCTTCAGCCGTCAGTCGCTGCCGGCGTTGATCGGGTTGGGTTGACGCTTCTCGATGGCGTGTTTGAGCAGCGCTGCGCTGCGGAATATTCCATGGGCGAATTTGCTGTAGGGCATGGTCAGGAAAAACGCCATGACCAGGCCGAGATGGATAGCCAACATCAAGCCCAGGGCGCTGGTTTCGCGCAACGCCAGGAGCGCCAGGCCGCTTGCGCTGACCAGAAACAGCAGCGCGATGAAGCCGCGATCCATGGGTTTTTGGTTCTCGTCGCCGTGCGCAGGGTTGCGACGCAGGTTCAGCCAAAGAAGACCCGCCGGGCCGATCAGCAGGCCGATGCCACCGGCAATACCCAACATCACCGGCAAGCTGAAGATCGGATAAGGCGCCGACCACTTCAGCAGATAGTGAAAGAGCGTGGCGACACCGGTGGCGGCGAAGCACAGCATGAAGCCGTAGAAGGTGAGGTGGTGGAATCGGCGTCGCCACAAGGTGAATTTATCATCGGCATTGTTGCAGCCCTCGCCATGGCCACCGTCCAGGTATTTGAGTTTCGCGACGTTGGCCGTAGCCTCCAATGCAGCGGACGCTTTCAACGGCAGTGGCGCTGCGACCGGTGAAACGTTGCGCCAGAAGCGCCGTACACCCAGGGTCAGGGCAAGTACCGCAAAGCCGAACACTGAGCCGAACATCAGCGCCAGGGTGTTATGCGGGAAAATCTTGTAGAAGTTGCCCCCGGGAATGGCCGTGAACAGGTTGCCCATGAGCATCAGGGTCAGGCATAAAAACAAGGCCAGTCCCCCACCGGAAGCCAGCGCCAGGGTCAGGCCGTTGCGCTGATACAACCTGCCCATCACTGGCGGCCAGGCGTATTCGGCGTAAGTATCCAGGCGCACTTTGGCCATGGCTTTGGGTATGTTGACGTCGAATTCGTGTGGGGCGGCGTACTGACAGGCGTGCAGGCACGCGCCGCAGTTGTGGCACAAGTTCGCCAGGTAATGGATGTCGGCCTGGGTGAATTCCAGGCGCCGGGTCATCGCCGGAAATACCGCGCAAAAGCCTTCGCAATAACGGCAGGCATTGCAGATGGTCATCTGCCGCTGGACTTCACTTTCGTCAAGATTCAACACCGGGATCAGCCCGCCCGACGCTTGGGGATCAAACAGTTGCATGTCGAGACTCCGAGTTTGCAGATGAAACGCCAAAGCCCACCGAAGCAGCCGCCTGCACACCGGCGATACGGCCAAACGCGGTACCGATGGCCATGCCGATGCCGGCGGTGTAGCCCTTGCCCAGAACATTGCCGGCCATCATTTCTCCCGCGACGAACAGGTTGGGGCTCGCTTTGCCGTTGAAATGCACGGCAGCGGTTTCGTCGGTGGCGAGGCCGAGGTAGGTGAACGTGACACCCGGTTTAAGCGGGTAGGCGTAGAAAGGTGGTTTCACCAATGGCCGCGCCCAATGGGTTTTGGCGGGCGTCAGTCCTTGGGTGTGGCAGTCGTCCAACGCCGTGTGGTCGAACGTGCCAACGCGGCAGGCGTTGTTGTAGTCCTCGACAGTCTTGACGAATTTTTCTTGAGGCAGCTGCAACTGACGGGCAAGGTCTTGCAGGGTATTGGCGGTGGTTCCGGGAAAGACCGGCGGCATGAAGCGGCCGATGGCTTGTTGATCGATGATCGAATACGCCTGCTGACCGGGTTGTCCGGCCACCAGACGCCCCCAGATCGCATAACGCTTTGGCCAGAAATCCTCACCTTCGTCGTAGAAGCGTTCGCCATCACGATTGACCACCACACCCAGCGATACGCAGTCGATACGGGTACAGATGCCGCCGTCGTAGAGTGGCGCGCGGGCATCAATCGCGACCATGTGTGCTTGCGTCGGATCGCCGATCACATCTGCGCCAAGGTCGAGCATGCGCCGTAGCAAAATGCCGGTGTTGAATCGGGTGCCCCGGATCAGGAAATTGTCCGATGGCCATTCACCGCGCTCGTTCTGACCCCAGGCTTCGCGTAGCCATTCACGGTTGGATTCGAAGCCGCCAGC
Organism: Pseudomonas sp. IT-P171; assembly: GCF_949767765.1. Taxonomy (NCBI): domain Bacteria; kingdom Pseudomonadati; phylum Pseudomonadota; class Gammaproteobacteria; order Pseudomonadales; family Pseudomonadaceae; genus Pseudomonas; species Pseudomonas sp. IT-P171. The sequence goes on from NZ_CATKQN010000033.1 coordinate 257,252, forward strand.
CGCCAATACGCAGGCTCGGGCTTCAATGCGTTCCGCGGCGAAATGCTGACCGTCGACCTCATGTTCGCCCACGTGGGCGGCGACGAATTTCCCCCCATCCAGCTCGATGTCGGTCACTTGCGTGTTGTAGCGAACTTTTACACCCAGGCGCTCGGCGCTGCGGAAATACGCATTGACCAGCGCTTTGCCGCCGCCCATAAAAAATGCATTGGTCCGCGCCACGTGCAGCGCGCCGGACAGCGGTGGCTGAAAATGCACGCCGTGCGAACGCATCCAGTCGCGGCAAGAAGACGATGCCCGAATGGCAATGCGTGCAAGCTTTTCATCCGTGAGGCCACCGGTAACCTTCAACAGGTCTTGCCAGTATTCTTCTTCCGGATAGGCATCGATCAGCACGTCCTGCGGTTCGTCGTGCATGCACCGCAGGTTACGGGTGTGTTGGGAGTTGCCACCGCGCCAGATTTTCGCAGAGGCTTCCAGCAGCATCACGCTGGCGCCCGCTTCTCGCGCCATCAGAGCGGCGCACAAGGCAGCGTTGCCACCCCCTATGATTAAGACATCGATCATTATCGCTCCTCGATTTGCAAGGAAGCGGGAACGAAGTGCTCCTTGCGAGTGGGGAGAACGATAGGGTGGGGACGGAGTGGCCGAAAGGCTGCATTTGACGCGGGGTGTTTAGTTTTTCTAAAGGCTTTTTCGTCAAGACGGACTCATGTGTCCGGGGTGACGCGTCTACACCTTCTATCCATGTCGCTCCTGGCCACTGTTTGTCGACGACCAGCTGTCGCGCCACATCGACAATGACCAACCGCGTTGCCAGCGCCGCCGGAGAGAGTTCGTCGTCAGCCAGCGTCGCCAGAAGATTACGCCGGCCCACATGGGGATCGGCAATCCTGATCAGTGAAAGTCCGGACCCGTCTTTCAATGCAGCGGCCGCCCCCGGTTGTATCGTTGCTGCATGACCGGCCCGAACGGCGTTCATCAAAACAGCGAGGCCGTCGACCTCCATAATGACATTGGGCGTTAGCCCGACCCGCTCGAACGCGCTGGTCAATGTTGAACGCAACCCATGCTGCACGCTGGGCATCACCAGCGGCAGGCCGCCGAGGTCGGCTAACTGCACGCTGTCGCCAGAAGGCGCTTGAGGCAGGCTGGGCGAGGCAATGACAAACAGCTTTTCATCAAGCAGCGGAGTCACGCTCCAGCGTTTCCCCCCTTCGAGCTGGAAGAGGATGGCCAGATCAATTTGCCGTGCGTTGAGCTGCGCCGCCAAGTGGCCGGAAAGCATTTCCACCAAATGCAGTTGTATGTCCGGATAACGCGCACGCATTGCGTTGATCAACGGCAACGCGAGCACCGTTGCGGTAGTCGGCGGTAAGCCGACGCTGACATAACCGCTCATTCGCCCGCGATGGGCGGCCATGATTGCGTTTTCCGCCTGGCGTAGCGTCAATTGGGCATGGTGTAAAAATGCAAATCCGGCGCTAGTGGGCGTCACGCCGGTGGAGGTTCGATTCAGGAGGCGGGTGCACAGTTCGCTTTCCAGCTTGGAGATTTGCTGACTGAGGGCTGACACACCAACGTCCAGTTCAAGTGCCGCACGCCCCAGGCTGCCCAGCTCGATGATTTTTACGAAATAGCGCAGTTGTCTCAATTCCAATGTGGCTGCTCCCCGCGAATTTGTTATTCAAATACCTGAACGTCTGTCACGCAAGTTACGAAGCCCGACGAGGCAGCATTGTCGCAGGTTTGGGTTGGCCGTTGAGCGCGTGCGCCTTGTCGAGGACTGTAGCCGTTGCCACGAAGCTGTCATCGAGACTGAGGCCATTGATAACGGTTGGCACAGGGAGTGTCGAATGACCGCTCCTCGCCGGTTGCTGTTTGTCAGGATGAACTCATTGCGGGGTCATCGGCACCGCTGCGTCATATTGATGAATTCTAAGTTCCTGATGATCGTAGCCAGCGTATTTCGCACACGGTCTCCAACCTCACCGGAACCTGCATTGTGGAATAATTTTGTACATTGATAGGATAAGCTGATCAATCTGTCTGATCCCGAGTGCGCACCATGGCCATAAACTTCGACCTCAACGACCTGCAAGCTTTTCGCGCCGTGGTCGAGCAGGGCAGTTTTCGCAAAGCCGCCGACACCGTGCGTATCTCTCAGCCTGCGCTGAGCCGGCGTATCGAAAAACTTGAAGACGCCCTCGGCGTACGATTGTTCGAACGCACTACACGTAAGGTCAGCTTGACTCAGGCCGGGCGCGGTTTCATGCCCAGCGTCGAGCGCTTGCTGGACGATCTGGACGTGGCGCTGCTGGGAATCAGCGAAGTCGCCTCGACCCGGCTCGGCCATGTCACGGTGGCCTGCGTGCCCTCGGCGGCGTATTACTTCATGCCGCGCGTGATCGCCCATTACCACCGGCAGTTCCCGAGGATCAAAGTAAAAGTGCTCGACTCTAGCGCCCACGACGTACTCAGCGCCGTCGTCAATGGCGAAGCCGATTTCGGTCTGAGCTTTATGGGTACGCTGGAGACTGAAGTCGAGTTCGAGCCATTGGTGCAGGAAGGTTATGTGCTGGCCTGTCGGCGCGATCATCCGTTGGCGGGTCGAACCAGCGTGACCTGGGATGAGTTCTATCAGCAGGATTACATCTCGCTGGACAAGACCTCGGGCAATCGCTTTTTGCTGGATCAGGCGCTGACCGGAATCGTGCCGCACCGGCAGAGCATCTGTGAAACCCGGCATGTGACGACGATGATCGGCTTGGTGGAAGCGGGGTTGGGGGTCGCGGCGGTGCCGCTGATGGCGATGCCGGCAACTGATCATCCGATTCTGACGCGGGTGCCGCTGACCGACCCGCAAGTGATGCGCAGTGTCGGCCTGATCAAGCGCCGAGGTCGCACGTTGACCCCGGCTGCGTTGGAACTGGAACGGCTGGTGGTGGAAATGAAAGTTCAGGTCAGCGACTGACCGAATCCAGCCCGGTGGCCTTTACATCCGGTTGAGCGGTCGAGGAAGCCAAATACTCCAGCAACGCCTTGGCTTCAGCCGGGTGTTGCGCACCCACTGGAATGCCGGCAGCGAAACGCGTTACCGATTGCACCGACTCTGGAATCTTTGCCACAAAACTTACGCCCGGCACGGGCAGCAATTCGCTGACCTGCTGGAAGCCCAGTTGGTAGTCGCCAGCGGCAACCACCGAGCCCACGGGGATTTTCGAGATCATCTTCGATTTGGGTTTGAGTTGGTCTTCAATGCCCAGGCGCTTGAACAACTGATTCTCGATGTACACGCCGCTGGCGCTATCGGAATAGGCGATGGACTTCGCGTCGAGCAAGGTCTTCTTCAGTCCGTCAACGGAGCTGATGTCCGGCTTCGTCGCGCCCTCGCGCACTACGAGCCCGATTCGGGAATCGGCCAGTTCAACCCGTGAAGCGGGATCAACTTTGCCTTGCTTGATCAGGTCATCGAGGGCGTAGCCGACCATGATCACTACATCAGCTTTTTCTCCGCGAGAAAGACGGTTGGGAATAGCTTCCGGCGCTTTGCCCATCGACGGGCCAAGGGCGGTGTCGAGCGTGTGGCCGGTAGATGCGGCAAATTTAGGGCCGAGGATTTTGTAGGCAGCGGTGAAACCACCGGAGGTCATCACGCGGATTTCTTCGGCTTGGACCAGGGTGCTCAGACTGAGGCTGGTCAACAAGGCGAAGGCGGCAACATTGAATAGTTTTTTCATGGTCATTTTCTCGAAAGTGCAGGTTCAAGACATCGCTGATTGGAGGCGGTAAGTGGAGCGGCGATAGAGATATAACGTGGCGCACAGGGCGCACAGCGCGGCGAAACTCATCCAGTAACCGGGTGCGGCCTTGTCGCCGGTGTACTGAATCAGGAAAGTCGACATCGCCGGGGTGAAGCCGCCAAACACCGCCGTAGCCAGGCTGTAAGCCAGGGAGAAACCGGCGACCCGAACTTCGACCGGCATGATTTCCGTGAGCGCCGCAATCATCGCGCCGTTGTACAAACCGTAAATGAACGACAACCACAGCAAGACCAACAGCATGTTGACGAAGCTGGGCGCGTTGACCAGGTAAGTCAGCGCTGGATACGCAGTGGCGAGGGTTAACAGTGCCATGGCGATCAGCACTGGACGCCGACCGATGCGGTCAGACAACGCGCCGCCAATGGGTAACCAGAAGAAGTTCGAAACACCAACCAGCAAGGTCACCAATAACGCATCGGACGTACTCAGGTGCAGCACGGTTTTGCCGAAGGTTGGCGCGTACACGGTGATCAGGTAAAAAGCCGTGGTGGTGAGGGCGACCATCATCATCCCGGCGAACACGATGACCCAGTTCTGCGCGAGAGTGCGGAACACATCGCCCATACTCGGCCGATGCTTGCGCGCTTCGAATTCCTTGGTTTCTTCGAGGTTACGGCGCAGGAAAAAAATGAACGGCACGATCATGCAACCGAGGAAAAACGGAATCCGCCAGCCCCAATCGGCAATCATTGCGGGCGCCATCCACTGATTCAATCCGTAGCCCAAAGCCGCCGCGACGATAATTGCCACTTGCTGGCTGGCCGACTGCCAACTGGTGAAGAAGCCTTTGTTGCCCGGAGTGGCGATCTCCGAGAGGTACACCGAGACACCCCCCATTTCCGCACCGGCCGAGAAGCCTTGCAGCAAGCGACCGATCAGCACGAGGGCGGGTGCAAATAACCCGATGGTTTCGTAACCGGGCACCAACACAATGAGAATCGTGCCGCTGGCCATAATCGACAGCGTCACGATCAAGCCTTTGCGCCGACCCACATCGTCGATGTAAGCACCGAGTACCACCGCACCCAACGGACGCATCAGGAAACCCGCGCCAAACACCGCGAAGGTCATCATCAGGGAGGCAAACTCACTGCTGGCCGGGAAGAACACAGCCGCAATCTGCGTAGCGTAAAAGCCGAAAAGGAAGAAATCGAACTGTTCGAGGAAGTTACCCGAGGTAACTCGAAAAATCGCACTGGCGCGTGAACGCCCGGAAGGGTTTGATGTTGTCATTGACCTGTACTCCACCGCTTTTATGACGTGCGCTGCCTGGACGCGGCGCACGGATCTTATTAGGGCGAATGGTGGAGTAGGGGGATCGATATGATAAGTGCATTGTTGGCATTCATTAATGCATCAAACAGATCAATGGAAGCAAAGGGCAGGGCCGGTAAGCGGCTCACGCACGGTCCTTCGTCGACTTCCGGGTACCAGGTTGTTTTCAATCGGTCTGACAACTGAAAGCTTCAGGGAACGATTACCTCGGCACGCTGGGTACCTCAAGCCCGACTTTCACACGGTCCAGCGCCACGATGGTCTTGAACCAGGTCACGTTGGCATTCTCGGCAAACAATCGCCGCGCCAATGCCTGGTATTCCTGCATGCTGGCAACGGTTAACACCAGGACGAAATCCACTTCGCCGGTGACGTAGTAGCACTGCTGAACTTCGGGCACCGCGAAGTGTGCCTTCATCGCCTCCAGTGCCTCGATACTCGTGCGCTCGGCCATCACCTCCACAATGATCGTGATCGGCCGTCCTACGGCGGTGGGATCGACGATGGCGACATTGCCCGTGATGACACCCCTTTCTTCCATCCGCTTGATGCGGCGCTGCACGGCGGCCGTGGAGAGATTGACCTGCTCGGCCATCAGGCGCAGCGGTGTGGTGTTGTCGCGCTGGACGAGGTCCAGGATGGCACGGTCGAATTTGTCCAGTGGTTCAGAGGCTGCGTCGATTTTTGCCATGTCAGGCCCGCGAGAAAATTTCTCGAAAACTACCAGAAAACTGCGGCCCTTTATCTAGCTGCGAGAAATATTATCTTGCCTGCAGACGGCTCTCGCCGCCTTGATCGGGAATTCACACAGGATAATTGGCATGCTCGCACTGTTTCATCTTTCCCCTGTCCTGTTGGTGACAGCCATGCTCGTCGTGCTGCGCCGGCCGCCCGTTCATGCCGCCATCGCCGGCACTCTACTCGTCGTGGTGCTCTGGCTCGCCGGCGTTGCCGAAGCGTGGCAGCCGAGCAGTATGGTGGCTGCCGTTCAAGATACCGCTGTGCTGTTTGCCAGCACGGCCTTCGTGATCGTGCCGGGTCTGGCCTTCGTGATTTTTATCGAGCGCCTGGGCGTCAACCTGGCGCTGAGCCAATGGGTGCGGTCACTGGGTTTGCGACGCGGCGATCAAGTGGCGTTCATCGTTCTCGGGCTGGCACCGTTACTGGAAGCGATGACCGGCTTCGGCGTGTCATTGATCGCAACGGTGCCCCTGTTGCTCAGCCTCTTCGAGCGCCGGGTCGCGCTGCGCATAGCGCTCGCCGGCATGGCAATCATGCCGTGGGGAACGCTGGGCCTGGCTTCGGTCATAGGCGCCTCGCTGGCTCACCTGGACGCCGCCGCGCTGGCGTCGACCTCGGCACTCACCAGCGCACCGGTTTTTTTCGCCCTCAGTGCGATAGCGCTCTATCTGGCAGGCGTTCGTGAGTGGCGGGAGTGGAGGGCGCTGGGCGTTTTCTGGCTGCTGTTTGTAGGTGTGCTTTACAGTGCCAGTCGGTGGTTGGGGCCGGAAGTGGCCGGTGTTGCCGCGGGCCTGGTGACGGCCGTTGCCGTTCTATCGGCCGGGCTTTGGCGCTTGCGTCGCAGCGATAGTGAGCGCGGTTCAGTGCAATGGCCGCGTCAGGCCTGGCCGTATCTGTTGCTGATTGTCTACATCGTCGCGTTGAAGATGGTGTGGACGATCACCTCTTGGCAGGACAGCTGGATCGTACAAGGTGCCCAAGTCACCTGGAAGCCACTGGCATCACCCGGCCTGGCGCTGGTTCTGGTGCTGATCGGGTTAGGTTTTTACACGCGCAACACACCACGCCAGACAGCGTCCGACATCAGTGTGCCTGCTGCCTTGGCGGCGCGTGCGAGGCGGCCATTGCTGACCATTTTTTTCTTTCTCGCGATGTCGCAGATGATGGTGAAGGCCGGCTTCCTCGCGGGCTTGATGCAACTGCTGGCGGGCTTGTCGCCCACCGCCGCGACGTCGCTGGTGGCCCTCTTTGGTGCGTTGTCAGGCTACATGACGGGGTCGAACGTGGGCGGCAACGCGATCTTCATGCCGGCCATCGCGATGTTGCCCGAACACTCTCGGCTGTTGCTGGCAGCGGTACAGAACAGCGCGGCAGGGCATGCCGCACTGGGCTCGCTGTCGATCGTCATGCTGATCCTGGGTCTTGCCAAAACCCAGGCGACGGAAGAGGGCGAACTGGTAAGGTTTGGCTTCGCGCTGGTCTGCCTCAATACGGCATTGGTCGCGTTGGGCGCAGGGTTGCTGAGCGGGTGGTTTGGATAGCATTGCCGGGGAGCTGGCCGGTCTGGGCACGACAACGAGTTTGAACGTGCTCAGGCAAATGCAGCCTCGACAAATGCTTCCAGCGCCTTGGCTTCCAGGATCTCGATAGAGAAGTGACCGAAGCGCTTGGGCAACCAGATGATGCGTGTCCCGGACGGGGATTGCAGGTTCGCACGGGCCAATGGCTTTCCGTTTTCGTCTTCCGGTTGAACACCCGCCGCCATCAATTCGTCATAGGTTTTTTCGATGTCGGGTGTCGAGTAGCAATGGCGATAAATCATTCCCTCGCCCGAGGCGTCCAACAGCTCCCGTAGATTCCCCGCCAGTGGCTGTACCAACATGAAACGCTCCTGACCGATCAGCGCAATCGCGTAGCGTACATGCAAGCCACCTCTTTCCCAGACGAGCGTTTTGGAGATCCTGGCTTTCAGTATCTGTGCGTAGTAATCACAGGCTTCTTCGAGATTCTCGACCAGTACATCGATGTGGCTGAACTTCAGATCCATGGCATGCCTCCTTCCGAATTGATGTCCATGGTAACTACCGCACCTTCGGAACTCGATGGCGTCATGAAAAGTCATCCAAGTGATGCCATTCACCCATGGATGAGACATGGGCGACCCGTGAGGAAGAGTGTCTGCTTTTTTGCGGTTGTTGCCTGCCGAAATGCCTCTTTTGTCCTAATTCCTATTAAGGACGCTCCCGTCCAATCTTCATGCGGGAAGCTCCAATTGTTCATAGGCATACAGCCCATGGCTCGCAGGATCGGAACCCGCGCTGTCAATAGCGTCTAAGATTCAGAGAGATGTCCCGCCACACTGAAGGAACGACTCATGCTCAAATCACGCTCATTGGTTGTCGCGATTACATGTCTTGCGCTGGTCAGCGGCTCAGCGACTGCACTGGCCGATCCCGGTAATGGAAAGGGCCAGGGAAACGGCAAGGGAAACCCGCAAAACAGCCAGGTACATGGCAATCAGGGCAGCAAAGGCAAAAACGCCGGGGGCGGTGATTGGGATCATGGCCCGAGCATCAATCGAGGCAGCATCCTCGGAATCATTGGCGGTTACAGGGATTACTGGAGTCCCGGCCCTGCTTTGCCACCCGGCATTCAAAAAAACCTCGCTCGGGGCAAGCCTCTTCCACCCGGCATTGCGAAAAAACTGGACGGTCGGTTGATTGGCAGGCTGCCGCACTACGACGGATACGAATGGCAGCAAGCGGGCACCGATTTGATACTGGTCGCGCTGGCAACCGGGCTCATCTACGAAGTGCTCAACGGGGCGTTTGATTAACGGATGAGTGAAGACTCGGCGATCGTTCTGGCGGCGTGCTGATTGGGTCAGTGCGCACCGCATCCCGTCTGTCGCATGACTTGAACTGCGGAGGGAAAAACGCGTCTTAACGTACGCGATATCAACCCTATGGAAGCGATCATGCTTTTAAAAAACAAGAGTTTCGTTGCTGTCATGTCATGCGCCATGATGCTTGCAGCCGCACCCTTACTCCCTGCTCACCTCTCTACCATGAGCGCCGCCTACGCGAAGGATGGTGGTGGTAACGGAGGCGGTAACGGAGGAGGCGGTAATGGGGGCGGTAATGGCGGCGGTAATGGCGGTGGCCACGGCGGCGGTACCGGTGGTGGTCACAGCGGTTCAGATCACGGCAACGCTAACAGCAACGGCCGCGGTAATGGATTGAGCAGCGATCATGCCGGCAAGTCTGTTCGTGACCACGGCGAAAGTGGAAACCACTACGGCAATGATCGCAATGGTGAGCGCGGTCATGGCACAACGACTTCAGGCATCGCCCATTCCAAAGATACGCGTGGCGTGACCAAAGCCACGGCAATCTCGGACTCGACACCAGGGGACCACAACGCGAAAGGGTTGAGTAAGGCCGGGACGTCGGTATCAAAGAAATCGCACTGATCAGCGTTATTCGCAGCACGCAACCCTGAACAAAACGGGCGCCCGACAAGGCGCCCGTTTTCATTGGCTCCGGTTTAAGTGCTATTCGTCCACGTTGATGCCCGATCCTCCCAGTTCCTTGGGGACATCCTTCAGCTTCGGCAATCCATCCTTGATACGCAACACAGTCTCCTGATAGTGAACGTGAACGCCTGGCGAGTACGCGAGATCCGGGATGACCGCGGCATATACATCGATCAGTCCTATCTCCGGGTGTTCAGTGAATAGATGCCCGCCGCACGTCTTGCACCACTTGCGGTAACTGCGCGAGGTCTTGTTGTAGGTGCCGATGTTGTCAGCCCCTCGAGTTACTTGCACCGCGTCGGGTTTCCACAGCGTGAAGGCATTGACCGGCCCTGCTGACCAATGCCGACACGACTCGCAATGGCAATAGCCCATCCCGACCGGCTCGCCGCTGACGGTCAGCTCGACTGCGCCGCAAAAACAACTGCCCTTGTAAGACCGTTCAGTGTTCATGGCATGACTCCTCGATCAATGGTTTGCCTTCACTCGTCGATGTAGCGCACTGCTGTCACCGGCGTGCGCCGCACCTGCAACTCGAAAATGTCAGGGCGCGCGTAATGCCCGGTAACGTCGAGCGCTCGCCGCGCTGGCGCCACGAGTGCGACGTCGATGTCCGCATACAAAATGCCGGCCTCGCGGTGCAATGGACCGGCGACGATCCGGCCCTGCGGATTGACCACCACCGAGTCGCCGTCGTTGATCCATTCATCCGGCTCGGCAAACAGTTGCGCACGCGCCGGGAAGTCGTCGGGGATGTCGCTGCCGCGCAGCGCGGTGCCGCTGCCGAGCACCCAACAGCGGCCTTCGAGCGCAATGTGACGCATCGTGCTGATCCAGCCATCGCCCGTGTCGTACGTGGGCGCGACGTAGATTTCCACCCCTTGGGCATACAGTGAATAGCGCGCCAGTGGCATGTAGTTTTCCCAGCAGATCAGCGCACCCACGCGGCCAACCGGTGTGTCCACCGTGCGCAACCCGGAGGCATCACCGAAGCCATGCACCATGCGCTCGGGATTCGTTGGCATCAGCTTGCGGTGGCGGTTGAGCACTGCGCCGTCCGTGCCGATAACGACTACGCTGTTATAGAGCGTGCCGCCACCCGTTTGCCGTTCGCATTCATTGATGCCGCACACGATCGTCACGGCGTGAACCCTGGCGGCTTCGCACAATTCGTTCAGGTCACCTTTCGCGATATCGACGGCGTTGGCCAGCAGCCGCGTGTGCAACTGTCCCACTACGGCCCCGTCCTTTCCCGCCGCCAGCCGCCAGATCCACGACGGGTAACCGGGAATGAACGATTCGGGCAAAACGATCAGCGAGGCTCCAGCCGCTGCTGCCTCGGCGACCGATTGCACGGCCCGGGCGATCGTCGCGCCGCGGTCGAGCAACACGGGCGGGCGCTGAATAATGGCTACCTTGGTCATGGCGTTCTCCGTTTGCACTTGGCTTCGAAGGCTTGAGCGTGCGCGTGGCGGAGTGACGGGGCTAGTTCACAATCTGAAGCGTTTCAGTCGCGGGGGCCAGGCAATGGACGAAAGCTACGGTCAGTTCTGCACGGTCGCACGCGGAGCCGAAGCACTGTGCGAGCGCTGGACACCTTTGGTCGTGCGCGAGCTGTTGTGCGGCAGCAAGCGCTTCAACGAACTGCACCGCGGCGTACCCCGAATGTCCACCAGCCTGCTGGCACAGCGGCTGCGCCACCTGGAAGAAATCGGCGTCGTACACCGCTCGGCCACCGGCAAAGTCTGGGAGTACAGCCTGACCGAAGCGGGCGAGGAACTGCGCCCCATCATCATGGCACTGGGTCATTGGGGCGCACGCTGGATCGGCAGTCGCCTGCACGATGACCAACTCGACGCGGGCCTGCTGATGTGGGACGTGCGCCGGTTCGTGCGAATCGAAACATTCCCACCTCGACCGGTGGTCATCCACTTCAAATTCCGCGACGCCCGGCCCGGCGAGCAAGCGTGGTGGCTGGTGGTCGAGGAGGGCGTGGCCGACCTGTGCCGCGACGACCCCGGCCGTGAACTGACGCTGGTCGTGGATTCCAGCGTGCGCGCATTGACCGAAGTGTGGTCGGGCGATCGCACACCGCGGGAAGTGCTTCAGTCGCGAGAGTTGCGAGTGGATGGCGCGGTGAAGGATGCGGAATGTCTGTGGCGTTGGCTGGGCACGAGTGCGTTTGCGGGGACGCGAAGCGCGGCAGTCAATCGGTGATCTTGGCTGAGCCCGGGTCACGTTAACTGTTTGGAGTTAATCCGATGTTGAACGTGCTTTTCATCTGCAGCCAGAACCGCCTGCGAAGCCCCACGGCCGAACGACATTTCGCTGATTGGCCGGGCGTGAAAACTGCATCGGCAGGTATCAGTAACGATGCGTATGTTCCAGTCAGCCTGGAGCTGCTGCAGTGGGCTGATCTGGTATGTGTCATGGAGCCGATTCATCGCAACAAACTGGTGGCTCGATTTGGTGCGGAGCTGGTGGACAAGCGTGTCGTTTGTTTGGACATACCGGATGTTTATCAGTACATGGAGCCTGGGCTGGTCAAGGTGTTGGAGGTGAGAGTCAGGCGGTATTTGCCTTCCTGAGGTGATGCCTCTGCTGGGCCGGTTCACGTTTGAACAGACTCTTTTTTGCGTCTCGCGAGAAGCAGCACTAGTGGTCCGAAGACCGTTAGTCCCTTGTGCAGAAGACGGCAATCGGCTGTGGATTCCACCGGTCGATGCAGCAGGTTGGTTAAATCGTTCAGCGGGCGGTTCGAATGTGGGCTTTAATGTCGTGCCCATAGGCAGCCACGTTAGCTTCGACTCCGTACGAAGATGGATGCGCCGACCGGCGGGTTCAGGTGGCCATGCACGTGTCTAATCAAGGAAGAATCGACATTGAAAATACCTTTCTGCGCCCTGTTTTTGGCCTGTCTGACGACTATCGCACTCGCTGACGAAAACCCAATCGGCTTCCAGTCTTCCACACTACCGGACGCGCAAAATGACCGCTCACTGGAGATGGTCGTCTGGTACCCCAGTGCAACGACCGCCGCCACGCAATTGATCGGCGATGATGTGGTGTTTGTCGGGGCTTCTGCCGTGCGTGACGCGCCGCCCGCTGCCGGCAAGCATCCCTTGGTCGTGCTCTCCCACGGGTACAGGGGAAACTGGAGCAACCAGATCTGGCTTGCCAGTGCTCTGGCTCACAGGGGTTACATCGTCGCTGCGATCAATCACCCTGGCACCACCACTCATGACCGTAGCCCTCAAGCAGCGGCGCAGTTGTGGCAGCGGCCCATTGATGTGCGCCGCGCCATTGATAGCGTCACGACTCAACCTGAAAAATTCGGCGTGGTCGCCAATGGCCAAATTGCAGTAGCGGGCCATTCACTCGGCGGCATGACCGCCCTGGAGATTGCCGGTGCTCGTTTCGACCCGGACCGCTTCGCTCAGGAGTGCAAAGCACACCCGCAGTTAGCCAGTTGCTCCGTCTATGGAAAGATAAACCCGGCAAGCACCGCAGAATCGAAGGCCGCGTTGGCCGCCGATTTGCGTGATAAACGCGTCACGGCCGTGGTGACATTGGACCTGGGCCTTTCACGGGGCCTGACCGATGAAAGCCTGGCCGCGCTGCCGGTACCCACACTGGTGATTGCTGCCGGCGTACCGTCGCACGATCTACCCGCTGAGCTGGAGTCTGCCAACCTGGCCAAACGCCTGCCTCCAGCGTCAAGCCGTTACGTCGAAATCAGCGACGCCAGCCATTTCAGTTTCTTGTCGATGTGCAAACCTGGCGCGCAGGCAATGCTCGAAGAAGAAGTACCGGGCGATGGCATCATTTGCCTGGATGGCGACAACGGTCGTGCGCGTGAAGTGATTCAACAGCAGGTTGTATCGCTGATAGCGGAGTTTCTTCAGTCATCAGGAAATTTGTAAGAGCGAGTCTGCTCGCGATGGACCTGAGGATGACGCGTTTATCCAGCAAACACGCGTTGTCGTTAACGTCCATCGCTACAAGGAGCTGCAGTCACTTAACTGACCGGCATTAGCCACATGAGTCCGTATTTGACCCTTTGTCGCCTCCCAACTGATCACGCCTTTAAGGGTGTTTACTTCTAGTCAGACCCTTGTCTGTACAGAGAAGAGCGCGATGAGCATTGAACAGGTGGCCCCTGAAACGAAAGGGGTGGCGGTGAAGTTACTGGCAACGGTCGACCTCGGCCCCGAGATCGAGGGCATGGCAGGGCGCCAACTTCGAATGCGTTTGGTGACCATCGATCCTGGAGGCGTCTTCGGGCCGATTCATAACCATAAGGACAGGCCAGGCACCGTCTACATACTGCAAGGAACGATCACTGATCACCGCGACGGAGTCGCCACCGACTATGGGCCGGGAGTGGGCTGGCCCGAAGACAGGAACACCACGCACTGGCTGGAGAACAGAGGCACCATTGCGGCGGTGGAAATCTCGGTTGATATCGTCAGGCAAGGGTGAGTTCGCTGACTGCATCGAGACAATGAACACGAAAAAGCCCGGCTGATCAGGCCGGGCTTTTTGGGCATTGCGGTGACGCGATTTGTTTATGCTGCGCGGCTTTCGATCAGACGATCCGAGCCACCTTCGGCCACACGATTCTCGATCAAGCGATCCGAACCACCTTCGGCGACGCGGTTTTCGATCAGACGGTCCGAACCACCTTCAGCGACGCGGTTTTCGATCAGACGATCCGAGCCACCTTCGGCAACGCGGTTTTCGATCAGACGATCCGAGCCACCTTCAGCGACGCGTTTTTCGATCAGACGGTCCGAACCACCTTCAGCGACGCGGTTCTCGATCAAACGATCCGAGCCACCTTCGGCCACACGATTCTCGATCAAACGATCCGAGCCACCTTCAGCCACACGACTTTCAATCAGACGATCCGAGCCACCTTCAGCGACAACCGGGTGAGTCGAGGTCGCGGCAAAAGCGTTAACTGCAAAAACCGAGAAAGCGATGCTGAGGATGGTTTGGCGTTTCATGATCGTGTGCTCCGGGGTGTTGTTGGTTGGTATGGAGCCAATGTTACGCCGCGGATTTTTTATGAGAACTTCATTGACGTGATGGTGACCATCGACGGCATTGATAGAGCGAACGGCCTGCCTCTGGTGAACGTGATGATGGGGTGCAGCGCTGGCAACCGGAACGTGACAGCGCATTGATTACATTGCGTATCAACTGTAATGCGCGGCAACGTCTTTCTCAGCGCTGCCAGTGACAAATACAGTGACTCGCCACGATTTGCTCACCGGATGTACTGGCGGTGCAGGTGACGATCTCAATGTGTTTACTGCGTAATTAAGGTGTCTTTCATGATTCAGAACATGATGAAAACTGCTGGTCTGGCTGCACTTCTTGTCGCCAGCGCAGCAATGCCATTCGCCCAGGCACAATCATTGCCACTCGATAAAGTCGGTGCTTTGCATAATGAAGACGTGGAGTGGCGCAGCTTTCCAGCGTTCCCGAAAGAAGTGAAGCTGGCTGTGTTGGCCGGCGACCCGAGCAAGCCAGCGCCCTATGTGGTGAGAGTCAAAGTGCCCAGTGGCACCAAATTAATGCCCCATACCCATCCTGAAGATCGTATCTACACGGTGATGTCCGGTGTGTTCTACATTGGTTTTGGAACTGTTTTCGATCCGGCAAAACTGGTGGCTTACGGTCCGGGCAGCGTAGTGATACTGCCGGCCAATACGCCACATTTTCACTGGGCTAAATCAGGAGAGTACATCTCACAGGTTTACGGAACGGGTCCGCTGGGCCTCGAATACATTGATAGCCATGATGATCCCCGGAATGCGGCGAAGTAACTTCGCTTGAACTGAGCAACCCATGCCATTCGATGGCAGATAGGCTAGGATTCGATGCATCAAGCTATCAATCGCTCGACGCCAGACTCTTGCAAATCGCTGACTTCGAAGGCAACACATGGATTCTATCTGGGTAGCGGTAGCCATTTTCACCTGTTTGCTGGCAGCATCGTTGCTGATGATGCAACTGTATCCAAAGCTGGCAGCGCGCCACAAAGACGAAGACACGAATGCCGTGGTTCGTCTGGTGGCGAACATATTCGTGGTAATGACTTCGTTGGTATTCGGCCTGATGATTAATTCGGCCAAAAACACATTCGAAGCCATCGACTCCAATGTGCATGCTTATGCAACAAGTCTGATTATTCTCGATCGATCATTCCGAGCCTATGGCACCGCCGCAGAAAAGGCCCGGGGGCATCTGATGGTTTATGTCGAAGAGGCCATTGCCAATCCCTATCGGGGTGACCAGGCGCTACAGCACCAAAAAAGTCTCGCGGTCCAATATCTGGATGCTATCGGTGGGGCATTGACCGCCATCAAACCAGTGGACCGCTTTCACGAGACCATGATGGTGGATATACGTCAGCAGTATCACTCTCTGATCGAACAGCGCTGGAAGATCGTTGAACAATCAGAGGGTGCCATCCCAGGCCCGCTGATCGGCATGCTGGTGGCATGGATGACACTTATCTATGCCAGTTTGGGGTACCGGGCGCCGCGAAACCCGATGGTCGTGGGAATGTTTACCGTATCGGCGCTACTCATAGCCGCCTCTGTTTATCTTGTACTGGACATGAATGTTCCGTTCCACGGCCCGATACAAATCTCAGATGCCCCGTTGCGCAGAGCGCTTGCAGAGATGCAGTTGTAGAGGCTTGGGTTCAGCAAAACACGGTTTTGAACAGGCTCGAATGCCTGTGTCTCCTGTATGAAAAATCAATCCACAGCCATAAACAGTCACTCGGTCTAGCCTGAGAAACCGTTGGCAATGCAAAACGCGAGATTGTTTTAAGCTCTCGTATTGACATATCGATAAATCTCGATATCCTCGGCTCATGGAATTGATCGAAATATTCAAAGCCCTCTCAAACCCGACGCGTCTTGAAATCCTGAAAGGTTTGAAGGATCCCGCAAAGAACTTCCCTCCGCAGGACGAAGGTGACGTTCTCACGGTCGGCGTTTGCGTCAGCAGTATTCAAGAAGGGATCGGACTGTCGCAGTCAACGGTGTCCGGTTATCTGGCCACGTTGCAACGGGTGGGCCTGGTCGAAGTCAGGCGCATCGGTCAGTGGACCTACTACAAACGCAATGAAGCAACCATCAGCGCGCTTGCCGAGATCATCGGGAAAGATTTGTAATTTTTTACCGCAACATATCGAGATATCTCGATATTCCATTTTGTCGATGCGAGGATTTACTATGAAAGCGATGATACTTAAATCATTCGGCGGTCCTGAATCGTTCGAACTCTGCGACGTGCCCAAGCCCGTGCCGCAAACAGGGCAGGTCCTGGTCCGGGTGCACGCAACCTCCATCAATCCATTGGATTACCAGGTTCGACGTGGCGATTATCCCGACCTGGTGCCACTGCCGGCCATTACCGGGCACGACGTCTCTGGCGTTGTCGAAGCAGTTGGGCCAGGTGTGAAGACCTTCGCTCCAGGAGACGAAGTCTGGTACACCCCGCAAATATTTGAAGGGCCAGGCAGTTATGCCGAGTACCACATCGCGGCCGAAAATATTGTCGGGAAAAAGCCTCCCTCGTTGAGCCATCTTGAGGCGGCAAGCCTGACCCTGGTTGGCGGAACGGCGTGGGAAGCACTGGTCGTGCGTGCGGCGCTCAGGGTAGGGGAAAGCATTCTTGTCCACGGCGGCGCGGGAGGCGTCGGTCATGTCGCGATCCAGCTGGCGAAAGCCATTGGCGCAAGGGTGTTCACGACCGTGCGTGAAGCAAACGTTGAGTTCGCACGCAGCATGGGGGCCGATGTGATCATCGACTATGAAAAAGAAGATTATGTTGATGCCGTCATTCGGGAAACGGGTGGCCGCGGCGTTGATGTTGTGTTCGACACCATCGGCGGCAACACATTGTCACGCAGCCCCGACGTGCTCGCACAACTTGGTCGCGTCGTCACGATCGTAGACATTGCGCAGCCACAAAACGTCGTTCAAGCCTGGGGCAAAAACGCGAGTTATCACTTCGTTTTCACCCGGCAAAACCGCGGCAAGCTCGATGAGTTGAGCGCATTGATAGCGCGCGGTCAGCTACGGCCACACGTTGGCGCCGTCTATTCGCTTGCCGACATTCCCCTCGCACATGCCCGGCTGGAAAGTCTTAACAACGGTATTCAAGGAAAAATCGCGATTGCTGTCGAGCCATCGCTCATCTCGTAAGTGCGCACTTTCAATCGTTCACGTCCATTCAGAGGTACGCCATGATTTATGAAATCGCTCTGCTCCCCGTTCACAAAGAACGGATTGAACCGTTCCGACGTGCATTCGCCGAGGTCGCTCCTTTGCTCAGCCGCGCCGAAGGTTACGGCGGCCACCTGCTTGCGCAAGGGATCGAAAGCCCCGAGATGTTCAACCTGATAGTGAGGTGGCGATCACTCGAAGATCACACGCCGGGCTTCGAAGCGAGTGAAGACCATCGGCTGTTCATGATGGGCATAGAGGAATATTTTTCGGGAGAACCGAAGGTCTTCCATATTGAGGGCGGAAGCTTTTAGGACTGACGGGCCTCGCACATTGAAATAACTTGCAACCCTTGCGTGATTGAGAAATTCCACGCGTCTCTCTAGATTTTTTCCCACAACGCCGGGCCCCTCTGACAGCGAATAGCTGCCATGTCGGAGTTGCAGTTTGTACAACTTCGACACTTGGAGGAGGGGCTCATGACTGCCCTGGAACCGTTCTTTCTTGCCGAGTTTCTCGGCACCGCCACTTGGTTGTGGCTCGCTTTTATCAGCATCGTTATCGGCCTGTTGATCTTCGACCTTGGGGTGCTACACCGCGGGCATCGAGAAATCGGCGTTCGTGAAAGCCTGCTGCTGTCTGCTGGCTATATCACCGCTGGCTTGCTGTTCGGCCTCTGGGTCTGGCAGGTCAAGGGCGGTGACGCCGGGATGGATTTCTACACCGGCTTTCTGATCGAGAAATCGTTGTCGATGGACAACGTATTCCTGATGGCGATGATCTTCAGCTTTCTCTCCATTCCGCGTAAGTATCAGCACGAGGTGCTGTTCTGGGGCATTCTCGGTGTGATAGTGCTGCGCGCTGTCATGATTGGCCTGGGGGCGGCGCTGATCGCCGAGTTCAGTTGGATTCTCTATGTGTTCGGCATCTTCCTGCTGTTGACCGGGGTAAAGATGCTGTTCAGCAAGATCGATGCCCAGCCCAACCTTAGCGATAACCTGCTGGTGAAGTTCCTGCGTAAACACATGCGGGTGACCGATCGCTTGCATGAAGGGCGCTTCTTCGTCCGCCAGGCGGATGCCAGTGGCAAGTCCGTGGTCTGGGCGACGCCGTTGTTCCTGGCCCTGGTGCTGATCGAGTGTGCCGATTTGGTCTTCGCTGTGGACAGCGTGCCGGCGATCTTTGCCATCACCCAGGACCCCTTCATCGTCTACACCTCCAACATCTTCGCCATCCTTGGCCTGCGTGCGTTGTATTTCGCCCTGGCGGCGATGATTCACCGCTTCGCCTATCTCAAGTACGCCCTGGCGCTGGTGCTGGTGTTTATCGGCGGCAAGATCTTCATGGTCGGCATCATCGGCAAGATTCCGGCGGTCATTTCCCTGAGCGTGACCCTGGCTTTGCTGCTGGGCGGCGTGCTGCTATCGCTTTGGAAAACCCGCGACCAGGCCTCTGCCGGCCCGCAGGTTTAGATCCGGACAGATGGCGGCTGCCACACGAAAACAGCAAACCCGGCGCGAGGGCCGGGTTTGGATAATCCGTGCCAGTCACGCGTGCGGCGAATATCGGCATTTCGACGACTATCAGCGTGGCGCTTCAACTTAAGAGGGGGCATGGGGGTAACTATTGATAAGTCCATCGACAGGTAGACATTAGCTACGCTCAATCAAGAATAGATACTTGCCGAGGTACTAATGCACGCCAGAACAACCACCTTGCCCGCCCTTACGCTCCTTGCGTTTTGCTGTCAGCAAGTGTGGGCTGGCGGCATCATGCTCTACGAAATCGGCACCGATAACGCCGGCCTCGCCAACGCCGGTGCCGCCGCCCGGGCCCAAGGCCCTTCGACAATATCCAGTAACCCGGCGGGCATGAGCTACCTGCCAGGCACGCAGATCACCGGCGGTTTGCAAGTGCTTTACGGCGACCTGACCTTCGATCGAGATTCCGGCACCAATGTCCCTGGTAGCAGAAGTGGCAATGCCCTTGATCCGATTCCCGGCGGCAGCTTCTTCATCTCGCATGAGCTTGACGATCACTGGAGTGTCGGTTTCGGCCAGTACGGCGATTTCGGTCTGGCGGTCAATTACGACAACGACTGGTCCGGGCGTTACTTCGCGCAAAACTCCAGCCTGCTCGGCTTGTCCCTGGTGCCCAGCGTGGCGTACCGCTTCAACGAGCAATGGTCGGTGGGCGTGGGCATCAAGGCCATGTACGGCATGTTGCAGGCGCAAACGGCTATCGACCGGTCCCCCTTCGGTTTCACCGACCGCACGGACGGTCAGTACAAATACAAGGATGGCACCTGGGGCTATGGCGCCAACGTCGGGGTGATCTACGCCCCGCAAGCCGGCACGCGCATAGGCCTGACCTATACCAGCAAAGTCGACTTGAACTTCGAAGACCGGCTGGATGTGCAAGGCGACGGCCGTCTGCTGGAGCGCGTCAACAACACCAATATCAAACTCGACACGACAGTGCCGCAGACCCTGACCCTGAGCCTTTTCCAACAACTGGACCAGCAATGGGCGTTGCTGGCCTCAGCCAACTGGCAGGACTGGTCGGAATTCGGCGATATCGGAGTGCAGGTCGACACCACCGCGCTCGGCACGCAATCGAAAACGGTCGATGCCGGTTTCAAGGACACCTGGCACTTGTCACTGGGCGCGCAGTACCAAGCCGCCGAGCAGTGGCTGTGGAATGTGGGTGTGGCCTACGACAGTAGCGCAGTCTCGGACAGCAAACGCAGCGTAATCGTGCCCATGGGCGAATCCTGGCGGATTGCCGCGGGAGCCACCTATGCCCTGAACAGGGACACCGATGTCAATCTCAGCTGGGCCATGGTCTGGCTGGGCGACATGCCGGTGGACCAGACCAAATCCGTGTCAGGCACTCGAACTTCCGGTCAGTTCGACAATGCCTGGATTCAAGCGCTGACCGGCAACATGACCTGGCGATTCTGATGCTCAGTAAACGAAAGAACGTCTATTTCATCCAAAGAGTAAAACCACTATGGATCTGTCCGGAAATCTGGAAATCAGGTTCCAATCGTCGTTCAAACTGAATGGGAGTACCGGCTGGAGATTAGTGACGCTGCGTATTCCGTCACCTGCAAGCCCCATCTTTTGATCCCAGTCCGCGACCTACTGGCCTTCTAAACACCACCAACAAATTCAGGTAGGTATAGCTGGATTATTTGGCGTTGGCCGCAGTTGAAAAATGGAAAGAAAATTTCTCGCCCCCCGCAACCTTTTTCCACCTGTCGATGAGCGACTGACTGGCCGAACAGTCATCCGGTCGGGTAGAAACCCAGGCGTTCCCCCATCCTCACAAAACAAATTCACAATCACTGACTGGTTGATTTATCTCAACTCTGTCCGCCCGGGCTTCGTAATACTTCAGCAGTGCTGAGCACGAAAATAATAGAGGCAGGCTTGATTACGGTGTGAGGGTAAGCACAGTCAGAATGACGCCACTGCACCGTGCTGTCGCCATTTCAGGGTCTGCGCTGTTCGTTGATTTGTACGAAATGATGCCCGACGTCAGAAGCAGTTTCGGGAATGTGTTTGCAAACACGAGGAGAAAAACATGCTAGCTCCGCTTCCCAAACAAATAGCGCTCGCACTTTTATCAACCTGCGTTGCCATCGGCGCGGCGCATGCCGCTCCCAATGAGGCCTCCGAGGTCACTCGAAAAGCCAACGACGCCTTGCTCAGCTACTTACCCTTTGCCAATAAACAAGACTTCGAAGACGCGAACCACGGCTTCATTGCCGATTTACCCAGCCCTGTGATCAAGGGCGATGCGGGCAACACCGTGATTGATCTGTCTCAGTACGATTTCCTCAAGACAGAAGGCCCGACACCCACCACCGTCAACCCGAGTTTATGGCGGCAATCGCAGTTGCTGGCGATTCGAGGTTTGTTCAAAGTGGTGGATGGCATCTATCAGGTGCGCAATATCGACCTGGCCAACATCACCTTCGTGCGAGGCAAAACCGGTTGGATCGTAATCGACCCACTGACCTCGGCGGAAACGGCCAGAGCGGCACTGGCGCTGGTCAATGACAAGGTTGAAAAACTTCCGGTGTCTGCGGTGATCTTCACCCATTCACATGTCGACCACTTCGCTGGCGTGCGTGCCATTGTCACTGAAGCCGATGCGAAATCCGGCAAAGTCCCAGTGATCGCCCCTGAAGGTTTCATGGAGGAAGCGGTCAGTGAAAACGTGTTTGCCGGCACTGCGATGAGCCGTCGCGCTTCTTACATGTATGGCAACCTGTTGCCAAAAGGCTCCAAAGGGACCGTCAGTGGTGGCTTGGGCATAACCACGGCAGCCGGCACCATCACGCTGCTCGAACCGAACAAACTGATCGAGAAAACCGGAGAAACACTCAGCGTCGATGGCATCGAGGTGGTGTTCCAAATGGCACCCGGCACCGAAGCTCCGGCGGAAATGCTGTTCTACTTCCCGCAATTCAAAGCCATTGACCTGGCAGAGGATGCCAACCACACCTTGCACAACATACTTACCCTGCGTGGTGCAAAAGTTCGCAGCGCGCAGAAGTGGGCCAGCGCTCTGGGGCAAACCCTTGATCTGTGGGGGGCGGATGCCGTGGTGTCGTTCGGTAGCCACCATTGGCCGCAGTGGGGTAATGATCGCGTTGTGCAGCATCTCGAGAAACAGCGCGACCTCTACAAGTACATTAACGATCAGACGCTGCGCATGGCCAATCAGGGCATGACCATGAACGAGATCGCCGAGGCGTTCGTCCTGCCTGATAGCCTGGCCAAAGAGTTTTATAACCGGGGTTACTACGGCAATCTCAAACACAACGTGCGCGCGACCTATCAGCTGTATTTAGGCTTCTGGGACGGTAACCCCGCGAACTTCGACCCGCTGCCGCCAGCAGAGGAAGCGAATAAGTATGTCGAGATGATCGGCGCCGACAAAATGATTGATACCGCCACAGCGGCCTATGCCAAAGGCGAGTATCGCTGGGCTGCAACCGTGGCCAACAAGGTGGTTTTTGCGGACCCGAAAAACCAGGCGGCACGTGCCATCGAGGCCGATGCTCTGGAACAGATGGGTTACCAGGCCGAGTCCGGGCCGGCGCGAAACTTTTACCTGTCCGGCGCGCAGGAACTGCGTGGTGGCGTGAAAAAAATGGTCACGCCCAATACCAGTTCACCTGACATCATTCGCGGCATGACCACTGAAATGTTTCTCGACTTTCTGGCCATTCACTTGAATGGCCCTAGAGTCGGAGACAAGTCATACCTCTTCAACCTCAACTTCCCCGACATTAACGCCAAGTACGTGTTGACCGTAAAAAACGGCGTCATGAACTACAGCAAAGACAAGCAATTGGATAAGGCCGATGGCACTGTCACTCTTGACCGAACCACCCTCGACGACATTGCCCTGGGCAAACTGAAATTGGGCAATCTCTCTGAAAACGGCGAAGTGACCATCGACGGCGACAAGGCCAAATTCAAGGAAATGCTGACCCACTTCGACCAGTTTGACTTCTGGTTCACCATTTCCGAGCCTTAGCCCAGACGAGTCTGCACCTGTAAAGAACGCCCCACAGTTGGGGCGTTCACGTATCGGAGGTTGGTTGAGAAGGGGCATCTATCGGCCAAGTCGGGAAACCCGCCAGGAAATTTAGCTATATATTGGTTTCGCTGTCCTCGATGCGGTCAGCCATGCGTCGTCTAAACAAGGAGACTCCGATGACCACTGCACATGTTTTCATCGCCACCAGTCTGGATGGCTTCATCGCCCGACCCGACGGTGACATTGACTGGCTTTTGCAGCGCGATGATCAGAGCGAGGATCACGGCTACCTGGCCTTCATCGCCGACAAGGATGCGATCGTGATGGGGCGGGGGAGCTATGAGAAAGTGCTGACCTTCGACACCTGGTTCTACGACCGGCCAGTGGTGGTGTTGTCTCAACAGTTGGCCGGCTCGCAGGTGCCTGAGGCGCTAGAGGGCAAGGTGCGTTTTTCCAACCTCACGCCTTCAGACCTGTTGGCGGAAATGGCGAGCCAAGGTGTGCGTCGAGTCTATGTCGATGGCGGGCAGTTAGTGCAATCATTCCTGCGTGACGGGTTAGTCGCCGATATGGTGATCACCACCGTTCCCGTGCTGATCGGGTCGGGAAGACCATTGTTCGGGGCCCTTACGCAGGACATTGCTTTGAAGCTGGTCACCAGTCGGTGCTTTCCTTCGGGGCTCGTGCAGTCTACCTATCAGTTGGTGCCTTGATCTTCTGAAGGGAAGGCCGGATCAAAGGCGAGGGTGAGATGGCAAATGCCGCTCAATCCACTGTGCAACGGTGGTGGTTTCGAGTTGCCGTTCGCCGTTGTAACTCTGCGCCTTGCCCCACGCGACACCTTTACCCTCGGCAAACACCGCCCGGTACTTGCGCATCGGATCATCGGGTGCGTCAGCCAGATCGGCCATGAGCGCGGGCACTGTCCATTCGACACGCTCGACTGTGCGGTTCAGCACGCGGTCGACGGTGTCGGCCAATTGCCCGTAGGTGAGGGTGTCACCGGTGACGTAGACAACCTGATTCACCCGCTCTGGATCGAACAGGATAACGGCGGTCAGCCGGCCAATGTCCTCCGGCGTGGTGACCGTCACGGCAGTGTTCCAACTGCCCAGGGCGCGGACGGTGTTCTGCGCCAGATCGACCACGCCGAACGCGGGCTCGAACAGGAAACTGGTAAACATGCCGGTCGAAATGATCAGCCATTGCAGCCGCGATTGAGCGCGCAGCAATTGGCGCACATCCAGCTGCTCGTCAAACAGATCTTGCGGGCTGCCCCGACCGATCACGTCGTAGTCCACACCGAACTGCCACGGCACATAACGCTTCACCTCCGACTGCAACGCAGCGCGGGCGAGTTTGACTTGCGTCCCGCTACCGGCGACGAAGCCGAGGCAACTGATCAGCGTATCGAAACCGCTGAACTGCGCGGCCAGCTCCGCTATGGAATCGTTCGCCGCATCGCCCGGCAGCACCTCGATACCCAACGTGTCCAGTTCTTCGAGCGTTTGGCGTTTGTGCGCCGACGTGGTATCGATGGCCGACGGCCGCAGCATCACCGTGACGCGAGCCTCCGGCCGAGCGGCCAGTTCGCGCAGTACGGCCATGCCAAGCTCGCCGGCACCGAGTACCAGAATGTTTTCGGTTTTTGCAGGATTGAGCGGGTGCATCGCAACTCCCAATGAATGATCGGCAACGATTGTTTTTCTATCCTGTCACCCTTGGCGAACGTTCAGAAGAAGGCACACGCGTGATACCGCATGACGAAATGAGTGAAGAAGAAGTGATCCGCCAGTCCCAAGCCGCGTGCGATGCGCTCAGCGCCGAGGACGACGGACTCAAGCGCGAAGTGCTGACCCATGCGGGCAATCGCTGGTCGCTGGGTATCGTCCATACCCTGGGGTGCGCGGGGAAATTGCGTCACGCTGAAATAGGGCGGCGCTTGGAGGGGGTTACGCAGCGCATGCTGACTCGCAGTTTGCGGCAACTGGAGCGTGATGGATTGATTGTGCGTTTTGATTACGGAGAGGTGCCGCCGAGGGTCGATTATGAGTTGACGCCGCTGGGGCGTAGTTTTTTGGCGCGGATGGTGCCGTTGTGGAGTTGGTTGGTGGAGAATGCGGAGGGTTTTCGGGCTGCGCGGGTGCGGTTTGATGCGGAAAATGAATCTGGCGAGGCATAGAAGGGAAGGCTGAGTGACGGGAGAGTTCGCTGTAGGTTTGCATTTGGAGAAAAGGGTGCGAGATGGTGGGCGGCTGGTATCGGCCGATTCTGTTGAAAAAGTCGACGATGGTTTCCGCAGCAGAAAAGTATGCGTCCGAGATTGAAATCTTTACTTTCGACAGAGGCTTCGGGGCTCAGATTTCACGTAGCAGTGTGCAAAAAAGGCGTTTTAACCAGTCAATGACCAGGCTGTTTGGGCGAACCGACTTTTTCAACAGAATCGGCCAGAAGCGGACTCTCGAAGGAGTCTAGGTACTAGGGGCAATTCAAATATTGGGTTCACGATGACACTAGGTGCACACAGCTAAGCACCTCGGGCATAGCCACCTGAGAGCGCCGCATCTTATTTTTCCGGTGTAAAACTACGATGTTGGAAGGCAGCTTGGTTTTTTCGGGGCGGGGCTAGGGGTGAAAAATATGATTCGCTCCCTAGGCGTGATCACATTCCTTGTGCTAGATTCAAAGTGCTTGTGGCATTAGGTCACGAGGTGGATCACAAGTTGTCAAGCCACCCATGATTATTTATCAGCGGGATACACATGGCGAACAACAGCACGCGGAATCTCTTCATTGAGAACCTCCAGATGTAATCGTGATACTGACACTATACGTCAACTCTAGCAATACGCGGCCTAGTCTGAAAAGATGGATAATGTTTAGAGCATTAAGTTTAGCCGGTGGGGCGGTTTAGGGATTGCCGCCATCCTAGTCCCACCGGTTGGCTTATCAAGGTGTGAGCATGGACGAGTCGCCGTGGTACAAACCTAGAAAGTATCTTCACTTTGATCGTCCCGTTGGTCAGAAAGCGGCACTCAATTACGTTTCATCTCCTCAGAAAGTCGCAGCTCATTCATTTTATCCTTTTATCACTTATTCTTCGGTGATTCTGAAGTATCGGTTAGATAATGATCGCGGCGTGTTCGTCAAGAATCCCAAGCCTAGGCCAATCAGTTACTCTGCTCACTTGGATTCGCATATATATGCTTATTACTGCTTCATTTTGAGCCAGCTGTATGAGAAGGAACTAGTGCGACGTGGCTTGCATACGTCGGTATTGGCCTTTCGCTCCATTGACGGAAAAAGTAATATTCATTTTGCACATGATGCGTTCTGCGAGATCAAGGCTAAGGGAGAGTGCTGTGTTCTTGCATTCGACGTTGAAAAATTCTTTGATCGTCTTGATCATTCACGGTTGAAGGCAGCTTGGGCTAAGTTGCTAGGAGTCGGGAAACTTCCGGCTGACCATTTTGCGGTTTTCAAGTCGATCACCAAGAGTTCTCGCGTCGATAAAGTCGCCCTCTATAATAAGCTCGGTGTGTCGATCCACAATCCGCGAGTCGAGGATAAGCGACTCTGTTCGGCTAAGCAATTCCGTGATGATGTGAGAGGTGGAGGGCTTCTTGCTACAAATCCTGACTCTCGAGGTATTCCGCAAGGATCTCCAATAAGTGCACTCCTGTCCAATATCTATATGTTGGAGTTTGATCTCGCTTTACTTTTTAAATTGTCCTCGACAGAAGCAGTCTTTTATCGCTACTGCGACGACATACTCGTCATATGTGATTCGGAAAAGGAAGATGAGATTTATGAGTTTGTGAATGATGAAATTAGAAAGTTGGGGTTGACCTTGCAGGAGAAGAAAACGGAAATTAGACAATTTACCTTTGACGCCGCTGGCAAACTTCGTTCTGATAAGCCGGTACATTACCTTGGCTTTTCGTTTGATGGGCAGCGTGAGCATATTCGATCATCGTCTATAACCAGATACTATAAAAAGCTTCGCAAGCGTATTTGGGTAAGTAAGAAAGCAATGGATCGTTGCAATGAACTCCGGGCAGGAAGGGGGGAGCTTCCGCGAGAGCTTTTCCTGCGTACTATCTATAGAGGTTATAGCTATCTTGGGCGCAGGAACTTTATTTCATATGGGTTCAGGGCTGCAAATATTATGGGCTCTCAATCAATTAGAAAGCAGTTGCGTTCTCATTGGAGAAAGCTAAACAAGTTGTTGGCTGATGCTAGGTCAAGTGATCAATAGAGCAATTCGCATTAGTTCTCAATGGTGGGAAATACAGACGGATAATGAATAAGGAGGATGGTCTATTTTCTGAAAAAAAGAACCGCTCCCATTTTCATGCAGAACTTCCATTAGCGGTTATCTGATTGATGGCGAGTCGTGGAAATGTAATTTCGTCACCTTAAGTGACCGGCTGTTAACCCGTTTCGACGAGGTTGATATATATTAATCACCTTTCTTATTATCAGTTTTTGGCTTTAGAGTAAGATCAGCTGGATCGGCGGCGGAGTTAAACTCGAACTCCTTATCACCTAAGGTAATGATCGTTTTATATCCTAAATTCATTAATTCGAAGCCTATGTGGAATGGTTTTTCTGAGGAGGATGGCATGTAAGAAATGTACACATCAACGTTCTGATAAAAGCATAATTTTACTAGAAAAATCCCGAATTTATCTGGCTCGGTGTATTGATAATAAAAGACGGCTGGATTATCACCATGCTTAGTCTTGTTGGCGAGTTCTAGGCTTGCCTTTTCTTTAATGAAGGCTTTGAATACTTTCGGGTTGGGCACGTTTGAGTGAAGGAATCCTAAAAGTGCCTTGGTGCTGCCTACAAAGCTGGCCTTGAAATGATGCCTGTGTATGCCATAGGCAATATGTGTAAAGCAGTCAATCAGACGTTTGTAATCTGGGGTGCCCCAAAGTAGGTCGATAAATTTGTTTTCGTGGCCCAGCCGAACGAGCCGCTTCTTAAGGAAAACTTTTTCTAATAACTTATAAGACGTACGTTTTAGAGCCCTTTGGATTTTTCCATTGTAATGTTCGTAGCCGATGGAGTTGTTTCCGAGAATTCCGGCAATACTTACCATCAGAAACTCATCGTCATCAGACTTTTTACAATTGTGTTCCTCGCAGGAAGGTACTGTAATCAAGTTCAACCTTAAATTAATGCCGGCATCCTTTAACTCAGGAAACAGACATTTTGGAGGCACGTGCTCGACAGTGATACCTGGCTTTTCGCACATGTAGCATAATTCAGACATGGAGCTCTCGTTTATAGCTTTTATGATAAGGCAGTTAATGCGTGATTTATGACAAAGCAGGTGCCGGCATTCCAAGTGGCGATTCAATCACCGACCAAAAGAAGGGCTCCTACCTTGCAAAGGTCTGATCGTTGCGAATACTAAATCCTAGACCTATAGTCAATAGGGGAATCTAACCCCAGGGAGATTTTTAATATCTCTGTGAAACACAAAATCTAAATGAGGGATTTCAACTTCTGATTTTTTAGAGCAGCATTGCCTGAACTTTTCTCCTCCTTTGCAAGGGCAATCAGAATCCAACTCGACACGGGAGAACATATCAATTGGAAACTTTCTTGTCGTCCTGATAACATTCCACTCCTCAAAGGCATCTTCCAAAACAGCCATCAGGTGTTCCAGTACGGAAAAATCCAAAGTTTCATCGTTATGAACAACAGAGTATTTTTGAACCGGCTTGGATACAATGGATATCTCTTTTAGTACTACATCATTCGCCACATGAATGCATAGTTTTCCGTTGTATATTTTACCTTTCACATGAGAGCATCTAGAACGAGGACGAATTTTATGATCGCAAATACCGCATGAGTAATGCCCAACAACCATGCCCGGGCTTGAGAATACACAATAAGGGTAAAGTGATTGCAGGTTTGAAATCTGGTGGCTTATAAAAAAAATATTTTTATTTAGACAGAACTCTTCACTCGAATTTCGCAGAACAAACTGACACTTAATTTCGCATCGCTCTAAGTCGTACCATGCCTCTCTGTACTCCCTACGCTTTATTTTGTGAAACGCCTCTATGTATGTCAGCGTAAGCTGGAGCGCTTCTGATTCTCTCCAGCAATTGTTTGCACGCTCTTCGTCCCCCGCTACAACAGCTTGCTCCTTAACTTTCTCCAGCTCACATAAAGCCCATTTAATGTCTGGATTTTTTGTGTGTTCAAGCGTGGTCAGCTCAAATTTCATTTTCGAGCTCCTTGATAGCAGTGAAAACTTTATCCAGCTTTTCAACCTTGCCATCAAAGCTAATGGAGACGGTTGAGCCATTTTCTCTTTCGATAATAAGCTTTAAAGATATACCATCATTCTCCTTGGCTTTAAGCTTGTCATATATATAAGACGACATAAGATTGGTTAGTATTGGAAGAACAATACTAGAAACAAAGAATGTTCCAAGCCAAAAATCCGCTCCATGCAGACTTAGCTCTTTATAATCCCCATCTGTAGAGTAGATCTCAGTATCGACATTGTTATCATTGAGGTAATCAAGCGTATCTAGACTGCCCGCGTAAAACTCATCTACTGTTCCGTGGGACGGTAAAATTATTAAACTTTTTTCTCTAATAATTTCTGCCAGTGACTGGGATGCCTTACGCACTAACTCTGCTCGCGTCAGTGACTCTTCCTTTACCTCGAAACGGTCTTTTTTTTCCAATATCGACATTTTACAGAGCACTCCTTTCCGTGATTTAGCGGACCTTGGTTAGATATTATGCGATGTAGAGTAATTTGGTAATGGCTATTGCGCACTACCTGCGATCGCACGCCGCTCATCGGTGGTCAGTCACCTTATGACATTCAAAATTGCATACGCCTGCTCATCCGGAGATATGTCGGGTACACGCTGCGCAGCCGGCAGCTTGGTGATCTTTGCGCGCAAGCCTCAGATTGAACCACCGCTTCTGGCCGGAAACGGTCGCTCATGAACGGCGGCTATTGGACAAGAGTTATGCCGCAAAGATCTCGAGTCTTTTTATGGTTAAACAAAAAACGGGCGCCTTCAGCGCCCGTTTTCATTCACTCCTTCGTCTGCGCCCGCAATCGTCGACCGATCACATCCATCAAGTCACAACCATCCCGCAACGGAATGGCCAACAACTGAGAAAAGTCCTTCAACACCACCGTGTCGCAACCAAGCTCGGCGCGGTACGCGATGTTTTCCAATACCTGCGTTACCGTGCGGATGCGGTGATCAGCGGCTGCTTGCAGAACGTCGAGTGGAGCTTGGGTGTCGATGAGCAGGGAGGCTGGAATCAGGTCGATTCCAGTGAGGGGCATGTATCTTTCCATAGGTAAAACTCCGATCAAGGCAAAGTAAAAGTAAAAGTAAAAGCACTTTAGAATCTCGATCGATCAGGTCGCCAAACCCGTATCGCCATTTTGGGCGACGGGACCGACTATAAGCCTCATCAGAACAGCGGGGAAGGTGACGCATTCCGAGGTTTGTGTAGGAATTTTTATGCCGTCCTAGGACGCAATATCTGCGTCCGAAAACCGCGTCAAAACATTCATTCAACTTTGTTCATCCCCGCTAACGCTATCCTCTAGAATCCCAACTCCGCAGTCGAGACGGACCTCCACCCAATGCAAACCCCCACCACCCAACACCCCCTCTGGAAAACCTACCTCCTTTTCCTCGCCCCCATGGTCCTCTCCAATTTCCTCCAATCCATGTCGGGCACCGTCAACAGCATCTACATCGGCCAAATGCTCGGCACCCAAGCCCTGGCCGCCGTGTCCGGCATGTTCCCTATCGTGTTCTTCTTCATCGCCCTGGTCATCGGCCTCGGCGCGGGGGCGGGGGTGCTCATTGGCCAAGCCTGGGGCGCACGGGAGCCGCATCTGGTGAAAACCATCGCCGCCACCACCTTGTTATTGGGCGCAATCATCGGCCTGACGGCGGCGGTGCTGGGCAGTGTATTCGCGAGGTCAGCCTTGCAGGGTTTGGGCACACCGGCCGATGTGCTCGACGACGCCGTGTCCTACGCCCACGTGATGATGTGGATCATGCCGTCGCTGCTGGTCTACGTGCTGTTCACCCAACTGCTGCGCGGGGTGAGCGATACGGTGTCGCCGCTGATTGCGTTGGTGGTGTCGACCTGTATCGGGTTGGCACTGACGCCGGCGTTGATTCGCGGTTGGTTCGGCTTGCCGATGTTGGGGATTCAGAGTGCGGCGTATGCGGGGTTGGTGGGTAACCTGTCGGCGATGGGGTGGCTGGCGTGGCGGTTGATCAGCAAGGGGCATCCGTTGGCGCCGGATCGGGAGATGTTTGCGGCGATGCGCCTGGATCGGGTGATTCTTGGCAAGGTGTTGCGCATCGGCTTGCCGACCGGGTTGCAGATGGTGGTGTTGTCGGTGTCGGAGCTGGTGATTCTGGCGCTGGTGAATCAGCACGGTTCGCAGGCAACGGCGGCGTATGGGGCGGTGACGCAGATCGTCAATTATGTGCAGTTTCCGGCGTTGTCGATTGCGATCACCGCGTCGATTCTTGGGGCGCAGGCGATTGGGGCGGCGCGGGTGGAGCGGATCGGGCCGATTTTGCGTACGGGGCTTTTGATTAACGTGTGCCTGACCGGTGGCTTGGTGCTGTTGGGTTACCTGTTGTCGCACTGGTTGCTGGGGTTGTTTCTGACGGACGATTCGACGCGGGCGAAGGCTGAGCATCTGTTGCACATCATGCTGTGGAGCCTGCTGTTGTTTGGCTTCCAGGCGATCATCGGCGGGATCATGCGCGCCAGCGGCACGGTGTTGGTGCCGATGGCGATTTCGATTGTGTGCGTGGTGGGCGTGCAGTTGCCGGTGGCGTATGCGCTGGACGGGCAGTTCGGGTTGCAGGGCGTGTGGATGGCGTTTCCGGTGGCGTATCTGGGGATGCTGGTGTTGCAGACGCTGTATTACAAACTGGTGTGGAAGCATCAGAAGATTGAGCGGTTGGTGTAGGCGCTTTTCCGGGTACGGCTGCGCACGATGACGTATCGCTAAGTAAGATTGGCCGCGAGAGATACAGGCCATTACAAAACCGATACGTGGGGGATACATCGAGGTGGCAAGGTTTGCCCATACCTCCTTTCCACCCTTCAGTCGGAGCCCCCGATGAATAAATTGCTGTCTGCGTTGGCCCTTGGTTGCACGTTGGGTCTGTCACTGGTCAATACTTCCCAGGCCGCCGAACCGGCCGGTTATTCCTCGGATCAGTTGGCGGTGGCCTACCGCAGTGTCAAGGTCGATGGCCTGAGCATTTTCTATCGTGAAGCCGGTCGTGCGGATGCGCCCACCTTGTTGCTGCTGCACGGTTTTCCCAGTTCTTCACGCATGTATGACCCGCTGTTGGCGCGGTTGGCGCAGCACTATCATCTGGTGGCGCCGGACTATCCGGGGTTCGGCCATAGCGATGCGCCGGATGCCAAGGCGTTTGCCTACACGTTCGATCATCTGGCCAGTGTGATGGAGCATTTCACCGAAGCCCTCGGCCTGAATCATTACTCACTGTATGTGCAGGACTACGGCGGCCCCGTTGGCATGCGGATGATGCTCGCCCACCCCGAACGCGTGCAGGCGCTGATTGTGCAGAATGCGGTGTCCCATGAGGCGGGCCTGGGGCCGCTGTGGCAAAAGCGTCGTGAATTCTGGGCCAACCGGGCTGCCAACGAGGCGGGGTTGAGAGCGAGCTTTTTCTCGTTGGCGACGACCCGACAACGGCATGTCGGCGCCAACCCGCAGATCGAGGTGTTCAACCCGGACCTGTGGACCGACGAATTCAATTTCCTCAACCAGCCGGGGCAGGCCGATATCCAGAGCGACCTGTTCTATGACTACCGCAACAACGTCGCCAGCTATCCGAAGTGGCAAGCGTGGCTGCGCGAGCATCAACCGCCGACGCTGGTGGTGTGGGGCAAGTTCGATCCGTCGTTCGAGGTGGCGGAAGCGGAGGCTTATCGCCGGGATTTGCCCAACGCCGAGATTCATGTGCTGGAGGCGGGGCATTTTGCGCTGGATGAGAAGCCTGATGACATTGCGCGATTGGTGGGGGATTTCCTCGGCAGGCACGTGAAGACAACAGAAAAATAAAGCGGGGTTTGGGTAAGAGGGTGGGCTGGTCGTGGGCCACCTTCAGCCTGGCAATCGAGGGGGACGCAAACCGACAGGCGTGACGCTGCACTCTCACGGAATGAACCCGTAGCGAAGGGGTCAACCAGTAAGGCCACCTTCGGACAGTCGTCATGCCTAGCCACTGCCGCATTTCCATCAATGTACGCGAGCATCAGGACCCGCATGGACGCGGCTGAGTCGGCGCTGATGGCCGCACGCGTGCAGTTCGCGCTCACCATCAGTTTCCATATTGTGCTGGCCGCGCTTACCATCGGCCTGGCCAATTTTCTGATGGTGCTTGAAGCGCTTTGGCTGTGGCGTGGCCAACAACGCTATCTGGATGTTTACCGTTACTGGCTGAAAATATTTGCCCTCAACGTGGCGGTGGGCACGGCGTCGGGGCTGATTCTGGAGTATCAGTTCGGGCTCAACTGGTCGCGGCTCTCGGTTCAGGCCGGCGATATCCTCGGCCCGTTGATGTTCTACGAAGTGCTGGCGGCGTTTTTTCTGGAGGCGGGCTTCCTCGGCATCATGCTGTTCGGCCTGAAAAAGGTCGGGCCTCGCCTGCATTTTTTCGCCACCTGCGCGGTGGCCATTGGCTCGTTGATCAGCGCGTTCTGGATCCTGTCGGCCAATTCCTGGATGCAGACACCCGCCGGTTACGCCATTGGCGCCGATGGCCGTTTCATGGCCGAGAACTGGTGGGCGATCATTTTCAACCCGTCGTTTCCTTATCGTCTGGCCCACATGACACTGGCCGCGTTGCTCGGCACGGCGACCCTGGTGGCGGGTGCCGGCGCCTGGCAACTGTTGAAGGCGCCGCACAACCCGCGCGCGCGTCTGCAATTGTCCATGGCGCTGTGGACGATTGTCGTGCTGACGCCCCTGCAAATCGTGGTGGGTGACCTGCATGGTCAGCACAGCCTCAAGGTGCAGCCACAGAAGGTGGCGGCCATCGAAGGTTCGTGGACGCGACCGCCGGAGGGCGCGGGCGAACCGCTGCGCTTGTTTGCGATTCCGGACATGGCGCAGCGGCGCAATCATTGGGAGGTGGCGATTCCGCGCATCGGTTCGCTGTACCTGACCCACGACCTGAACGGCACCATCGCCGCGCTGGACGAGTTCCCGGCTGAGGACATCCCGCCGGTGCCGGCGGTGTTTTTCGCGTTTCGCTTGATGGTCGGCCTGGGCCTGTTGATGCTGGGGCAGGGGCTGGTCAGTCTGGTGTTGCGCTGGCGCGGCCGGTTGTACGCAGCGCGCTGGATGCTGCGGGTGTGCGTGCTGATGGCCCCGGCGGGTTTGCTCGCGATGCTCAGTGGCTGGGTCGTGACCGAGGTGGGACGGCAACCCTTTACCGTGTATGGATTGCTGCGCACGGCGGACAGTGTGTCGTCGGTGTCTCGCCAGCAGGTGGTCGGCTCGACCTGGTTGATTCTGATGTTTTACCTGCTGATCTTCGGCATCGGGCTGTGGGTGCTGCTTCGCCTACTGCGTGAGCCTCCGCATAAGGACGAGCCCGGGCCGCAGCCGACGTTGGCGGACGAGACGGGTGAACCCTGATGGACACTGACTGGATCACACTGCTGTCGGCGGCGGCCCTGGCGTTCTCGGTCATGAACTATGTGCTGCTCGATGGCACGGACCTTGGCGTCGGTGTGCTGATGGGCGTTACGCGATGCAGCCGGCAACGCCGCACGATGGCGGTGACGATCCTGCCGATCTGGGACGCCAACGAAACGTGGCTGGTGCTCGGGGGTGGCGGTCTGCTGGCGCTGTTTCCGCTGGCATACGCCATCCTGCTGCCGGCGCTTTATCTGCCGTTTATCCTGATGTTTTTGGCGTTGATCCTGCGAGTGGTGGCGTTGGAGTTTCGCGACTACGCGCCCAATGCCGCCATCAAGCGTGCGGTCGATGGCTTGCTGATGTGCGGGTCAGTGCTGGCCGGTGCAACTCAGGGGGTGGTGCTGGGCACGCTGGTTCAAGGCATACCTGAACAGGGCGGGCAGTACAGCGGTGACGGCTCGGAATGGCGGGATATGTTTCCGCTGTTTTGTGGCGCCGTGCTTGTGGTGGGCTACACGTGGTTGGGGGCTTGTTGGCTTTACTGGCGCACTGAAGACGAACTCCAGCGGCGCTCGGCTTTTCAAGCGAAGGCGCTGGCCTGGGCCACCATGCTGTTGTTGATCGTGTTGGTGGCCTGGACCGCGACGCTGGACACTCGCTATGCGCAACGGCTGGCCGATTGGCGGGTGTGGATGCCGGCGATGACGTTGCTCGTCGCGCTGCTGACCGGCTTTGTGCTGGGCTTTCGAAGTCGCCTTCATGCGTTGCCACTGTTCGCGGCATTGGGCGTTTTCGTGTTGGCGTTTGCCTTGATGATCGTGGCGCTTTATCCGCTGATCGTTCCGCCGCACCTGACCCTGCAAGCGGCGGCGTCCAGTCCGACCAGTCAGACATTCATGCTGATTGGTTTTGCCGTGCTGATACCGGTGACGCTGATCTACAACACCTACGGCTTCCGCGTCTTCAGCGGCAAGGTGCGTGCGGTGCGTGATTGACCTCAGGCCTGGACCCAGCGTTGCCGACTCCAGCTGCTCAAGGTATCGACGGCGAAGACCAGGATCAGCATTGCCAGAATCACTGTGCTGGCTTGCGCTTCCTGAAACAGGCTGAGGCTGACATAGAGCATTTGCCCCAGACCACCGGCGCCGACGAAGCCGAGCACACTGGCCATGCGGATGTTGTTTTCCCAGCGGTACAGGATGTAGGCCAGCAGCTGCGGAAACAGGTTGGGCAGGGTGCCGTAACAGAAGGCCCACACGGCGTTGCCGCCCTGCAACCGGATGGCATCGGCCGGTTCCGACGGGGTGTTTTCCAGCGCTTCGGCGAACAGCCGGCCGAGCACGCCGGTGGTGTGCAGCGCCAACGCCAGCGTGCCGGCGTTGGGGCCGAGGCCGGCGGCGAGCACCATCAGCGCGGCCCACACCAGTTCCGGCACGGCGCGCAACGCGTTGAGCAGCAGTCGCGATGCGCTCTGCAACGGCCAGCCGAAACGTCCGGCCGCGGGCAATGCCAACAGCAAGCCGAACACCGCCGCGAGCAGGGTGCCGAGGGCGGACATGGCGATGGTTTCGAAGGCGCCATGGGCGATGGCTTGCAGGTGATTGGGGCTCAGGTCCGGGCTGAAAAAGCGCTGCGCATAAGCGCCCATCTGGTTCAGGTTGCCGGTGCTGCCGAGTTCGCTGAGGTCGATGCCGAGGTAGATGAACGAGGCGATGACGGCGGCGCCGATGCCGAGCAGCAGGGCCAGGTTGAACAGGCGATTCATGCCAGCCTCCAGCGCAGCAGGCGGCTGAGTTGGTCGGCGAGCAGCACCAGAACCAGAAAGGTCAGCAGCAGACTGGCCACTTCTCCGCCGGCGAACATGCGCAACGACAGGTCCATCTGCTGACCCAGCCCGCCGGCGCCGACAAAACCCATCACCACCGAGGCCCGTATCGCGCATTCCCAGCGATACACCGTGTACGACAGTAGTTCTGCCGAGACATTGGGCAGGATTCCGTAGAAAAACGCCGCCAGCCGACCGCTGCCGGATTGCAGCAATGCATGGGCCGGACGTTGATCAACCGATTCGAAAATTTCCGCGTAGACCTTGCCCAGCATGCCGCTGTAGGTAATGGCGATGGCCAGCACCCCGGCGGTCGGGCCGAGGCCGACGGCCCGCACGAACAGCAGGGCCCAGACGATTTCCGGCACGCTGCGCAGGAAAATCAGCAGCCCGCGCACCGGCCAGCGCAGCAGTTGACCCCCATAACTCGGGCGCCCCGCACGCGACGCCGCCGACAACGACAGCGCACGACTGGCCAGCAGGCTGGCGGGAATCGCCAACAGCAACGCCAGGGCCATGCCCGCCGTGGCGATGGCCAGGGTTTGCAGGGTGGCTTGCAGCAACAGCTCGATGAACGCCGCGTCATGGGCCGGGGGCCAGAAGGCGGACACGAACCGGCCGATTTCACTCTGGCTGTCACTTGCGACCAGCACACCGAGGTCCAGCTCGCTGTAGTGGATGCCCGGCCACAGCAGGGCGATGGCCAGCAGGCTGAGCAGCAGGCGCGGCAGGGTGGCCGGATCGCGGGTGTCGGACGTCAGCATCGGGGAATCTGCACACTCAAGTGAGCGGGAGGCACCGGCGAGCGTTCCAGTTGCTCGTTGGCGTAGAGCGCGTCGAGCTGCTCACGGTCGACGGCGCTGGCGGGCAGGTCGAACAGAATCTGCCCGTCACGCAGGCCAATGATCCGCGAAAAATGCGCCAGGGCCAGCTCCACCGCGTGCAGGCTGGCGACCAGTGTGACGTTTTGCTCCCGGGCATGACGGCAGAGCACCGACAGCGTGTGCTCGGCCAGCACCGGGTCCATGGCCGAGACCGGTTCATCGGCCAGCAACACCTCGGGCGCTTGGTACAACACCCGGGCAATGCCCACGCGCTGCAACTGTCCGCCGGACAACTGCTGGCATCGCGTGAACAGTTTGTCGCTCAGGTCCAGCCTGGCCAAGGCCGCTCGCGCGCCCGGAATGTCCAGCGGATAGAGCAAATTCAGCAGGCTCTTGCCCAATCCCCATTGACCCAGCTTGCCGGCCAGAACCGCCGTGATCACACGCTGGCGCGGTGGCAACGGCGGCGCTTGATGGATCAAGCCGATACGTGCGCGCAGGCGCTGACGCTGACCGGCCGACAACAGCCAGGCACGCTCGCCGAGCACTTGCAGCTCGCCGGCGCCCGGTCGCAGGGCGGTGGCCAGCAGGTTGAGCAGGCTCGATTTGCCGGCACCGGACGGGCCGATAATGGCGACCTGTTCGTGGGCCTCGATGTGCAGGTCCACGCCACGCAGCGCGTGAACGCCGTTGGCGTGGGTAAGGCTGACCTGGGTCAGATGCAACGTCATTTGAGCAGTTCGGCGGCGCGTGCGGCTTCCTCGATGCCCTTGTAGTTGTCCGGGCTGGTTTCGATGAATCGGCTGGCGGCCTGCAAGTCGAGAATTTCCTTGTCCTTCGGATTCGCCGGGTCGAGTGCGAGGAACGCGGCTTTGATCTTGGCCGCCAGTGCCGGGTCGAGGGTCCCGCGTACCGTCCAGTTGTAGTCGAAGTAGGCCGGGGTGGTGGCAAACACCTTGACCTTGTTGGTGTCGACCTTGCCGGCCGCGACCAGTTTTTCCCACACGCTGGCGTTCAACACCCCGGCGTCGACCTTGCCGGCCTGGACCCAGGCGACCGTGGCGTCATGGGCGCCGGAGTAGCCGACGCGGCTGAAGTAGGTTTCTGGTTTGATGCCG
Organism: Pseudomonas sp. IT-P171; assembly: GCF_949767765.1. Lineage (NCBI taxonomy): Bacteria > Pseudomonadati > Pseudomonadota > Gammaproteobacteria > Pseudomonadales > Pseudomonadaceae > Pseudomonas > Pseudomonas sp. IT-P171. The sequence continues at coordinate 295,924 of NZ_CATKQN010000033.1, forward strand.
TCCTTGAGCATGAAGTAGCGCGGCATGAGGCTGCCCGACGTGGAAGACACCGAGCCGAAGGCAAAGGTCTTGCCCTTGAGGTCGGCGAGGGATTTGACGGCGGGGTCGGCGGTGATGAATTTGCTGGTGAACTGCGCATCCTGTTCGCGCTGTACCAGCGGAATCGCATTGCCGGTTTTCAGGCGTGCCTGCACGAACGTGAAGCCGCCCAGCCAGGCCATATCGATCCGGTCGGTGGCCAGCGCCTCGACCACGGCCGGGTAATCGCTGACGGGCACGAACTCGACCTTCATGCCCAATTGCTGTTCCAGGTAGGCGCCCAGCGGCTTGAATTTACGCAACAGTTCGGTGGGCGCTTCATCGGGAATCGCGCTGACCTTCAAGGTGTCGGCGGCCTGCGAGAGCAGGGTGCAAAAAGACAAGGCCAGGCCGGCAGTCAATGCCAGGGTACGCTTGAACATGGAAATTCTCCGGTGCATTTACGGAACACTATAGAGGTGCGCCGGGCACACGCAGGTGACGGCAAGGCGCTTTGTGAGGTTAGACGAAGCGTAGCGGGGCCGATTGCTTCAGGCCTTGGTGCAAGTGTGACGTGGATGTAAGCCAGGGGGAAGCCGGGGCGATAAATACCGTTCGTCAGCGATGTGCGCTACGACCTATTGACACCGGTGCGTCCCTGAGTGAATATTAATCCATCGCACACGACACAATCGAACGCGACAAGAAATCAAACCCCATTGCACCGTAGAGGATTCACCCCATGAGCAAGATCGACAAAGTCCTGGCCACCGGCAAAACCCACACCACCGCCAGCGCTGCCGGCAACACCTCACGCGGTCACAACGGCAGCCTCGACATCACCCTGTCGACGCCGGGCACTGCCAAGCCAGCCCACGTATTCGCCGCGACCCAGCCGCACCCGACGGCCGAGCAACTGTTCGCCGGTGCATGGTCGGCTTGCTACACCGCCGCGGTTGGTCTGGTGGCCAACGACTTGAACGTGGTGCTGCCGGCGGATCTGTCGGTCGACATCGAAGTCGATCTGGGGCAGGGCGGTGCGGAGTACTTCCTTCAGGCTCGGCTGACTTTGCGTGTACCTGGCCTGTCGCAGGACATTGCAACGACCCTGGCGCATACCGCCGACCAGATTTGCCCGTACTCGAAAGCGACTCGCGGCAACATCGACGTGGCGCTGAATGTCCTCACCGTTTAAATCTTTTTTTTATCTCATATATATCGCGTGCGATAAAAGCGCATACGAATACAAATCTTAAGGGAATCATCATGAGCAAGATCGATAAAGTACTGGCCACCGGCAAAACCCACACCACCGTCAGCGCCGCTGGCAAGACCTCGCGCGGACATAGCGGCAGCCTCGACATCGTGCTGTCGTCGCCCGGCAACGCCACACCGGCACATGTGTTTTCGAACACTCAGCCGCACCCGACTGCCGAGCAACTGTTCGCCGGCGCCTGGTCCGCCTGCTACACCGCAGCGGTCGGGCTGGTGGCCAAGGACCTGAACGTGGCACTGCCGGCGGAGACGTCCGTGGACATCGAGGTCGATCTGGGCCAGACCGGTCAGGCGTACTTCCTGCAGGCTCGATTGACCTTGCGTGTGCCAGGCCTGTCGAACGAGATTGCAACGAAGCTGGCGCACACGGCCGACCAGATCTGCCCGTACTCGAAAGCCACCCGCGGCAACATCGACGTGGCACTGAACGTCATCACCGAGTGATGCGACAGGACTCGACGGCGCCACGGGCGGGCGCCGGACGAGTTCACGCCGTTGCAAAAAAAACGGTGGTGAAACGGTGCAACAACCTGATCAAATCAGTGGGAGCCTTGCCCGGAGAGTCCCATGAATCCTCGATTGCCACCTTTCGCCGCATGGGTTGTTGCGCTCACCTTTGGCGCCTTGTCTGGCGCCGATGCCGCCGAATACACGCAAGTCAATACAACCGCCAGCACGCTTTCCTTCACTTATAACCAGTTCAGCTCTCGGGTTTACGGAACGTTCAGCCAATTCGAAGGCAGGCTGGATTTCGACACCGCAAACCCTTCAGCGGCCCATGCCGCGCTCACCATCCAGCTCGACAGCATCGATGCCGGCAGCATTGACGCCAACGAAGAACTGAAAAAGCCCGCCTGGTTCGACACCGCGAACTCGCCGGTAGCGACGTTTGAGTCGACTGCTGTGAAATCAGTGGGCAACGACCGCTATTCGATCACCGGCCAACTCACGCTCAGGGGCATCACCCGCGAGGTGGAAGTGCCCGTGCAACTGAAAGCCGAGAACGCCATCGGCATCTTCGATGGCGAACTGACGCTCAAGCGCAGCGACTTCAACATAGGTGAGGGCGAGTGGGCGGACACGGTGGTTTCCGACGACATCAACATCAGGTTTCGCATGGTTGCGCCGCAGCAGTAGGGTGCACGTCACGGCTTGCCGGCGCCAAGGCTCGAACAACCAGCACCGCTCCCCCCTTCGGTCCCGCCAGCACGTTATGATACGCACGCCCGTCCGTTCCCAGAGTCCAGAGCCTCAATGCCCCAGATCACCCACTTCAAGACCCCGTGCCCTGAGCACCTCTCCAGCCAGATCCTGCAGATGGTCGTCGACAACCTGACCGAGATCAGCATGGTCGCCATCCCGCCGAGCAACCTGTTGTACAACGTCTACCAATACGCGATCGGCTACGAAGTGCACCTCTATCTGGAGGCATTGAACGGGTCGAAAGGGGTTGCAGTGGAGTTGATCGTCGCCACGGACGTGGACGATCCGGAAACGGTTATCGGTTTCTTGCTGTACTTGCCGTTCCAGGATGATCCCGAGGCGTGCGGCGTGGCGTACATGGCGGTCCAGGCCGGTCATCGGCGCCAGGGCGTGGCGCGCAAGATGCTGCGGGAAATGGTCGGTCGCTACCCGCATGCCGAGCTGACCTGCGCGGTTGCCAAGGTACCGTGGTTTGAGTCGATGGGCTTTCAGGTGGTGGGCGTGCGCGGTACTCAGGTGCTGATGAACACCCGCGATCATCGTTCCGGCGGCTTGATGGGATTGCTGGATGTGGCGTCGATCTACAGCTCGCTGGAGGTGCGGCAGATTCATACCTACTTGCTGCAAAAACACGGCAAGCGCGCGATGCTCGATGCGGAGAAACAGCGTGACCGGCATCTGGACCAGCTGACGTACAAGGCCAATGAGTTTGTCCGCGAGCGGTTGGGCGAGTAACCGCGCTCTAAATGTACAAGCGAGCTTTTGTGGCGAGGGGATTTATCCCCGTTGGGCTGCGCAGCGGCCCCAGCATTTCCTTGTTAAACCGCATGTACAGGGTTTACGACTGCTGCGCAGCCGGACGGGGATAAATCCCCTCGCCACAAAAAGCCCATTCCCACATTAGACCCAATCAGGGTTTAAGAAAGCTTCACGTTCATGGTGATCCGCGCCGTGAACACCTTCCTGCCTTCAACGTCGAGTATGTCCACCGGCACGATCTTGTCGCCTCCCGTGGTCCAGTCGACGTCGCCCCCATCGGCCACCGCCGTGACGTCGGTCTTTGCCTTCGCCAGGTACTCGACTGTCATGCCTTTTGGAATCCAGCGTGCCCCTTCGGGAATCGACACGTCGGTCATCATCCCCGCCGCCAGTTCAGCCGCATTGCACATCGCGATGGCGTGCACGGTGCCCAGGTGGTTGGTGATTTCCTTGGCGAACGGCACCTGCACCGTCGCAGAGCCTTTGCGCAACTCCGTGACCAGCGGGTTGATGGTGCTGAAGTAGGGCGCCACCTGGCAGGCCATTGTGCTGAAGGTTTGCGGGCCCACGCTGTTAAACAGGCTGAGGAACTGACTCATTTTGAAACCTCATTGATGATCGGATTAACAGAATGTTGTTCCGTAACAGAATAATGTTCTGTGACGGAACAGTATTCTGTCAGCGGGAAATCTGTCAACCTTGTTCGATGGCGATCACGTGCCTTCACTCTTGGTTTTTTGGGTCTGTGTTAAACATGGAAACGTCAGATTTACTCGAGCGCTGCTACCCCGGAAGACGCGCTGAACTCAAGCGCGATATTTTTCGAAAGGCCCTCACACTGTTCAACGAGCAGGGGATCGAGGCCACGACCATCGAAATGATCCGTGCCGAATGCGACACCAGCGTGGGCGCGATTTATCACCACTTCGGGAACAAGGAAGGTCTGGTGGCCGCGCTGTTTTTCACCGCCCTGGACGATCAGGCCAGGTTGCGCGACAGCTATTTGAGCGACGCAAAAACCACGCAAGCAGGCGTATACGCGCTGGTGCACAGTTACGTGGATTGGGTCGACAGCCAACCCGAGTGGGCGCGCTTCCAGTACCACGCGCGATTTGCCGTCACCAAAGGGCCTTTCAAGGACGAACTGACGACCCGCAACAAGGCGCGCAACAAGCAACTGCTGGAATGGCTGTCGGCTTCGGCCAGAGGCGATGAGTTGAAAGGCACTCCGGCCGAATTGCTGCTGTCGCTGATCATTGGCCAGGCAGACAGCTATTGCAGGGCATGGCTGTCGGGCCGGGTAAAGGGCAGTCCGAAGGTGTACCGGGACACGCTTGCACACGCGGCGTGGCGATCGGTTTCCGGCGATTGAACAGCAAAAAGCCCGGTCAGAAGCCCAATGCTGTTCACTTAAGCGCGCTTGGATCGTGCATACCTTTGTGGCGAGCGAGCTTGCTCGCGCTGGGCTGCGTAGCGGCCCCAAAAATCTGACAACTATTGCCGAGTTTTGTGAGTGCTACGCACTCAAGCGGGAGCAAGCTCCCTCACCACAAGTTTCCTTTGATTCAAGACACTCTTAAGTGAACAACATTGCGGTCAGAAGCCGGGCTTTTTCCTGTCTGGAATGCGTGCACTTGAAAAAGAGCCTCAAGGCTCTTTGATGGGGAGGAAGTAGAGCCCTCGAGGCTCAAGATGCACGTGAAACAAGCGGCGAGCTTGGTAGGGGTTCAGATCACTCACCACCTACGCAACCGCTGAGTTGAGCAAACAAACGGCTGCGTAGAATCATCGTAGGAAGATGAGGTTCGGCACTCAAGTACCGCTAGTCGCCTCTGTGCCAGCCCTGCCACGCGCGCCTCTTTCAACCATTGCGACGATGGTTTCGAATAGCTCGTCCTGCGCCTGTACGGCGCTGATTTCACCCGTCGCGGCAGCCTGGGACAAGGCTTCCGCCGCACCGAGCATCGCCCGCAAACCCGCTGCCGTGATCTCACCCGTGCCCGCGAAGGGGGCGAGGGCGGATCGGCATTTGTTCAGGAAGATCGCCTCGTACTCACGCTTGATCTTCTCCAATTCCGGCGAACTGGCCAACGCGGCGATCACGCCCGGGATTTCGTTGCCCTGCAGCAACACACAGTCCACGTACGACGAGGCAATTACCCTGGCGGTGCCGACCAGCGTCGGTTCGCTGTTCTGCAGTGCCGTATCCATGACGGCAGTCTGGCGCGCATCAAAGTCTTGGTAGAGCGCCGCCAGCAAGCCGGGGCGCGTCGTGAAGTGGTCGTACACCACCGGTTTGGTGATCCCGGCCTGTTCGGCGAGCCGCCCCAGCGTCAGCGCGTCGGTGCCTTCTTCCCGAACGAGTTGCCAGGCGACGTCCAGCAACTGGCGCAGGCGGTCCTCCCGGGACAGGCGTCGTCGTGGTTGCGGGGTGGAATCTTGCGCGGTTGTTTTGGAGGTTGACATGGCTATGTACCAAAAGTAACTTACTGATCGTAACTTACCAAGAGTATATAAGGTCCGCCTTGTGCTCTCAACCAGGAGTTTCCATCATGCATACCCTCATCGTTGTCGCTCATCACAATCCCGATTCGCTTACCCACAGCCTCGCGGCCCGGATCGCTGAAGGCCTGACCGCCAGCGATCCCGCCAACACCGTGGAATTTGCCGATCTGTTCGCCCAAGGATTCGAACCGAGGTTCGGCGCCGCGGATTTTGCGGTGCATCACCGGGAAGCGTCACCGCCCGCGGATGTGATCGCCGAACAGGCACGAATCGACCGTGCCGACCATTTGGTGCTGGTCTATCCGGTCTACTGGTGGTCAATGCCGGCGATTCTCAAGGGCTGGATCGATCGAGTGTTCACCAACGGCTGGGCGTTCGATTACACGGCGGACAGCCTGGAGAAAAAACTGGGTCACCTGCGGGTTCACCTCATCGGCGTCGGCGGTGCCGATGCGGGCACGTTTGATCGACACGGTTTCACTGAGGCGATGAGAACGCAGATCGACCACGGCATTTTCGATTACTGCGGTGCTCGGGTGCTGACGTCCGAGCTGTTCCTCGAGTCGGAAAGCCAGAACCCGACGGTGCATCTGGAGGCCGCTAGCGCCTTGGGTCGCCGCCTCCTTGCGGCTTCGGCACAGGTCGATCCCGTTACGCCTGTTCGCCCGGCCAGCCTGCCCGACGCAAGGCTTTGAGCAGCGTTTCGGCGTCCAGCCCCGGCACCGCATGGCCATTGCCTTCGGCGGTGTCGGAGGCCAGCAGGGCGTTGATGATCGCTTCTTCCACGGCTTCGGTGGCGGCCAGGAACAACTCGCTGATGTGGTCGTTGTTGACCATGCGCAGGTTGTCTGTAGTCGGCGCCTTCTTGCTTTCATAAGCCGCGGGTGGGACGTCGTTGCCGGTGGCGAACGCGATGAAGATGTCGCCGCTATGGTCTTCGTTACCGCCGCCGGTGCGTGCCAGGCCGAGGCTGGCGCGCTGGGCGAGGCGGGTGCATTGATGCGGCAACAGCGGCGCATCGGTGGCCAGGCAAACGACAATCGAGCCCATGCCCGGATGGGGCAACGAGGCCTTGAGAAATGGCGAGTCAGCTTTTTCCATGGAGCGCCCGACCGGGTAACCGTCGACGCGCAATTCATTGCGGATGCCGTGGTTGGCCTGGACGATGGCGCCAACGGTCCAGCCGCCCTGGGCACTGTTCAGACGTCGCGAAGCGGTGCCGATGCCGCCCTTGAATTCGTGACAGATCATGCCGCTGCCACCGCCGACCGAGCCTTCGGTCACGGGCCCGCCCGTTGCGGTGCGCAGGGCTTCAGCCACATGTTCGGGCTTCACGTGAAAGCCATTGATGTCATTGAGCAAACCGTCGAAGGTTTCCAGCACCACCGGCATGTTCCAGTAAAGTCGTCCGTCGTCGGGTTGCTGTTCACGGTCCAGGACAATCAACGCATCACGAACCACACCCAGGCTGTGGGTGTTGGTGAAGGCGACCGGGCTGGTCAACAGACCCGCTTCGCGAATCCACTCTAGACCGGTGGCATCGCCGTTGCCGTTGAGCACATGGACACCGGCGAAGCACGGGTGCTGGCTCGTGGAACCGGCTCGCGGCTCGATCACGGTGACCCCGGTCAGGATGTCGCGGCCATGCGCGCTGCGGCCCCGCACATTGCTGTGGCCGACCCGCACGCCGGGTACATCGGTGATGGCATTGAGCGGGCCAGGTTGCAGTTGGCCGAACTGGAGGTTCAGGTCGCGGGCACGTGGTTTCATCGATTCTCTCATCTTCAATTCGTGGCAGAAAAAAGTGGCTGGGCTAGACGCAGACCCTGCGGGAGCGGCGCAATTACTGACCGTTTTTGACTTTGCTCCAGATCCGCGTCCGCACCCGCTCGGTGGCCGGCGGCAGCGGCTGAAGGGTGAACAACGTGGCCAAGGCTTGCGCGGACGGGTACACCGCCGGATTGTTGCGGGTCGCTTCGGCCACCAGTGGCGTGGCGCTGCGGTTGCCGTTGGGGTAGTTGAGGTGGTCACTGACCGGGGCAATCACATCAGGGCGCATCAAGTAATCGATGAACGCCAGCCCTTGCTCCGGGTGCGGTGCATCCTTGAGCAACACGAGGGTGTCGAACCACACCGGCGCGCCTTCCTTGGGCAGGCTGTAGGCGATCTTCACGCCGTTGTTGGCCTGCTCGGCGTTGGTCTTGGCTTCGAGCATCGCCCCCGACCAGCCCACCGCCACGCAAATGTTGCCGTTGGCCAGGTCGCTGATGAACTTCGACGAGTTGAAGTAGGCGATGTGCGGACGCAGTTTCAGCAGCAGCGCTTCTGCCTTCTTGTAGTCCTCGGGGTTGGTGCTGTTGGGCGGCAGACCGAGGTAGTGCAGGGCGACCGGCAGCATCTCGGACGGCGAGTCGAGCATGGCCACGCCGCACTGGCCGAGCTTGGCCAGGTTGGCTTCGTTGAACACCAGGTCCCAGGAATCCACCGGCGCCTTGTCGCCCAGCGCGGCGCGAACCTTGTCGACGTTGTAGCCGATGCCGTTGGTGCCCCACAGGTACGGCACGGCGTACTGATTGCCTGGATCGTTGGTGGCCAGTTTCGCCAACAGACCAGCGTCCATGTTTTTGAAGTCAGGCATCTGTGCATGGGGCAGGGGCGCGAGTGCGCCAGCCTTGATCAGGGTCGGCAGGCTGAAGTTACTGGCCACCACCACGTCATAACCGCTGCGGCTGGTCAGCAGTTTTCCTTCCAGCACTTCGGCGCTGTCGAACGTGTCGTAAACCGGTGAGATGCCGGTGTCGCGCTTGAAGTCGTGCAGGGTCGTGGGGCCGATGTAGTCATACCAGTTGTAGACGTGAACCGTCGGGCCCTCGGCAGCCACCGCCGCCAGCGAAACGCACAGACAGGCGCTCAACCCAAGATTGATCTGTTGACGGGGACGACTCATGATGCGGCACTCCTGGCCTGCTGCAGGCCGGTGATGAACAGGTGCTTGCAGCGTATCGGCAGGCCGGGAACTCACCCATTCCCATCATGGGTTACTCGAAAGGGGTAGAGCGTGGATGCGTTGCTGAAAGAGTTGCCGGTGCACCAGGGCCTGGCGCGGGTGTTTGGCGCGTTGGGGCAGGACGGTTTCTGGCGTGCGCTGCTCGATACGCTGCGACTGCTGGTGCCGCTGGACAATGCCTTGGTCGCGGTGATGACGCCTGGCCGAGTGCCGCGCCTGCTGATTGATTTCGACACCAGGGGCAGCGGCGACGACCCTGACGAACTGGCCGGCTACAGCGCCGGCATGTACCTGCTCGATCCGTTTTATCAGGCGGCCTGCGCCGGTATCGCTGACGGTTTGCACAGCCTCGATTCGGTAGCCCCCGACCAGTTTCAGCAGAGCGAGTATTACCTGAGCTACTTCCGCTCGGTGGTGGGCAGTGATGAGTTGCAGTTCATGATCAACGCCGAAGGTGCCGTGCTCGGCCTGTCACTGGGTCGCTCGACGTGCTTTACCCTGGAAGAGCAGGGCCGTCTGCTCTGTGTGCGTGACTGGGTGTTGGCCGCGATGCGTCGTCACCTGCAATTGATGCCGCCGGAAGGCTCGGCCACCGAGGCTGTGGCCGGGGATCTGGCGACTTTGCTGGATCGCTTTGATGCGCGCTTGACGGTGAGGGAAATCGAAACGGCGCGCCTGATTCTTCAGGGCTTCTCCAGCAAGGCGATTGCCCAGCAACTGGGGATTTCGCCGGAAACGGTGAAGGTGCATCGGCGCAACGTCTATCACAAGCTCAATGTGAACGGGCATGGCGAGTTGTTCGCGTTGGTATTGCGGCCGCGTTGATATCAACATCAAAAGATCTTTAGTTAGCCGAGCGTAAACACCAACGCCTTCAACCCACACTCGACATCCGCATCCGGAAACTCCGGCGGGTTCTCCAGCCGTCGCTCGAACCGCAGGCTCGGCGCTTCACGCATCACGCCCTCGATAAGGAAGTCCGCGCCAAACGCCGGGTCATTCATGCAGGCCAGCACCGTGCCTTGCGGGCTGAGCAATTCCGGCAACCGCCGCAGCACGCGCTGGTAATCCTTGGTCAGCAAAAAGCTGCCTTTCTGAAAGGAGGGCGGGTCGATGATCACCAGGTCATACGGACCTTTGCCTATCACCTTGCCCCAGGACTTGAATAGGTCGTGGCCGAGAAAACTCACCTTGCTCAAGTCGTGCCCGTTGAGCCGGTGATTGTCGCGGCCACGGCTCAGGGCCGGGCTGGACATGTCCAGATTGACCACGTGTTCAGCGCCACCCTCGATGGCCGCCACCGAAAAACCGCAGGTGTAGGCGAACAGGTTCAACACCCGCTTGCCCTGCGCATTGGCGCGCACCCAATCGCGGCCGTAGCGCATGTCGAGGAACAAACCGGTGTTCTGCTTGCGGCCCAGGTCCACGCGATAGCGCAGGCCGCCCTCGGTGATGGTCATGTCCTCGATCACATCCCCGACCAGCCATTCGGTGGTGCTTTGCAGCAGGTAACGATGCTGCAGCGCCAGGGTATGTGCACCGGACTGCGTCCACTCGGGTGACCGGGTGATCGCCATCAGCCGCTGTTTCAACGCATCCAGTTGCGCGGCTTCAGGTTCTTTGAACAGCGACACCAGCACCACGCCCTGCAGCCAGTCGACGGTCAGTTGCTCCAGACCCGGCCAGCAGCGACCGCGACCGTGGAACAGCCGGCGGGTTTCTGCGGGGGCCGTTGCCAGGGCTGTCAGCAGATGGTCGTGGAGGGTGGTCAGCGCTTCTGAGTTCATCGGGTCGGATCGGCGATTTGAGGGGGCGGCATTTTAACCACAATTGCAGCGAATGAGCGGATGACGCAATCAATGTGGGAGTTTCTATGCTTGGAGGTCCTACTCCCAGATACAGGGCTGGCTTGTATCCGCCTGGCTTTTCATCAAAGTCAACACAGGTCGCAGCCATCAAATATTTAGTTACGATGCCGGCGTTGCTGTAATTGCCTGGACGTTCAAACTGCGTGACAAACCATTTCGCAGCGTTAGACCCCTGCATACATTGACGGTAGAAACAAATAGCATGTTCTCTTCTTGCGGTTCTTCAAACTTGTTAAGCACTCAAAGTGTTCGACAGAAAGTTAGCGAAACAGCCTCTGCAACAGCAACATCCGAACAGTATTTCTGCTCTTCTTTTTCTGAATCTAGAGGAGATCGCGTACTAGGTCTGTCTTCGATCACCAGCAAGGAAAATTCTACATGGACGCCAGTCCGTCTCCTGGAAAGTCTGAGGGTTGCATTTAATATAATGGCTGAGCAGCCTGAAGCCTATAATTTTGAAAGTCTGCCAGGCACAGAGGTAAACGACAAACCTACTACGATAATCGACGTGGAAGACGCGCTGGCAGTTGTCGTGACGGCAGAGAAACAACGAAAAAAGCCAAGTAGGGGTAATAATTCGGTTGGCAATAACAATGCCAAGGATGACAAGGTTGCTTTGTCGGATGTTACACCCAGTGTGCCGGTGGATTGTGTTATAGATTTTGTGACCGGTTTTTTTGATTGTATTGTCGAGTTGGAAGAGAGAGCACAAGAGAGTGGAAGTATTAACAATGCTTTTTCAGACATTCCGGATAGTACAAGCAATAAACTGGATAAGTTGTTTTCAGATATGTGCAAGCATCCTGGTTATGCTCATGCATACGGCCTCCTCGATGCAGAAGAAGGACGGGAAAAATTTACCAGGGGAGAAGCATGGCAACGGATTCATAAATCGGCCACCTACCTCTTTTCTAATATAAGTAAACGTATGATCGATGAGTTTATTCAGCAAAAAAGTGAAGGTGTGTCAACGGCCTGCCTCCATGTTCTGCTGGATGATATTCAGATGGTTGATGTGGTTGATAATAAAGAGCTGGAAGCAAACGGAATAACGGCGGAAGAACTGCGCCATTTGTATCGATGCAGAGCGCAACTGGGCGATACCGTCAGGTTCTATAAAAACAACATGCCGGAACCCTCGCCGTGGGAGCAGGATCCAGAATTGTGGGCTCGCTATGTACCCGCGAAAGAAACAGCTCCACCCGGTGTGGCATCGTCGGGTACGACATTGAATGCTTCTGCCATGTCAACATTTGAAGTCCCAAGTGTTCTGGAGAAAAGCCGAGTAGTGCTCAGGGAGGATCCCAATGGTCAAATGCAGAAGCCAGCTTATCCGGATCAAATTTTTGACCTCAGAAAAAACGACAAAAATGAATATGAGTTTGTTCGGCAAGACAATGGGGAAAGGTATGACCTGGAAGGTGTGCTCGCGTTTGTGATCCTTGCCGAGGAGCCTGACCATATTATTTGCGGTTCGAGAAATTACGAAAGAAGTTCGAACGGAAAGCTCAACAATCATCGATATAAAGACCCGTTCTTTGTAGACGGTCACAGTTCGTTAAGCGGCGGCAAACCAACACTCTTTGCGGGCGAGATTCTATTTGAAGAAGGAAAAATAAAATTCTGGACAAATGGTAGTGGCCATTATAAGCCTCACGCCGAGCACCGCTTTAGCAATCTCACAGATTTGACTAAACGCCTACTCCCGGAAGACTGTTTTCGGGACCACGATAAATTGACTGGAACGGAAATACAGGCGCTGGAGAGGCATAAAATAATTCCGAAGGAATTAGAGGATGTTTCAGATGATGGCGATGACAGTCTGAGCGAAGACGATGAAAACGCCGCCTTCATTGCCCAGCGTAAAAAAACGGGTTTGAGAGGAGGGGGCGCAGCCGATCGAAAAACATCGGAAGGCGTCTGCGCTCCTGTATCCAATGCTATGGAAAAGAAGCCTCGTGACGATGATTCTGATAACGGCGGAGCCGGTGCGGGGGCATTCTCGGCACCTCACCGAACAGATATTTTATCTGACAGCGATAGTGAGGATGACGCAAAGCCAGATAGGCCATCTGGTTTTGCCAATGCAATGACCCCGCCCACTGCTCCAGTGAGCAAATCGCTGGATACTGTTGGTCCTGCTAGCGTTGAACTACAACATAAATTGACAATGGCTTTGAACTCAGGAGAAGAAATCAAGGCGGTGCAAATTGAACGGATGTTGGAATTTGCCATTTTACTGGCGAAGTCTTCACCTGTCGTACAAGCCTCGGTCATTGATTTGAATCTTTTTAAGCGAGCAGATGAACTGTTCAGAATTCCGGTCTCGTATTTCAATGGTCGCCTCTTGGGGTCGAAAGCAAGTTGGGTGCCAGGGCAAATAGCGAAGAGTTTGATGCAGTCTCTGAATAACTGTGTAAGCAATGGGACATTGAGTGAGGAACGTGCACGAGGTTTTCTTGCTCGAAAGTTTCCAGGCTTTGAGCGTCCTCAAGCCGGGTCCGTCAACATATTTGCCGACCCCAGGAGGCAGGATCAGGCAGTTCACGAGATAAGTTTATTGATAGGGACCAGGGAGCAGCGCCAGGAAAGAATTGCAGCGGATAACCGTCGAATAGCCGATGAGGCAAATGAGGTGGCGCGAAAGAAACTAGAGCGCAAACAGCACGATGCTGAACTGGCGAAATTTTCAGTCCGTGCGGGTGCCCAGGCTTATCAAACCAGTTTGAATAAGCGTGATCGAGAGGAGAATGAGCGCCAAGATATGCTGAGTCGGGGGCAAGCAGAAAAACAGGCAAACTATCTGAATGCCCGCGCAGTCAGGGGGCGTGAGTGGACTAATGTACTTGCTGGAATTGGACGGTCGCAAACTTATCAGGCACACCTAAGTAATGAGAGGCGAAAACAAGAGCAAGAAAATAGCCAGCGGAGCGTGCAAAGAAGTTTGCCGGAAACCCATGTCGACAAGCCTTTGGAACGCACCAGTAGCACTGACAGTTCTGATTCTGGTTACAGCTCATCGAGTAGCTTGAGTCGTTCCTTTAGTAGCGGGCCAATTACTTCGGCTGAGATAAGCCAGGAGATATTGGACTTGAGGAGTGAGTATATTCCAGAGCTATCAGATGTTGATCTGGTCCAGGTCGAAAAAACTCATATGGACATTCCGGAAGCGAGAAGCACTGTAGGGGCAGAGGAGGCGTTTAGACTCTATGAGGACAGCGTGAATAGATTTTTATCTCTAGGCCCTAAGATAGAAGATTTTGAGGCGGAGCTAGCTAAACATCGTGTCGATGATTAACTGACGGGACAAAACAAGCGGCTCTGGCCCTTGGAGTTATCACAAATAATTTAACTTTACGTGAGGATTTGGCGATCTGTCGGCTCCCATACTCGGCTCCAACGAATAACAACACCGCCGGGAGCCCATCATGTCGCCGATACCTGCTTCATCCCATCCGCGCTGGCTCCGGCTCACCCACTGGCTGAACGCGCTGGCGGTGCTGGTCATGGTCACCAGCGGTTGGCGTATCTACAACGCTTCCCCGCTTTACGACTTCAGTTTTCCCAAAGGCATCACCCTGGGCGGCTGGCTCGGCGGTGCATTGCAATGGCATTTCGCCGCGATGTGGTTCCTCGCCATCAACGGGCTCGTTTACCTGGTCATCAACCTCGCCAGCGGTCGTCTGTCACGGCGTTTTTTCCCGGTGTCACCCAAAGGTGTTGTGCACGACCTGTGGGCTGCATTGCGCGGACGTCTGGGGCATGCCGACCTGAGTCATTACAACCAGGTGCAACGGCTGGCCTACCTGTTCGTGATGGTCGATATCACGCTGCTGGTGATCTCCGGGTTGGTGTTGTGGAAGTCCGTCCAGTTTCCGCTGTTGCGTGAATTGCTGGGCGGCTACGAAGCGGCGCGGCATGTGCATTTCATCGCGATGGCGCTGTTGATGGCTTTTGTGGCGGTGCATCTGGCGATGGTCGCGCTCGTTCCCAAAACGTTGCTGGCCATGATTGTCGGTCGCAAGGAGTCCGTATGAAAAAGCGCATCGAGGGTCTGGACGAGTCGTCCATCCTGAAAGACGCCCGGAAAATCATTGCACCGCAGATCGAGGACCGCTCACGCCGCTCGTTCCTGATGCGTGGGCTGACCCTCGGTGGCGTGGCCATGTTGTCCGGCTGCAACATCACCGACAACGAAAGCGTCGAGACGGCGCTGTCCTCCATGTCGCGGTTCAACGATCGGGTGCAGGGCTGGTTGTTCAATCCCAACGCACTGGCGCCGACCTATCCGGCGTCGATGATCACCCGGCCGTTTCCGTTCAATGCCTTTTACGGCATCGACGAGGCACCCACCGTCGAGGAAGAAAGCTATCGACTGGAAGTCACCGGGCTGGTGGCCGACAAACGCAGCTGGCGCCTCGAAGAGCTGCGTGCCATGGCGCAGAACGAGCAGATCACCCGGCATATCTGCGTCGAAGGCTGGAGCGCGATCGGGCGTTGGGGCGGCGTACGATTCAGCGATTTCCTGAAACGAGTCGGTGCTGACACCGATGCCAGATATGTCGGCTTCAAATGCGCCGACGACTACTACACCAGCATCGACATGGCCACCGCGCTGCACTCGCAGACCCTGCTGGCGCTGACCTATGACGGCGCGGTGCTGCCTCGTGAATACGGCTTCCCGATGAAGCTGCGCATGCCCACCAAGCTCGGCTACAAAAACCCCAAACACATCCAGGCGATTTTCGTCAGCAACACCTACAGCGGCGGCTACTGGGAAGACCAGGGCTACAACTGGTTCGGTGGCAGCTGATGGCGCCCGACAACTTCACTCACCCGCAACCTGTGCTTCAAGGAGTTTCATCATGAAAAAGTTGACCACCGTCGTTCTGTCCATGTGCCTCGCCATGGGTGCTGCCAGTGTATTTGCCGCTGAAGCAACCAACGGCATGAGCAATGACAGCATGAGCAAGGATTCGATGTCCAAGGACGCCATGAAGAAAGACACGATGAAAAAGGATGACATGAGCAAGGACACGATGAAGAAAGATGCCATGTCCAAGGATTCGATGAGCAAGGACGGGATGAAGAAAGATGCGATGTCCAAGGACGCCATGAAGAAGGACAACATGTCGCAATAAGTCAACACAGCGCGACCCCTGCAGGAGCCAGCTCTTGTGGCGAGGGAGCTTGCTCCCGCTGGACTGCGCAGCAGGCCCATTTTCTGGGTCCGCTCCGCGAACCAGCGGGAGCAAGCTCCCCCCGCCACAAGAGCTCGCTCCTGCAGATTTATCAGGGTATGACTTGAAGTCATGCCCCCATGACTTTTAATGGTTACAGCCCCGTCAACCCCCAGTGTTAAAAGATCGCAAACACAGCTCATCAACAACAAAAAAGAGCGTTTGCACTCATGACTGATTCTCTCCGCCACGACCCGCGCTCTTCGACTCCCGACATTTGCCACGCGACCGCCACGGTCTGCGTGCATTTCTGATCACCCCAAATCCCTGAAGAGTAACGACTCATGAAAGAACTCGACCTGTATATCGGTGAAGGCTTCGAAGGCCCGGGCGTGAACGCCGCGCACATCAACATGTTGATCGGCCCGCGCAACGGCCCGGCAGGGCAGGCGTTCGCCAATAGTCTGGCATCGCCGAGCCAGGGCCATTGCCCGTTCATGGTGATCGCCCAACCGAACATTCCGGTCAAGCCGATGACCCTTTATGTGAACAAAGCCGCGATCGGCAGCGACCTGCACGGCAACGCAACCTGGGGCGCGTCCCAGGCCGGGATCGCCAAGGCGGTGCTGGAAGCCTTGCTCGACGGCACCTTGCCGCCGGAGGCCGAAGACGAGTGGGCCATCGTCACCGCGAACTGGGTCAACCCGGCGTGCGATGACCTCGATGCGGTCTACCTGAACAACTACAACGCCTGCCGCACGGCGATCCGTGCCGCGCTGACCGGCAAACCGGAAACCGCGCAACTGGCGGATGTGGTCAATCACATCAGCAACCCTTTCTACACGCCAAAAGCCTGAGGTCCGAACCATGCAATACATTCGTTTGGGCAACTCCGGCCTGCAAGTCTCCCGTCTGTGCCTGGGCACCATGAACATGGGCACCCCGGACTGGAAACCCTGGATTTTCGATGAGAAGAAAAGCGAGCCGATCGTCGCGCACGCGCTGGACAACGGCGTGAATTTCATCGACCTCGCGGACTTCTATTCCGCCGGTGTCGGCGAGGAAGTCGTGGGGCGCATCGTCAAGCGCCTGGCCCGCCGCGAAGACCTGGTGATCACCACCAAAGTCGGTTATGGCACCCGCGCCGGCATCAACGCCAGCGGCCATTCGCGCAAGCACATCATGGACAGCATCGACGCGTCGCTGAAGCGACTGAACATGGATTACGTCGATGTGTTCATGCTGCATTACTTCGACGTGAACACTCCGGTCGAAGAAACCATGAGCGCGATGAACGACATCGTGCGCTCCGGCAAGGCGCGTTACATCGGCGTGTCGACCATGCTCACCGGGCAGCTGGCGAAGATACTCATGGCCTGCGAGCGCAACGGTTGGGTCAAACCGATCAACATGCAACTGCAACTGAACTGCGCCTACCGCGAAGAAGAGCGCGAGATGATTCCGTTCTGCCGCGACCAGGGGTTGGGCGTCTCGGTTTTCAGCCCGCTGGCCCGAGGTCTGTTGACCGGCGACGTGCAATCGACCCGCAACCAGACTGACTTTTTCACCCAGCAGATGTACAGCGACGAAGCCTCGTTCGAGATCGCGCATTCGGTACAGCGTGTGGCCCGTGCTCGCGGCGTGTCCAACGCGCAGATCGCCCAGGCCTGGGTCGCCAATCATCCCGGCGTGGATTGCATGCTGGTCGGCGCCGACACCACGCAGCAGTTCGACAGCGCCCTGGCCGCGCTGGAAACCCGACTCGATGCCGAAGAGCTGCATGAGCTGGAACGCAACTACACCCCGTGCGACGTGATCAACGATTACACCGCCGGTAAACGTATCCTGCGTTCGGCCCGCCCGGGTCTGGAACGTTTCAACCTGACCGAGGCTGTGGCATGAACGCGTTGATCCGTCACGGCAATTTCATCGATGGCCAATGGTCCAGCGGTGGTGTCACTTACCCGGTGCTGAACCCGGCCAATGGCGAACTGATCGCCGACGTGCAAAAGGCCGGCGCCGAACAAACCAGCCTTGCAATCGACGCCGCCAACCGTGCCTTGCCGGCCTGGCGCAAGTTGACTGCCAAGGAACGCAGCCAGAAGCTCAAGCGCTGGGGCGAGCTGATGCTGAGCAACCAGAAGGAGCTGGCGACGCTGCTCAGCCGCGAGCAGGGCAAGCCGCTGGCCGAAGCCATGGGCGAAGTGGTCTACGCCGCGAGTTTTCTGGAGTGGTTTGCCGAAGAAGCCAAGCGCGCCTATGGCGACGTGATCCCGAGCCACAAGACGGATGCGCGGATCATCGTGGTCAAGGAAGCCATCGGCGTGGTCGCTGCGATCACACCATGGAACTTCCCTCTGGCGATGGTCACGCGCAAGGTCGGCCCGGCATTGGCGGCGGGTTGCACGATGATTCTCAAGCCTTCGGAAGAAACCCCGCTGTCGGCGTTTGCCCTGGCGGTACTGGCCGAGCAGGCCGGGATTCCGGCGGGCGTGTTCAACATCGTTTCAGGTGATGCGGTGGCGATTGGCGGGGCGCTGCAAGCTTCCGGCATCGTGCGCAAGCTGTCGTTTACCGGCTCCACGCGCACCGGCAAATTGCTGATGCGTCAGGCGGCCGACACCCTGAAAAAAGTTTCGCTGGAACTGGGCGGCAACGCGCCGTTCATTGTCTTCGACGATGCCGATCTGGACGCCGCCGTCAAAGGCGCAATGGCCTCGAAATTCCGCAACACCGGGCAAACCTGCGTTTGCGTGAACCGCTTCTTCATTCAGGACGGCGTCTACGAGGCGTTCACCGGCAAGCTCGCCGAAGCCGTGGCGGCGATGCGGGTCGGCAGTGCGCTGGACGGTGAAACCGAGCAAGGTCCGCTGATCAACGCGGCGGCGCTGGCCAAGGTCGAGCTGCATGTCAGCGACGCATTGGGGAAGGGCGCCAAGCTATTGTGCGGCGGCCGTCGTCATGCACTCGGCGGCACGTTTTATGAACCTACCATCCTCGCCGAAGCCAACAGCGACATGTTGATTGCTCAGGACGAGACCTTCGGTCCGGTTGCCGCTTGCTTCCGCTTCAAGGACGAAGCCGAAGTGCTGCAAAAGGCCAACGACACGCCGTATGGCTTGTCGGCCTACTTCTACAGCCGCGACATCGGCCGAGTGTGGCGCATGGCCGAAGGCTTGGAAGCGGGCATGGTCGGGATCAACGAAGGGATCATTTCCACTGAGGTGGCGCCGTTCGGTGGCGTCAAGGAATCGGGCCTCGGTCGCGAGGGTTCGAAGTACGGCCTGGATGATTACCTGGAAATCAAATACCTGTTGATGGGTGGTCTCTAACCCCATCACCTGTAGGAACGCGCTTTTGTGGCGAGGGGACAAATCCCCTCGCCACACCAGTCCGCACACAGCAAAAACGATCGGTTTCATTTCTCCGTCAATAACAACAATTGGAGACTTACATGTCCGTACAACCGGTAAAAATCGACGACTTGCCCATCGGGCGCTTCCATCTCAAGATCGCCGGCCTGACCTTCGGTGCACATTTCACCGATGGCTACATTCTCGGCCTGATCGGTATCGCCTTCACCCTGCTGAGCCCACAGATGCAGCTGGATGCATTTTGGCAGGGGCTGATCGGCGCATCGGCGCTGATCGGGCTGTTTCTCGGCAGCCTGTTTTTCGGCTGGATTTCCGACAAGGTCGGCCGGCAGAAAATTTTCCTGGTCAGCTTCGTGCTGATCACCATCGCCTCGGTCATGCAGTTCTACGCTGAAACGGCCATGGGCCTGTTTCTCTGTCGGGTGCTGATCGGTATCGGCCTGGGTGGTGACTTCAGTGTCGGCCACGCCATGCTCGCCGAGTTCGCGCCGAAGAAACACCGGGGTGTATTGCTGGGTTCGTTCAGCGTGATCTGGACCTTCGGTTACGTCGCCGCAACTTTCGTCGGCACCGCCATGCTCAGCCTTGGCGACGATGCCTGGCGCTGGATGCTGGCCTCGTCGGCGATCCCGGCGGCGTTGATTCTGATCGCCCGCATCGGCACGCCAGAGTCTCCGCGCTGGTTGGTCAATCAGGGCCGGATTGCCGAGGCCCGAGCCATCGTCAAAAAACACCTGGGTGCCAACGTCGAGCTCGACGAAACCCAGTCCACCGAAACCCGTTCTGGCTATGCGGTGTTGTTCAGTCGCGAATACCGCAAGCGTACCGCGTTCAACTGCCTGTTCTTCGTGTGCATCGTGATGCCGTATTTCGCCATCTACACCTTCTTGCCGTCGATCCTGCAGAAGATGGGCCTGGCCGAAGGCTTCGGCACCGAGCTGATGCTGAACCTGTTGCTGATCCTCGGCGCGTTGATCGGGATCTGGTGCACCATCAAGTTCTCGCGACGCGGGTTCCTGATCAACTCGTTCATCATCCTGGCGGTGGCGTTGTTCATGTTGGCCGTGTTGCCGAGTAGCGCAGCGTTCCTGATGGTGCTGGTGTTCGGGCTGTTCACCCTGGTGTTGTCGGCGGTGAGCAATCTGGTGGGCGTGTTCCCGGCCGAGAGCTTCCCGACCGAAGTGCGGGCCAGCGGGATCGGCCTGGCGACGGCAGTGAGTCGTTTGGGCTCGGCGGTCAGCACGTTCCTGTTGCCGGTGAGTGTGGCGGGAATTGGCTTGAGTCCGACCATGGGGATACTGGCGGCGATTCTGGCTCTGGGCGCGTTGTTGTCCTGGGCCTGGGCGCCGGAGACCAAATCGTTGACGTTGAGCCAGGCGTGCAAGGCGCAGAGTCCGGTCGAAGCGGGCGTTCCGCTGGCAGCAAAAGTCGCGACACCGGTCTAAAGGTTTACGACGGATCAAATGTGGGAGCGAGCCTGCTCGCGATGGCGGTGGATCAGTCAACATCAATGTTGAATGTAATGCCCTCATCGCGAGCAGGCTCGCTCCCACAGGGGGAATATCACTGTTTCAGGGATTACTGACCAACCCCAGCCAATCCGTAAACAACCGCACTTTCGACAACCCCTGTTTGTCGTTCGCCACATCCAGCCAATAGCCATACGGCCCGATCACTTCCACGGGGGTGATCGGCAACAAACTGCCATTGGCCAGTTCCTTCTCGATCATCTGCCGGTCGATCACCGCCAGGCCACCGCCCGCCAGCGCAGTGTGGATCACCTGATCCAGCGTGCTGAATTCCAGCCCTTGGTCCGCATCGACATCATCCCGGCCCATCGCCGCCAGCCAGTTTTCCCAGACCTTCAGGCGCTTGCCGTCATGCAGGATGTGCAGCAACGGAAACTGCCGCAGATCCGGTGGCTGGCCATCGTTGAACAGCTCCGGGCTGGCCACGGCGATATGCCGTTCCATCACGAGCAATTGGCTGCTGCAGTGGGTGGCTGCTTCGAGGCCGAAGCGGATGTGGCAGTCGATTTCGGCAAGGCTGTCGTGGCTGGCCTGGTTGGTCACGCTCAGGCTGATGTCCGGATAGCGCTGGCAAAACACGCGCAAATGCGCCGACAACCAGCGCGTGGCCCAAGTCGGTGGCGCGAGGATGCGCAGGCGTTGACGCAGGTTGGGCACGCGCACGGCTTGCAGGGCGCGTTCGATGTGGTCGAAGGCTTCCGCGAGGTGTGGGGAGAGGGCGCTGCCGGTTTCGGTCAGGGACAGGCCCTGGGGTGTGCGGATGAAGAGTGCGACGCCGAGGTAGTCTTCGAGTTGTTTGATCTGACGACTCACCGCACCCTGGGTGACGTTCAGACCGAGCGCCGCCTGGCTGAAACTGCGATGCCGCGCGACCTCTTCGAAAACGCGCAGCATGTTGAGCGAGGGCAGTTGACGCATGGCAGAGGCCTGGTTTGTTGTTTTTGGATGGTTTTGTAATGCCTATCTGACTATTAGCAAGGGGCTGATGCAAGTGGTGTTCGGGCGGACGTCTTCGCGGGCAAGCCCGCTCCCACAAGGATCACCGAACCTGTGGAAGCGGGCTTGCCCGCGATGGCGTACTTAGAGGCGACAAAAATCCTGGATCAGAAGTAATACCCAATGTTCATGTACAACTGATTCTCCCAATGATCAGTCCCGCCAGCGCCCAGGCTCTGGGTGTAGCTGCTGCCACCAATGTACGGATCATTCTTGCCATACAGCCACTCAGTCGCGATCCACAGTTTGCTGAAGGAAAACGAGGTACCGAGAATCATCCGTTGCGAGGTCTTGAACTCGTCGGCGGATTTGTCGAAGGCGCTGTAGTTGGCGTACAGCTTCACGCCGCTGATCTGGTCGAACAGGTACTTGCCGGCCACGTCATAACTCAGGTCCGCCACGTACAGGTTGCCGCGACTGGCGACGTTGTAGGTGCCGTCATAACCACCCAGCGTTACCACTTCATCAGTGCCGGCGTTGCGCGGCGACATCTGTTGCCGCGCCGCTTGCAATTGCACGCCCCACGGACCGTTCTTGCCCAGGTAGTGCACGGCCACAGCGTTGCGTCGGCCGTCGTTGTCGGTGTCCTTGTTTTCCAGGGTCGAGGTCAGGCCGGAGATCCCGACTTCGGATTTCCACGGCCCCAGGTCCAGCGACTTGGCCACCCGCAGCACCACGGTGTTGCGTTCCTGGTTGTCGCTGCCATCGCCGACGTAGCTGTCGGCCCCGGATACCACGCTGGAGTAGGTCACGCCCTTGCTGGTGCCTTTGCCTTGCCACGCCGGGCGCAGGTAATAGCCGGCCTGGACGTTCCAGTCGCCACTTTGCTGGATGTACTTGGCGCCGATCTGCTGCACATCCTCCAGGCCGATGACGTTGCCCAGGGTTTCGTAGAAGGTGCTGCCGAAATAGGGCTGCAAACCGAATGGCACTGTGTTCAGGCCTACCTGTACTTGCTGGTCGGGGTTGAACTTGTAACCGGCCCACGCAAACTTGGCGAACTGAATATCACCGTAGTCCTTGGTGTACTGGTACGGGTAGGAGCGTCCGTAGAAACGGTACTGAGCCTCACCGATCCAGCTGTCGGAGTTGTACTTGGCGCTAAGGAACACGGTGTCCAGGCCGAACTTCTGAATGTCGCGGTCGGGGTCGTAATCCCAGCGTGCGCGAACGGCGCCGCCGAGGTCGAGGTTGTCGGTGACTTGTACCGCCATGGCGGGCGCGGCAAAGGTGCAGAGCAGAGCGAGGTACGACGGACTAAGGCGCAGGGAAGCAGGGAGGGGCATGGGTCAGCTCTCGTTTATTTTTATTAGAGATGCTGGCCAGTCTTGCCATCAGCGCTGCGTTGAACAAACGATAAAAAATGCGTCGAAACCTTCATCAAATGCATGTTACTGGGAAAATCCTGTAGGACAATTCATCGTCGGCGTGGGATGCTTTACGCCTTGTCATCCACCTTGAGAGCCTTCCATGAAACGCAAAATGCCCGGCCTCAACGCGCTGAAAGCCTTTGAAGTGGCCGGCAGCACGGGCAGCTTCACCCGCGCCGCCGAACTGTTGAACGTGACTCAGAGTGCGGTCAGTCGCCAGGTGCGGCAACTGGAGGAACAGCTCGACGAAAGCTTGCTGGAGCGCCGTCACCATCACCTTGAACTGACCAGCGCCGGGCGCATTCTGCTGCGGGCGCTGCATCAGTCCTTCGACAAGATCGAGCTGACGGTACGCAGCATCCAGCAGAAAACCCATTCCAATCGCCTGCACATCAACGCGCCGCCGACCTTTACCAATCGCTGGCTGATGCCGCGTCTGGGCCGGTTGCGCGAGAAGCATCCGGAGCTGGAACTGAGCATCACCACGCGCTTGCAGGACAGCCTTGCGGAAACCAGCACGCTGGATTGCGCGATCCGGTTCGGCGACGGGGAATGGGATGGCATGGACAGCTCCCTGCTGATTCAGGAGCGGCATATCGCGGTGTGCGCACCGACCTTGTATGCGCGGGAATGGAGCGAGCAGGGCATCGACCTCAATCGCCTGACGCTGCTGCACGTGCTCGCCCGGGAAGACCAGCGCTATCTGACCTGGAAACACTGGCTGGACGCGGCGCGCATCACCGGCGTCGATACCCAGGGCGGCTACGAGTTCGACTTGCTGGACCTGGCGATCCGCGCGGCCACCGACGGGTTGGGCATCACTATTGCCGACTGGCACATGGTCGCCCCGGAACTGGCCAGCGGGCAGTTGACCCAGGTGCTCAACGTGCATGTCGAAGGCCACCAGTCCTACTGGCTGGTGACCCGGCCGGAGCAGACGCAGATGCCGCAATTGCAGGTGTTCAGTCAGTGGTTGCAGGAGGAGATCTGGTTGGCGCAACGGCAGCTTGAACCCTCGACCGCTGCTCTCTGATCACCCTTGCCCGCGGTAACGATCTGTCAGTCAAAAAGAGGCTGATGTGCCGCCGCCATCGCGGGCAAGCCCTCTCCCGCAGGGTTCTGCGTCGACCTGGATATAACATTCTTTTTTTGAATGTTACATCGCTCAATAAATCGTTTGTTCAATGCCGGTCAGATGCCAAGACTGCATCTCACTGGATAAAAACAACGATGGGCGATGCACATGCGACTCGAGCGAAATTTTGTTAACGGCCACTTCATCGAACCCGCCAGCGAAGCGCTGATCGCGGTGTACAACCCCGCGACCGAAGCGCTGGTGGGCCATGTTTCAGCGGCCAATGCCGATGAAGCCACCGCCGCAGTCGAAGCGGCCGCTGCGGCACAGAAAGCCTGGGCCACACTCACCAGCATCGAGCGTGCCGAACACCTGCGTTCGCTTGCCGATGCACTCGATGCCGGTGCCGAGAACATCGGTAAAGCCTTGGCCGCCGAATCCGGCAAGAGCGTCGCTGACGCCAGCAACGAAGCCCGTTACGCCGCGCAGATCACCCGCTACCACGCCGAATGGGCGCGTCGTATCGAAGGCGAGATCATTCCCAGCGACGCCCCGAACGAAAGCCTGTTCCTGCACCGCGAGCCGATTGGCGTAGTCGCGTGCCTGATTCCGTTCAACTACCCGGTCTATACGTTGCTGCGCAAAATCGCCCCGGCGCTGATTGCCGGCAACACCGTGGTCGTGCGTCCAAGCAACAACACACCGACGTCCGCGTTCGAAATCGCCAAGGCTGTGCAGCAATCCACCATGCCTGCGGGCGTGATCAACATCCTGACCATGGACCACGCCACCGCCGCCGCCGTTTGCACGCACAAGGCCGTCGGCTTGATCACCCTGACCGGCAGCGTCAACGCCGGGCGTATCGTGCTCGATTACTGCAAGGCCAACATCGCCAAGCCGTCGCTGGAACTGGGCGGCAAGACCCCGGCGATCATCGAAGCCGATGCTGACCTTGAAGCCGCCGCCACAGCGATTGTTGCCTCCAAGACCACCCACTGCGGTCAGTTGTGCACGGCGGTGGAGCGGGTCTACGTGCAGGAAAGCATCTACGAGCCATTCCTCGCCTTGCTCAAAAGTAAAATCAGTGCCGTGAAATTCGGCGACCGCGCCACCGACGCCAGTCGGATGGGGCCATTGGTCAACGCCAGTGCGCAGCAGAACATCCACGCCATGGTCGAGCGCGCCGTCGCCGCCGGTGCTGTACTGGAAACGGGTGGATTTATTCCGCAGGGCAAAGGTCACTTCTACCCGCCGACCCTGCTCAGCGGCTGCCGTCAGGACATGGAAATCGTCCAGGAAGAGATCTTCGGTCCAGTGCTGCCGGTGCTCAAGTACCGCGACATCGACGAAGCGCTGGCCTTGGCCAACGACCATCAGTTTGGCCTGTCGTCGGTGCTGTACACCGAGAACTACCGCACCACGATGAAAGTCGCCAACGCCATTGAAGCCGGCGAGTTGTACGTCAATCGCACCCCGGCGGACCCGTACCAGGGCTTTCACGCCGGGTGGAAACGCTCGGGCCTGGGCGGCGATGACGGCAAGCACGGCATGCTCGAATTCACTCAGACCCGGCTTGTGGTCATGAAGTATTGATCCACCGGTAAAACGCCTCACGCTGCACCCATAAAAACAATTATCAGGGGCGCCCGGTCACCGGGCTGCCCGAGGTCACATCAATGTCCAAGCATGCATCCACTGCTGCCGCTGTTCAGGGTTCGAACGCGGGTTCAAAAAGCCACAGTGACAAGGGAAGTCGCTATGTCCAACTGATGCTCCTGGTGCTGGCCGCCGGTGCGATCTACCCGATCCTGTACCTGCGTCAGGTCTACCAGACCACCATGCTCGAGGTGTTCCAGATCAACCACAGCGAGCTGGGTTATCTGTACTCGATGCTCGGTACGATTTTCCTCCTGAGCTACTTGCCGAGCGGTTGGCTGGCCGACCGCATCGCCCCGCGTTTTCTGATTTTCTTCTCGCTGGTTGCTACCGGTGCATTGGGCCTTTGGTATTCCACTGCGCCGTCGCTGACCGGGCTGATGATCATCTTCGGTTGCTGGGGGCTGACCACCGGCCTGACGTTCTGGGCCTCGGTGCTCAAGCGCGTGAAGATGATCGCCCATCACACCGAGCAAGGCCGGTTCTTCGGCATCCTTGATGGCGGTCGCGGCCTGGTCGAAGCGTTGCTGGCGACCGTTGCGCTGGGGCTGTTTGCCTTCGCCACCGAAACCCGTGGCGAGTCGGCGGCGCAAGGCTTCAAGCACGTGGTTTACCTCTATGCCTTCACCTGTATCGCCATCGGCTGTGTGCTGGTGCTGATCAAGGACCCGAAGTCGATGGACAGCACCGCGGCGGTGGAGAAGGGCAAATACAACCTGCTCAGCGACCTGGCCACGCTGGTGAAAATCCCCGAGTTGTGGCTGGTGACGGCCATCGTGTTCTGCGGTTATCACATCTTCTGGGCCACCTACAGTTTCTCCGATTACCTGCAGGGCGGCGGCATGACCGCCGTCATGGCCGGCACCATCACGACCATCAAGTTGTGGATGCGCCCGATTGGCGGGATCGGCGGTGGCTGGCTCGGTGACAGGTTTTCCAACATTTCGGTGCTGATCGTGGCGCTGTTCCTCGCGACATTGGCGATGGTCGGCCTGATCGTGTTCCCGGCACTCAACAGCATGGGCCTGTTGATCGGCACGGTGATTTTCATCGGCCTGATGACCTACGCCATTCGCGGTTTGTACTGGGCGATCCTCGACACCTGCAACATCCCGCTGCGCATCACCGGCCTGGCAATCGGCATTGTCTCGGTGGTCGGTTATATGCCCGACGCGTTCATTCCCTTGATCAACGGCTACCTCACCGAGCATTTCCCCGGCGCCTTTGGTTACAAGCTGTATTTCGGCTACATCGCCTTCGTCGGCCTGCTCGGTACCCTGGCGGCCCTGACTCTGCGCGCTCGTATCAATCGTAAAACTTTCAATAAGACAGGTGCCTGAGATGAAAATCGTCGCCCTTGAAACCCATATCGTTGCTGTACCGCCACCGCACGTCGGCGGCATGTACTGGCTGTTCGTCAAACTCAAGACCGATTGCGGCATCGAAGGCGTGGGCGAAATCTACGCTGCGACCTTCGGCCCGAAAGCCATGCTGCCGATCATCGAAGACGTGTTCGAACGCTACCTGCTCAACCACGATCCGCACCACATCGAACGCTTCTTCCGTCAGGCCTATTCAAGCGGTTTCACCCAACGTCCGGACCTGACCATGATGGGCGTGGTCAGCGGTCTGGAGATGGCGTGCTGGGACATCATCGGCAAAGCGGCGAACAAGCCGGTGTATGAACTGCTGGGTGGCAAGGTCCACGAAAGGCTGCGTTCCTATACCTACCTGTACCCGGTCAACAGCAAGGGTGAGTACGACTACGACGACCCGGACCTGGCGGCCGAATGCGCCATCGAGAACATGAACAAAGGCTTCACCGCCGTGAAGTTCGACCCGGCCGGGCCATATACGGCGTACTCCGGGCACCAGATCTCGCTGGAGGTGCTGGATCGCTGCGAAACCTTCTGTCGCAAGATCCGCGAAGCGGTGGGCGACAAGTGCGATTTGCTGTTCGGCACCCACGGGCAAATGGTGCCGTCCTCGGCGATTCGCCTCGCCAAGCGCCTGGAAAAATACGATCCGCTGTGGTTCGAAGAGCCGGTGCCACCGGGCCAGGAAGAGGCCATGGCGCAAGTCGCGGCCAAGACCAGCATCCCGATTGCCACCGGCGAGCGGCTGACCACCAAATACGAATTCTTCAAGCTGTTGCAGGCGGGCGGTGCGTCGATCCTGCAGATGAACGTCGCCCGTTGCGGCGGTCTGCTGGAAGCGAAAAAGATCGCCAGCATGGCCGAGGCCTATTACGCGCAGATCGCACCGCACCTCTACAACGGGCCGATTGGCGCGGCGGCAAGTTTCCAGCTGGCCACCTGCACGCCGAACTTCCTGATCCAGGAAAGCATCATGACCTGGGGCGGTTTCCACGCCGAAGTCCTGACCAAGCCGTTGCAGTGGGAGGACGGCTACATCATTCCGTCCACCGAACCGGGGCTTGGCGTAGAGCTGAACATGGACGTGGTGCGCAAGCATTCGCCGTACACCGGTGAGCGTTTGCACCTGCAAATGGCGCCGACCCCGGCTGACGTCAAAGACTCGTCGCCAGCCCGAGGCTGAAGATTTGCCGCCCATGGCAGGCACTGCGGGTGAACCCAGTCCCTGTGGGAGCAAGCTCGCCCCCACAGGTTTTACGCCATACCTGCCGGGCGGTTTTTTTGTACAACGACTTACGCGGTAACCCTGCATGACATACGACTACATCATCGCTGGCGCTGGCGCCGCAGGTTGCATCCTCGCCAATCGGCTCTCGGCTTCGGGCAAACATTCGGTGCTCCTGCTGGAAGCGGGCGGCAAGGACAGTTCCCTGTGGTTCAAGGTCCCGGTCGGTTTCGCCAAAATGTATTACAACCCGACGTTCAACTGGATGTACTACAGCCAGCCGCAAAAGCAGCTGAACAACCGCGAAATCTATGCCCCGCGCGGCAAGGTCCAGGGCGGTTCGGGTTCGATCAACGCGATGATCTACGTCCGCGGCCAGGCCCATGACTTCGATGACTGGGCGGCCAACGGCAACGAGGGCTGGGGCTTCAAGGACGTGCTGCCCTACTTCCGCAAACTGGAAAACCATCCCCTGGGCGACAGCGAATACCACGGCGGCAGCGGCCCGATCAGCATCACGCCGATGAAAGGCCAGACCCATCCGATCTGCGACGTGTTTATCAAGGGCTGCGACGAACTCGGCTACCCGCACAGCGACGACTTCAACGGACCGACATTCGAAGGCTCGGGGATCTACGACGTCAACACCAAAAATGGCCAGCGCTGTTCCAGCAGCTTTGCGCATCTGCACCCGGCCTTGAGCCGGCCGAACCTGACCGTCGAGCATTTCGCCCTGGTGGATCGGGTGCTGTTCGACAACGGCCGGGCGACCGGTATATCGGTGACCCAGCACGGCGTGGTGCGCACCTTCACCGCCAGCAAGGAAGTCATTCTGTGTGCCGGTGCCGTGGACACACCCAAGATTCTGCAACTGTCCGGTGTCGCCGATCAGGCGCTGCTGGCCAGACACAATATCGCGCTGGTCAAACACCTGCCGGCGGTGGGGCAGAATCTGCAGGATCACCTGTGCGCCAGTTATTACTACAAGGCCAACATCCCGACGCTAAACGATCAACTGAGCTCGCTGTTCGGGCAATTCAAACTCGGCCTCAAATACCTGTTCACCCGCAAGGGCGCACTGGCGATGAGCGTCAATCAGGCCGGCGGCTTCTTTCGGGGTAGCGAGCAGCAGAGCCATCCGAACCTGCAGCTGTACTTCAACCCACTGTCGTACCAGATCCCGAAAAACAACAAGGCCAGCCTCAAGCCCGAACCATATTCAGGCTTCCTGCTGTGCTTCAACCCGTGCCGGCCGACCAGTCGCGGGCACATCGAGATCGCGTCGAAAAATCCCCGTGACGCGGCCTTGATCGACCCGAATTACCTGAGTACGCAAAAGGACATCGACGAGGTGATCCAGGGCAGCCGGCTGATGCGCAAGATCATGCAGGCACCGGCGCTCAAAGGCATCACGGTCGAAGAAGTGCTGCCGGGTCCGGTGGTCGAAACCGACGAGCAGATGCTGCAGTATTTCCGTGAAAACAGCGGTTCGATCTATCACCTGTGCGGTTCCTGCGCGATGGGTGCGGATGAACGGACTTCGGTGGTGGACAAGCGTTTGAAAGTCCACGGTATTGACGGGTTGCGCATTGTCGATGCGTCGATTTTCCCTAACGTGACGTCCGGCAATACCCATGCAGCGGTGCTGATGGTCGCGGAGAAGGGCGCCGATCTGATTCTGCAGGACGCCTGATTTTTTCACTTGCCTGTATCAAAAATGAATTTCCGCCGAGCCCGCTGCTCATACCTGTAAGCAGCGGGTTTGAGCCCGCGAAATCATTAGGCGATCAGGGAGTGGCAAAGTCATGTGTCCAGAATCGATGGCGGGCGAGCACCTTCCTGGCGGGTTGATTCTTGTGGTTGAGGATGACCCGTTGATCCTGGAGTTTCTCTGCGAAATTCTTCAGGAGGAGGGTTTCGTCGTTGAACCACAGGTCAGCGCGGATGCAGCCGCCAATTACCTGGAGCAGCACGCCGATGAGGTACGGTTGTTGCTCACGGACATCACCATGCCCGGCAAACTCAATGGCGCGGATCTGGCTAATCTGTTTGGCGACCGCTGGCCGGACAAGCCGATCATGATCATGTCCGGCTTCGAAACGCCGGAATCGTCCGGGGTGAGGCATCAGGTGTCCTTCATCCAGAAGCCCTGGGCGCTGGGACAATTGCTCGATGGCGTGGCAGCTGCATTTAAGCCGAAGACGGTGGGCTGAACATCAGCGCGCGGTTGAGCCCAACCCTCTCGCAAATGCTACATTGCTCGGCAAAACTCGCCTGGCTCTTGTAAAAGGACGCTCATCCTTGTCACCTCAACATTCGGTTTTCAACAAACCTTATCGTGCCTTTCTGTTTGATATGGACGGCACCGTCCTCAACTCCATCGCCGCCGCCGAGCGCATCTGGACCACCTGGGCCTTGCGCCACGGGGTAGATGTCGACGCTTTTCTGCCGACCATTCATGGCGCCCGGGCCATCGACACGGTCAACCGCCAGGCCTTGCCGGGTGTCGATGCCGAAGCTGAGGCGGCGTGGATTACCCAGGCGGAAATCGAGGACGTCGAGGGGATTGTCGAGGTAGGCAGGGCGGCGGAGTTCCTGACGTCGCTGCCGGCCGGTCAGTGGGCGATCGTGACGTCTGCGCCCAGGGCACTGGCGCTGCGACGGATGGCGGCGGCGGGGATTCCGGAGCCTGCGGTGATGGTCACGGCGGAAGATGTCAGCGCGGGTAAACCCGATCCTGCGGGGTATCGATTGGCGGCCAGGCGGTTGGGCGTCGAAGTGACCGATTGCCTGATTTTCGAAGATGCCACGGTGGGCATTCTCGCGGCGGAGGCGGCGGGGGCAGACCTTGTGATCATCACCTCGACCCATGAACATCCGCTCGAGACGCAGCATGCGACGATGGTCAGTTATGAAGCGATCGCCTGCGGTGTCGACGGCGATGGCCGGATCCGTCTGCGATATTCGTAATCCCCCCATGTTGGAATGGGTTTGTTCAGTACACACCGGGTATCAACCGCCAGCTGCGGCTGCAATACGCCTCATATTCACTGCCAAACTGCGCCCGCAGCAGCGCTTCTTCCGAGTGAATGCGGGCGATCAGCGGGATCAACGTCAGCGCTGCCAGCAACAGGCCAACGCCTGAACGAAACGCCAGCGCCCAACCCACGGCATTGACTAACATCCCCAGATAACTGGGGTTGCGCAACGTTCGATAAATCCCGTCGGTGACCAGCCGGTGCCCCGGTTGAATCGCCACCAGCCCGCTGAAACGCTTGCCCAGCACAAACACCGGCCACAGGCGCAATACACCGCCGACGATGAACAGCAACGCCCCGAGCCAGCGCACGCCTTCACCGCCGAAGGTCCAAACGTCGATCCGGTCGGTGTAGGCCGGTAGAAAAGCGCTCACTGTCCCGATCACCCCGAAGGCCGGCAGCACCCAGCGATTGGCCCGGTCTTCCCGTTCGCCGGAGCTGAGATTGACCTCGGAGAACAGCGCCGCGATCGCCATCACCAGGGTCGCCAAGGCAACGACCACCAACGCCGAATGAGAGAAAAACGCCGCAAACGAGCCCATCCCCCACACGGCGAACCCAAGGTAGGCGAGGGTGCTCACGATGGCGAAAAACGCCAGTCTGGCCGAGATGTTCATCCGTACCTCCACACGCGAACCTGCCCCCTCATTGTAGGAGCTGCCGCAGGCTGCGCGGATAAACGCTTCAGGCCGAACGGGCGTTGCGCCGAATCACCTGGGGTGGCTGCCCGAACGCCCGAAGAAACGCTTCGCGCATGCGCCGGCGATCACTGAAGCCGGATTCGGCAGCGATCTGATCGAGGTTCAGTCGCCCGCGCTCCAGCATCTGTCGCGCCGCTTCCAGGCGCAGGTTTTCGACGGCCTTGGCCGGCGATTGTCCCGTTTCTGCCCGGAACGCCCGGCTGAACTGGCGCGGGCTGAGGCGCGCCACGTCCGCCAGTTGTTCCACCGACAACGCCTCGGCGAGGTGTTCCCGGGCGTAACCGAGCACGGTCTGGATGCGGTCGGATTTCGGCTCCAGTTCCAACAGCGCCGAATGCTGGGACTGGCCGCCCGCCCGCCGGTGGTACATCACCAGTTTCTGTGCCACGGAGCGCGCGAGCAGCGGGCCGTGATCCTTCTCGACCATCGCCAGCGCCAGGTCGATACCGGCCGTCATCCCGGCTGAAGTCCAGATCGAACCGTCAATCACGTAAATGCGGTCCTCTTCCACCTTGATCGACGGAAACCGTGCTTGCAGTTCCCTTGCATAAGCCCAGTGCGTGGTCGCCCGACGCCCCTCGAGCAAACCGGCCTGGGCCAGGACAAACGCCCCGGAGCAAATCGACGCCGTGCGCCGCGCGGTTTTAACGCTGGCGCGCAGGTAATCCAGCACACCCTCGGGCGCCTGTTCGAGGATGGCATCGCCGCCGACCACGATCACCGTATCGAACACCCGCTCATCGAACGCCTGGGTGCCGACACTCAAACCGCCGGAAGCACGCAAGGTACGGCCGTCCTCGGACAGTACGCTGACGTCGTAAAGCGCTTCGCCGGCGCTGAAGTTGGCGTACTCGAACACCGGCATGGCCGCCAGCGCCATGGTCTGAAAACCCTCAAACACTACAAACGCCACGGAAGTCATCGATAGGCCCTCAATGGGCATGTCCTAAAAGCGTACTTTAAACGTCATTTGAGACGGAGGTCAGTCAATTTATAACGGTCACATCCGGCGAACCTCTCGCCTCACTGTGAAGGACACTGAACATGGCTCTCTCATCCAAAGGCACCGCCCTCATCACGGGCGCCTCTTCCGGCATCGGCGCGGTCTATGCCGATCGTCTCGCGCGTCAGGGTTACGATCTGATTCTGGTCGCCCGCAGCCAGGCCAGGCTGAACGCCTTGGCCAATCACTTGAGCAACGAAACCGGTCGCGCCGTGGAAGTCGTCGCTGCCGATCTGAAAGACAAGGCCGATCTGCGCCGGGTCGAAGGGATTCTGCGCACCGACGCGAGCATCACCTTGCTGGTCAACAACGCCGGGGTCGGTGCTGTCATGCCGCTGCTGGGGAGCCCGGTGGATGACATGGAAGACATGATCACCCTGAATGTCACCGCACTGATGCGTTTGGCCTACGCGGTAGCGCCCGGGTTCGTCGCCCGTGGCAACGGCACCGTGATCAACATCTCCTCGATCGTGGCGATTGCCCCCGAGATTCTTAATGGCGTGTATGGCGGGACCAAGGCGTTCGTTCTGGGGTTGAGCCAATCCATGCACCATGAACTGGCTGACAAAGGCATTCGTATTCAGGCCGTATTGCCTGGCGCCACCGCCACCGATTTCTGGAGCGAGGCCGGCAACCCGGTGGAAAACCTGCCGCAGGAAATCGTCATGACCGCCGAGGACATGGTCGATGCGGCGCTGGCAGGGCTCGCGAATGGAGAGGTGGTGACTATTCCGGGTCTGCACGACGGCTCGCAATGGGACCGTCACGAAGCCCAGCGCCAAACCCTGTCGGGCTTGTTCGGCAACTCCATGGCGGCACCGCGTTATCGTTGAAACGGCAAGCTCGGGCCGCGGTGAACTAAGCTTGGATAAGGACCGCACCACACCGCAATATTGTTCACTTAAGAGTGTCTTGAATCAAAGGAAACTTGTGGCGAGGGAGCTTGCTCCCGCTTGAGTGCGTAGCACTCACAAAACTCGGCAATAGTTGTCAGATTTTTGGGGCCGCTACGCAGCCCAGCGCGAGCAAGCTCGCTCGCCACAAAGGTATGCACGATCCAAGAGCGCGCTTAAGTGAACAGCATTGCGCTCCACACCGATTCGTTGAACCACTCGACAAGTCGGTGTGCGACCGAGGAGCCCAACATGCTTCACATCAGAACTCCCCTTATCCTGCACCCGGGCTTGTCGACCCCCACTCGGCGGATCTGGCTCAAGCTGGAAAACCTGCAACCCAGCGGTTCGTTCAAGCTGCGTGGCATGGGGTTGTTGTGCAGCCAGGCAAAGGCCCAGGGCAAGCGCAAGGTGGTCTGTCCTTCGGGGGGCAACGCCGGTTTCGCCACCGCTGTCGCGGCGGCCAGCCTGGGGTTGCAAGCCTGCATCGTGGTGCCGCACACCACCCCGGAAAGCACCCGCGCGAGGATTCGCAAAACCGGTGCCGAAGTAATCGTTCACGGCAAGGTCTGGGACGACGCCAATCAACGGGCGAAGGAGCTTTCACAAGCGGCGGACACCGAATACGTGCCGGCCTTCGATCATCCGGTGTTGTGGGAAGGGCACAGCACGATGATCGATGAGATTCTCGAGGACTGCCCTCAAGTCGATACGCTGGTGACGTCGGTGGGGGGTGGTGGTTTGCTGGCGGGCCTGCTCACGGGATTGACTCGGCATGACCGCCTGGATTGCCGCATCGTCGCCTGCGAAACCGCGGGAGCGGCGTCTTTTTCGGCGGCGATCAAGGCCGGACATCCCGTCAGGCTTTCGCGCATCGACACCGTGGCGACCTCCCTCGGCGCCGCTCAAGTGGCCGCCTGGCCGGTGCAGCACATCCTCGATTTCCCTCACCAATGCGTGGTGCTCGGCGATGACGAAGCGATCATGGGCGTGGTGCGTTACGCCAATGACCTGCGTCAGCTGGTGGAGCCGGCGTGCGGTGTTTCATTGGCCATCGGCTATCTGGACCACCCGGCAATCGCCGATGCCCATGATGTGGTGATCGTGGTGTGTGGTGGTATCAGCATCAGCGTACAACTCGTTGCCGGATGGGCGCGTTCATCCGCTACAAGCGCAAAGTAGCCGCAAAGCAAAGCAGGGCCGTTAACACCTGTCCAGGTGTTACAGGCCCCATCGCGCCCGTTTCAGCCCTCATTGCCCGGCAGCGGCACTGTCCTGGATCAGAATGGCTCTGGCGAGGTCTTCGTCACTGGCGTTCAGCCCGGGATTGTCCTGGCGAATCTGCTTCATGACCGATTCCAGATACACGCCTCGAATCGCACCGCCACTGGCCACGAAGCTGGAGGCGTCATCCCGGGCGGGAATCATGAGTTTGTCGTCCTTGAAGGTCGAGTACAGCGAAGCGGAAACCCCGGCGGAGGTGGCGACATCGCCCGCATCCACTTTCGCGAAAGCCGAGCCGAAGGGTAAGCACAACACAAGGGAAGAGATGATGATCAGACGGCGCATGACGGTGTCCTCCGAAAGCGTGAAGCGTAAAGGAAGTACCACACAGTTTAGGATATGCAGCGACGGTCAGGAGTTCCTTGCAGCACAAACTATCACTTCAACCAGCAGCCTTGGATCCGCGAGCCGGACCTCGCCGCACGCGCCGGACATCCATATGCGACGGCTCGGGAAACAGAGTCCCGGCCAAGGCTATGCTGGCCAACTCGGGCTCAAGTTGTTCGACATCCGCGGCGTTCAACACCCGCTGCGCAATGCCCAGCGAACGGCGCAACGCGAAGCCCGGCATTCAGTGAGAAAGCGCAACAGCAGGGCATCAACCGAAGCAGGCGCGCCCAGTTGAAAGACCTGTCATTTGTGTCAGTAGCCGCCATCAACGCCGCATGTTATTCAATAGGCATGAACAGCCTCCGCATCGACAATGGCACGCCCGATCTCGCAGTCTTTGACCCGCGAGGCTTGGCAGTGTGCGCGGTGGCTTACTACCGTTCGGTCGCGGGACAACCGGTGCAGCCGCAGATCACCCGGCGGGTGTTCGACCCGTTGGGCCGTGAAGTCGAGCGCTTCGATCCGCGATTGTGGGCCGAGCAGCGTGGGCCGAATCGAACCTCCCTCCGCGCATTGTCTAGCACCGAGTTGCTCAACGTCAGCGTTGATTCGGGCTGGACTCTGTTGCTGTTCGGCCCGGCGGGGCAGCGGCTGCAACGCTGGAACAGTCGCAGCAGCCAGCAACGCGACTACGATGTGCAATTACGTCCGGTCGCCGTCACCGAACAACTCGAGGACGAAACCCCGCGGGTGGTCGAACGCTTCCAGTACGGCGGCCCCGGCGGCAGCACTCGCAACCAGTGCGGCAAGTTGATCCGCCACGACGACCCGAGCACTACCCGGCACATGCTCGACTATGATCTGCGCGGCCAACCGTTGCTGGAGAGCAGCCACTTTCTGACGTCGCTGGATCCGTTGCACTGGCCGCTGGAGATCGACGCGCGCAATGCCTTGCTCGAACCGGCGCCCGGCCTCGACAGTCGCTGGACCTACGACGCCTTGGGCGAGGTTGCGACGCAAACCGATGCCATGCTCAATCGCCGGCGGTTCAGCCGCACCTGCGCCGGGCAATTGCGCGCCGTTTCCTTGCAGCGCCAAGGTGCAGGCGAGGTGACGCTGGTCAGCGATCTCGGCTACAGCGCCGGGGGGCTGGTCGAGCAGGAAACGGCAGGCAACGGCGTTATTACCCGTGCCGAGTTCAGTCCGGACGACGCGCGTCTGCTGCGCTTGAGCGCCGGCCTGCCCAACCAACCCTTGCTGCAAAACCTGCTTTACACCTACGACCCGGTTGGCAACCCGCTGAAAATCGACGACCAGGCCAAAGCCACCACCCATTTCAAAAACCAGCGCATCGACCCCGTCAGCACCTACATCTATGACAGCCTGTACCGCCTGACCCGCGCCACCGGCCGCGAAGTCTACCGCGCCGCCAACGACCCGAACGCGCTGGTCAACTACCGCGAAGAATACGATTACGACGCCAGCGGCAACCTGCTGGAACTGCGCCACCTCGGTGCGCAACCCTTCACCCGGCGTTGGGCGGTGGACGCGGCCAGCAACCGTCGGGTGATCGCGTACGACGGCGATCCAGCGCCGGATTTCCCCCGCGAATTCGACGGTAACGGCAACCAGCTTCATTTGCTGCGGGGGCAAGCGATGGGTTGGGATGCGCGCAACCAGTTGAGCCAGGTGTCCCCGGTCACTCGTGAAGACGGCCCGGACGACTGTGAACTGTATCGCTACGGCGGCGGTGGCAAGCGCCTGCGCAAGGTACGTTGCGCACTGGCCTCACACCGCAGCTTGATCGCCGACGTACGTTACTTGCCGGGGCTGGAAATCCACCGCGCCGCCAATGGCGCCGAACGGCATGTGCTGGAGATCGAGGCCGGGCGCAACACGGTGCGGCTGCGGCATTGGGTCGGCACTCCCCCGACTGGCGTCGACAACAACCATTTGAGTTACAGCGTCAGCGATCACCTGCGTTCCAGCCAACTGGAACTTGACGAAGAGGGTGCAGTGATCAGTGAGGAAGGCTATTTGCCGTTTGGTGGTCGGGCGTGGTGGGTGGCCCATCACGCCGCCAAGGCGTCGTACAAGACCACGGGTTACTCGGGCAAGGAATGCGACGTGACCGGATTGAGTTACTACGGTTATCGCTATTACGCGCCGTGGCAACACGGCTGGCTCAACCCGGACCCGGCGGGAGAGGTGGACGGGTTGAACCGGTACTGTTTTGTCGGGAACTCGCCGATGCGATATGCCGATGCTGATGGGCGGATGATGGATGACACCTTGGATCAATTCATCAGTAATTTGAAATACAACCCCGGGGGAGATGACCAAACGGTGATGGAACTTGTGGTGGGGTTATCTGGGCACGTGAGCGAGAACGTGATCGATACAACCGCATTTCTCCAAACGTTAACGAGCAACCCTGCGGACGATGGGCCTCGGGTGAGAAGCCTTGCCGAGGAGCTGAGCCGCTCCGGGCAAGCGGCCTCCCAAACGCAGGCATTGCCTGCTCAGTTCCCGGGATACGTATCTGCATCTGCCCTTCCCGGTATTGCATATGGGACCGGCGCGGAGCAGGCGCACGACGGGAATATACGGTTCAGCTGTCAGCATTGCCCGAAGGGGTTTAAGGGAAAACATCGTTTTGATAGTCACATGCGAACCCACACGGGAGAAAAGCCTTTCAATTGCTTGGTTTGCAAAAAAAGTTTTGCGCTCAACGAGCATTTGACGAGACATATGCTAAGCCACACCGGAGAAAAGCCGTACCACTGTGAGACTTGCGGCAAAGATTTTGCGCGAAACGATACTTTGACGAGCCACAGACGAACTCACACCGGAGAAAAGCCGTACGTCTGCGAGTTTTGCCATCAAGGTTTTGCAGCAAATGGTACTTTGACGAGCCACAGACGAACTCACACCGGAGAAAAGCCGTACGTCTGCGAGTTTTGCCATCAAGGTTTTGCAGTTAGTGATACTTTGACGCGCCACAGACGAACACACACCCTGGAAAAGCCTTATGGTTGCTCGAGTTGCTATATGTGTTTTGCGGATTCCGGGGGCAGGAATGATCATCAGCGGCGCAAACATGGTGCTCTGAAATAGCCATATTCGAATGAAGTCAGTTTGCCCCAGACTTTTCGCTCATCGCGAAAACCGCTTCCAATATTCCCGCGGTGAACCCTCGGTCTGTGCTGAAACATGAGGCGTACCCCATCACTAAGCTCCAAGGTGCTGCCTTCATTAGCGTTACCTGTCATTTGTGTCAGTAATGGCATGTTATTCAACCCGCATGAACAGTCTCCGCGTCGACAAGGGCACTCCCGATCTCGCAGTCTTTGACCCGCGAGGCTTGGCAGTGTGCGCGGTGGCTTACTGCCGTTCTGTCGCGGGACAACCGGTGTTTTTTTTGCCTGCGCGTTGCCCCCGTTTCCACTCGTGATAATCCGGAACAATTGAATTGCCGGGGCAGGGCTGTTTCCCCTCGGCTCCGTCCCGCGCACGGTGGTAACGTAGGGCGCTCGAACCGTCGGGAGCATCGTCATGGAATTGGGAATATCGGGTCGCTGGGCGATCGTCTGCGCCGCCAGCAAGGGCTTGGGGCTGGCCTGTGCGCGTGCCTTGGCGAAAGAGGGCGTGAACCTGGTGATCAACGCTCGCGGCAACGACACTTTGCAGGCTGCCGCCGTTGAATTGCGCAGCCTGGCGCCGACCATCGAAGTGCGCACGGTCGCCGGCGACATCAGCGAGCCGGCCGTGCGTGAGCAAGTATTGGCGGCGTGTCCGCAAGTGGACATCCTGATCAACAACGCGGGTGGCCCACCGCCGGGTGACTTCCGTGACTGGCAACGTGAGGACTGGTTGAAGGCGCTGGATGCCAACATGCTCACGCCCATCGAGCTGATCAAGGCTTGCGTCGATGGCATGGCCGAGCGCGGTTTCGGACGCGTCGTCAACATCACCTCCGGCGCGGTGAAGGCGCCGATCGATGTGCTCGGTCTGTCCAACGGCGCCCGCAGCGGCCTGACCGGTTTCATCGCCGGACTCGCGCGTCAGTCGCGGCTGGCGGGGAACAACGTCACGATCAACAATCTGCTGCCCGGCCCGTTCGAGACCGAGCGCCTGCACAAGACCCTGAGTGCTGCCGCCGAGGCCAATGGCGCCAGCGTCGAGCACATCAGTGCGCAGCGGCGCAAAAACGTGCCAGCCCAACGCTTTGGCCAGCCCGATGAGTTCGGCGCCTATTGCGCGTTCATTTGCAGCGCCCAGGCGGGTTTTCTCACCGGGCAAAACCTGTTGCTGGACGGCGGCAGTTATCCCGGCACGTTTTGATCGTTGCAAAGGAGCGCAGGGCAGGTGAGCGTCGATATCGAATGCGTCGTGGTCGGGGCCGGCGTGGTCGGGCTGGCGGTGGCCAGAGCGTTGGCCCGGAGCGGGCGCGAAGTGATGCTGGTCGAAGCCGGCGAAGGCATCGGCGTGGGCATCAGTTCGCGCAACTCGGAAGTGATCCACGCCGGCATCTATTACCCGAGCGACAGCCTCAAGGCGCAATTGTGCGTGGAAGGCAAACAACGTCTATATGCCTTTTGTGATGATCGCGGCGTCGGCTATCAGCGACTGGGCAAGCTCATCGTCGCCACTGATGATCACCAGCGCGGGGCGTTGCAGAAGTTGCTGGAGCAGGGCGTCCGCAACGGTGTCGATGACTTGCAATGGCTGGACGCCAATCAGGCTCGCGAACTTGAACCGGCGCTGTCCTGCGTCGCTGCGCTCTGGTCGCCTTCCACCGGAATCGTCGATTCCCATGCCCTGATGCTGGCGCTTCAGGCGGACGCCGAGGCCGCCGGAGCTTCGATGGCATTTCATACGCCGCTGGCATCGGCGCGGTGCAGTGAACACGGTTTCC
The DNA here is from genome assembly GCF_949767765.1 of Pseudomonas sp. IT-P171. Taxonomy (NCBI): domain Bacteria; kingdom Pseudomonadati; phylum Pseudomonadota; class Gammaproteobacteria; order Pseudomonadales; family Pseudomonadaceae; genus Pseudomonas; species Pseudomonas sp. IT-P171. The sequence goes on from NZ_CATKQN010000033.1 coordinate 336,507, forward strand.
AATTGCACATGGGGGGCGTCCAGCCGATGACCTTGAGCTGTCGTGAGTTGATCAACTGCGCCGGGTTGTCCGCACCGGAAGTGGCGAGCCGCATTGAAGGCTTGTCGTCGCTGCACGTTCCATTGGCTCGTTTGTGCAAGGGCAGTTATTTCAGTTTCAGCGGTCGCGCGCCGTTCCGGCATCTGGTTTATCCGGCACCGGAAAGTGCCGGGCTGGGGGTGCACATGACCCTCGATCTTGGCGGTCAGGCGCGTTTCGGACCGGATGTGGAGTGGATCGACCACATCGATTACCGCGTCGATCCGCGCCGTGCCGAGGGTTTCTACGAGGCGATCCGGCGTTACTGGCCGGCCCTGCCCGATGACAGGCTGCAACCGGCCTACAGCGGCATCCGCCCGAAAATCACCGGCCCGACAGACCCCGCCGCCGACTTCATCATCAGCGGCCCCGACGACCATGGCGTGCCCGGACTGGTCAATCTGTTCGGCATCGAATCACCGGGGCTGACCAGTTGCCTGGCGCTGGCCAGGCGGGTAACGCAGGCTCTGAGCGACCGATGATCAGCGTTTGAGCTGCCCCCGCGAGATGAGGGCTATGCTTTGCAGTGCGCCCATTGCAATGGGAGACCTGCGATGATCAACGTACGCACGGCCCGCATGCTGGCCGATTACAAACGCTGGGCCAATCAGCGCCTCTTTGACAGCCTGGCCGATTTGCCGCCGGGCGAGGTCAACAAAGCGCGGGTCTCGGTGTTCAAGAACATGATCGGTACCCTCAACCACATCTACGTGGTGGACTGCATCTGGCAGGCTCACCTCGAAGGCCGGGGGCACGGCTTCAAGACTTCCCACGATCTGCTGCATCCCGACCTTGCCGACCTGCGCATGGCGCAAAAGGACATCGATCATTGGTACTGCAACTGGAGCGACCGGCAAACCGAGGCGTCGCTGGATAAACCTGTCGAGTTCACGTTTGTCTCGGGCGAAAGCGGGACCATGAGCGCTGGCGCGATGTTGCTGCACGTGGTCAATCACGCCAGCTATCACCGAGGCTGGGTGATCCAGATGTACTTCGACATTCCGGCCATGCCGCCGATGACAGACCTGCCGATTTTCCTGCGCGAGACCGACCCGGGCTTCAACGCGGTCAATGCCCCGGCAGTGGCGCCGACATGTGTTGGGCAATTCTCGAGCGCAACCAACGTTCTGCCGGATCGTTATCGTTGACCCCGTTCCACACCATCGACAACTCGGACAGGTTGATGTCAAACGGCGGGTCATCTGCCCGCAACTGGCTGCTGCCTTCGATCAACGCACAGGCGGCGTAGTCCGGCACCGTGGCGAGCATGTCAGTGCCGGCCAGCAGGGCGCGCAGGCCGGCGAACTGCGGCACCGCCAGCACCACGCGGCGTGAGCGGCCAATACGCGCCAGATCGTTGTCGATCGCGCCGGTCAGGTCCCCGGAAAACGACACCAGCGCATGCGGCCGGTCACAGTAGTCATCCAGCGTCAGGGCGCCGGGACGGTTGTCGCCGCGCAGGATCTTCACGCTCAGATCGCGCAGTTTCTTGCGTTTGGCGTTGGCCGGCAGTTCCGTGGTGTAGCTGATCCCGACGGAAATCTCGCCGCTGGCGAGCATCGACGACATCAGCAGGAAATTCACTCGCCGCACGACGACCACAACGTTCTGCGCCTCTTCGCGGATTTGCTTGAGCAGCGGCGGAAACAGGCCGAACTCGGCGTCGTCGGACAGGCCGATGCGGAACACGTCGCGGCTGGTGGCCGGGTCGAAATCCTTGGCCCGGCTGACCGCGCCGGAGATGGTGTCCATCGCCGGCTGCAATTCCTTGAGAATCTGCAGCGCGCGCTGGGTCGGTTCCAGCACACGACCGTTGCGCACCAGCAGCGGGTCATCGAACAGATCGCGCAACTTGGCCAGTGAAGCACTGACGGCAGGTTGGCCGAGGAACAGCTTTTCCCCGGCCCGGGTCAGGTTCTTTTCGAACATCAGGGTTTCGAAAATCACCAGCAGGTTCATGTCCACGCGGCGCAGGTCGTTGCGGTTCATGGCGGGGCTACTCGCAGGGCTTCGGGGTTTACTCAGTAAAGCACCGAACTCCCGGGGCAGGAGCCGCACGCCTTTGTCATGACAGGATTACTGTGGCGAGGGAGCTTGCTCCCGCTCGGCTGCGCAGCAGTCGTAAAACCTGCATGCGCGGTTTGTCAGAACTGACCATCGTCGCCTGATTGGGGCCGCTTCGCGACCCAGCGGGAGCAAGCTCCCTCGCCACACGGATGGTGGTTTAGCTGACGGGCTCGGTCAGCACCTTCCTGAACGTCTCCACCAACGGCCGCAAATTGATCCGGTGCCACGCTGCCCACAGCGGCGTGGTGAACGCAATCCACGGCACTTCCCGCAGCACCACGCCCGGTGGCGCATTGCGGCTCAAGCCTTTCTGAATCATCGCGATGCCCAGCCCCGACGCCACCAGCCCCAGTGCGGTGAAGGGTTCAGTGGCCTCCATGCGGATGTCCGGGGTGAAACCGGCGCGGATGCAGGCACTGACGAAGTCTTCGCGGCTGGCGCAGTTCTGTCGGTGTTGCACACCGATCCATTCCTGGTCGGACAGGTCTTCCGGGCCCAGCGTCGCTTGATGGGCGAGGGGATGATGCTCGGGCAGCGCCAACAGCATCGGGTCGTCGAGCACCTGAAAACCCAGCAAGTCCGGATCGTCGGCGACGGGCGGTTCGCTGACCAACGCGATATCGAGGCTACGCTGACGCAGGCCTTCGAGTTGTTCGGCGGAGCTGAGGTTGTACAACGCGACGTGCACGTTGGGCCGGTCCACCCGCAACACCCGCAAGGCATTCGGCAGGACGCCGGCGTGCATGGCGTTTTCGATGTAGCCGATGCACAGGCCGCCTTCTTCGCCACGACCGAGGCGTTTTCCGAGGGATTCCAGGCGATTGGTGTGGGTCAGCAGGGCGCGGGTTTCGGCGAGAAAGGTCTGGCCGTCGCGGGTCAGCCGAATGCGTTGCTGGCTGCGCTCGAACAGGGTCAGGCCCAGCCGTTCTTCGAGCTGGGCGATCTGCCGGCTCAGGGGCGACTGGGAAATGTGCAGGCGCTCGGCGGCGCGACCGACGTGTTCTTCCTCGGCGACGGCCACGAAGTAGCGCAATTGGCGGATGTCGATCATGTCAGACCTATAGGGACTCAAGTGCTGCGTATTATGTCTTGGACGGTCCGATCCTCGCAATCTAGGATTGGCTCATCGGTCACCTGACTGACCACTGACATCGAGAGGATTCATCCATGAGCTTGAAAGACAAACTGCCCGGCGCGCTGGGTTTCGGCACTGCCCCCCTGGGCAATATGTTCCGCGCCATCCCGGAAGAAGAGGCGATGGCCACCGTACACGCCGCCTGGGATGCTGGCGTGCGTTATTTCGATACCGCGCCGTTTTACGGCTCGGGCCTGTCGGAGATTCGCCTCGGCGCCGCGCTGGCTCGCTACAACCGTGACGACTACGTACTGAGCAGCAAGGTCGGCCGGGTGATTCTCGACGAAATCGAAGACGCCGCTGCCCGGGATCTGGGCGAGAAGAGCGGGGTGTTCGAGCACGGTCGCCCGAACAGGATCGTCAACGACTACAGCGCCGACGCGACGATGCGTTCAATCGAAGACAGCCTCGAGCGTCTGCAAACCGATCGCCTGGACATCGTCTGGGTGCATGATATCGCGCAGGACTTCTACGGCGATCAATGGCTGGAGTACTTCAACCAGGCCCGCACCGGCGCGTTCAAGGTACTGACCCGTTTGCGTGAAGAAGGCGTCATCAAAGGCTGGGGCCTGGGCGTGAACAAGGTTGAGCCGTGCGAACTGACCCTTGATCTGACCGAAGCCCAACCGGACGGTTTTCTGCTGGCGGGGCGCTATACGCTGCTGGATCACGATCGTGCCCTGCAACGTTTGATGGACGCTGCCTTGGCACAGAATGTCGAGATCGTGGTCGGTGGCCCTTACAGCTCGGGCATTCTGGCCGGCGGCGCGCACTTCGAATACCAGAAGGCCAGCCCGGCGATCATCCAGAAAGTCGAGCAGATCAAACGCATCGCGGCGGCCCACGGCGTCGACATCAAGGCCGCTGCATTGCAATTCTCCCTGGCCAATCCTGCCGTCGCGGCGGTGATTCCGGGGTCCAGCCGTCCGGACCGGATTGCTGAAGATGTGGCTGCGTTGTCGGCAGTCATTCCCGCTGCGTTCTGGCAAGCGATGCGCGAAGCGAAGCTGGTGTCTGAACGCGCTCCATTGCCTGTCACAGGAGTTTGAACATGAAGATCGATCTGACTGGAAAACTCGCCATTGTCAGCGGCAGCACCGCCGGCATTGGCCTGGGCATCAGCAAGGCACTGGCCGAGTCCGGCGCCACGGTGGTGGTGATCGGACGCGAAACCGCCAAGGTCGAGCAAGCGCTGGCGAGCATTCGCCAGAGCGTGCCGGGTGCGCAACTGCGAGGCCTGACCGCAGACCTCGGCACCGCCGAAGGCGCCGAGCAATTGTTCGCCGCCGAGCCGCGTGCCGACATCCTGGTCAACAACCTCGGCATCTTTAACGAGGTGGATTTCTTCGACACCCCGGACAGCGAGTGGACGCGCTTCTACGAGGTCAACGTGATCTCCGGTGTACGCCTGTCACGGCATTACGTGCCGGACATGGTCAAGCAGGGCTGGGGGCGGGTGATTTTCCTGTCCTCGGAATCCGGGATCGCGATCCCGGCCGACATGCTCAACTATGGTGTGACCAAAAGCGCTAACCTCGCCGTGTCCCACGGGCTGGCCAAGCGGCTGGCGGGCACTGGCGTGACCGTCAACGCGATCCTGCCCGGCCCGACGTTGACCGATGGCCTGGAGCAGATGCTCAAGGACGCCACGACCGAATCGGGGCGCAGTGTCCGGGAAGAAGCCGACGCCTTCGTGCGCAAGGCCCGGCCGACATCGATTATCCAGCGCGTGGCGAATGTCGAGGAAGTCGCCAACCTGGTGGCCTACATCGCGTCGCCGCTGTCGTCGGCAACAACCGGTGCAGCCCTTAGAGTTGACGGCGGCGTCGTCGACAGCATGGCGATCTGAAATTTTTGAATGAGAGAGAACATTACATGGCAACGGCATCAGCGTTTATCGACATCCCGGCTTCGGCCGACCAGGTCTGGCATTTGATCGGTGGCTTCAATTCGCTGCCGGACTGGCTGCCGTTCATTCCCAAAAGCGAGCTGAGCGAAGGCGGGCGCGTGCGCAGTCTGCAAACCGCGGATGGCGCGGTAGTGATTGAGCGGCTGGAGGCGTTTGATAACGCCGGGAAAACATACAGCTACTCGATTTTGCAGGCGCCGTTCCCGGCGACTGATTATCTGGCGACCATTCGCGTTGAAGCGCAGGGTGAGAGTACGCGGGTGACCTGGTCGGGTCGGTTTGCGCCGGTCGGGGTGAGTGAGGAGGAGGTGACGGCGTTGTTTGGCGGGATCTACCAGGGTGGACTCGAAGCCCTTCGAGCCAACTACCCGGCCTGACTGATCGACACAGAACCTGTGGTAGCGGACAAGCCCGCTCCCACAGGTCATGTGTCAGTTCAGCAGATTTGCGTCAGGTCTGGGGAATGAGGCTCTGCCGACAATCCAGCACCAACCGCGCGCCACCCCATTCGCTGTCACCCACTTCCAGCGTAAACCCATGCAGGCTGACAATCGCCGCCACGATCGACAGCCCCAGCCCGAACCCGCTTTGCTGATTGCCACCTTCGGCGCGGTAGAAACGCTGGAACACGGCTTCGCGTTCGGCTGCAGGAATGCCCGGTCCGGAGTCGAGCACTTCGATCCGCGTATGCCCACCCTCATTGACCCCGCGCAAAATCACCTCGCCACCCGGCGGTGTGAATTTGATCGAATTGCTCAACAGATTGGCCACGGCTTCGAACAGCAGCGCCCGATCGCCCTTCAGCGCCGGCAATGATTCGGGCAATTGCAGCTTGAAAACCAGCTCGTCTTCCTCCGCCAGCGGCAGGTAAAAGTCGTGCAGTTCCTGCAACAACGGCACCGGGTCGAGTTGCACAAAACCGGAGCGCCGCTGCCGGTCTTCCAGCTCGGAAATGCGCAGCAAACCGCGAAAGCGCGCCATCAGCGTGTCCGCTTCACTCAACACGGAATCCAGTTGCGCGGCTTCCTGGGAACCTTCGCCCGCCTGTTGCTGCATGCGGTACAACTGCGCCCGCAAGCGGGTCAGCGGCGTGCGCAAGTCGTGGGCAATGTTGTCGCACACACCCTTGACCTCGTTCATCAAGCGTTCGATGCGTTCGAGCATGGCATTGACGATGGCGGCGAGCATGTCCAGTTCGTCGCGGCGATTGGACAGTGGCAGGCGTCGGGTCAGATCCCCGGCCACAATCGCCTCGGCACTGGCCTGAATACCGCGAATGCGCCGCAGCGGCCGACGGCGCAGCAGGTGCCATCCGACGATGCCCGGCAAAATGGTCAGGGTCACGCCCCAGAACAGCGCGTGGAGGATGATCCGGGTCACGGCGAACAGCGAGCCGTTGTCGCGCACCAGTATCAGCCAGCGACCATCACGCGTCTGGGTCGCCACCGCATCGCAACTGTCGCTGGGTAAGGTCGGATCATCGGAGTCGGCGCAGTCGCTGAGCATGTGAATCCTGCCGTCCAGTGGCAGGCCTGCGGGTATGTGGCGCAGGGCGCCGCTGAGGTAGCGATGCTCGGCATCGAACAGGCCGTAGGCGTCGATGCCACGAATGTCGAAGGTCATGCTGACGGCGAGGGCGTCCACCAGTTGTTCGCCGGAAAAGCGCGAGAACAAATGCTGACGTTGCATCAGCGAGTGCTTGGCCAGGTTATCGAGGTAGGCGGACACCTCGTAGTACATGACCCCCATGAGAATCCCGCTCCAGAGCACGAACAGCGAACTGTAGAGCGCCAGCAAGCGGCTGATGGAAGAACGCCAGCCTTTAGAGGGGTTCGGCAATGACATAACCCGAGCCTCGCACGGTCCGAATCAGGGGGACGTTGCCGGGCGGGTCGATCTTTTTACGCAGGCGGCCGATGTGCACGTCGATCAGGTTGGTGCCAGGGTCGAAGTGATAGCCCCAGACCTCTTCGAAAATCATCATTCGCGACAGAATCTGCCCAGTGTTGCGCATCAGGAATTCCAGCAATTTGTATTCGGTGGGCAACAGCGTCAGCAACTGACCGTCTCGGCTGGCTTCGTGGCTGATCAGGTTCAGTTCCAGATCGGCCACCCGCAGCGTGGTGGCCTGGGCGGTCACGGTGTTCTGCCGGCGCAGCAACACTTCGACCCGCGCGGCCATTTCATCCGTGGCAAAGGGTTTGGTCAGGTAATCGTCCCCGCCGGCACGCAAGCCACGCACGCGCTCGTCGACATCGGAGAGGGCACTGATCATCAGGATCGGCGTCGACACGCCCATGGTCCGCAGCGTCGTGACAATCGCCAGGCCATCGAGCTCGGGCAGCATACGGTCCAGCGTGATCAGGTCATAGTTGCCGCTGACCGCGCGCTCAAGACCTTCGCGGCCGTTGTCGACCCAATCCACGTCGAGGCCGTGGCTGCTCAGTTCGGCGACGATTTCCCGGGCGGTCACGGCGTCGTCTTCGATGGTCAAGATGCGGGTCATAGGTTGGCCTGATTAAAGGTTCACAGCGATGTGCGGCATTTTGCCAATAAATGGCTGCAACCTTTTTAAATAAAACTTCATTTGGCGGTGCTTCCCGTGGCATGCAGAAAACCCGCTGATATTGCCGGTTTCTTGCAATTTGCATGAGAAATTTAAGTTCAGATTTTCTATGTGATTGAAATTAAACAACTTATCTAGGATTGGCGACTGGCACGTTGACTGCAATTCCTCTTTTGACGAGTTGTAACAACATCTTTCCTGCCTGGAGCGACATAATAATGAATAGATCCTCTGATGGTTTCTATCCTGCCGCAGAAGAGTCAAGCACGCTGTCGGGCGTTTCCTGGGGTGCGATTTTCGCCGGGGCCGCTGCTGCGGCGGCGTTGTCGTTGATCCTGGTACTGCTCGGTTTCGGCCTGGGTTTCTCGGCGGTTTCCCCATGGGCCAACGAAGGCGTCAGCGCCAAGGGCCTGGGTATTTCAACGATTATCTGGCTGGCCGCCACACAAATCGTCGCTTCGGGGCTCGGTGGTTACATCGCCGGCCGCCTGCGGGTGAAATGGGCGAACATGCATGGCGATGAAGTCTACTTCCGCGACACGGCCCATGGCTTCCTGGCCTGGTGCGTGGCGACGCTGGTGACTGCGACGCTGGTGGTCGGCTCAGTCAGCAGCATCGTCAGCGGCGGTGTGCAGGCCGGTGCCAATGTGATGGGTGGTGCCGCAAGTGCCGCGACGCAAGCGGCCGGAACCGCAGCCGGCAATACCAACAGCGACCCGTACGGCTATTTCGTCGACAGCCTGTTCCGCGACGATCGCCCGGCTGCCGTCAGTGATGACGCCGCCCGCGGCACTGTCACCCGCATCTTCGTACGCTCGCTGGGCAACGACGGTCAACTGGCCGCCGAAGACCGCACGTATCTGGCACAACTGGTGGCGCAACGGACCAACCTCACGCAAGCGGACGCTGAACGTCGTGTCGATGAAGTCTATGCCCGTACCCAAAAAGCCGTAGCCGACGCGAAACTGGCCGCCCAACAAGCTGCGGACACCGCCGCCAAAGTCGCGGCATGGACGTCGCTGTGGATGTTCATCGCGCTGCTGATCGGCGCTTTCTTCGCCAGCTTCGCCGCCACATTCGGCGGTCGTCGTCGGGATGCCGTGGTGTATCTGGAATCCGACGCTTATGTGACCACTGCACCTGTTCGCTAACCCTGGAGAATCATCATGCGTTCATTACTGCTGTTCTTTCTCGGTGTACCGATCCCGATCATCATCCTGATCGCCCTGTTCATGCACTGATCCGCTGAGGCTCATGCCTGCGCCGCTTCTGCCTCTGGTGGAAGCGGCGTTTTTGTTTTGACGGGGGATCTGTCACAACACATCTGTCTACTCAATCGGCGTGCTCAAAAACTCATCAAGCCCTTCGGCATACGCTGTGAAGGCACTGATCTGGGGAAAGTGCTGATCATCCACCTGATCCGGCACCACCAGATGGGTGAAGCTCCAGGCCACCGCCAGCGTAATCCCGTCCTGATCGATCGAACCGTCAGTCTTCAGTGGCTGCATTTCCAATTCCCGCTCCAGCGCCGAATACGCCGCCGCCAATTGCCCTTCGACCCGTTCCACCCAGGGCTCAAACTGGATTTCCGCAGGGCGCAGGTTGCGTTCGTAATAAAGCTGCACGGACTTCTCGCACGCTGCCAGCGCCAGGCCGATCAGGCGTAACGAACGCAGGCGTTGATCCAGCTCGCCAGGCATCAGACTTTTACCCGTTGGCGCCAGCGCTTCCAGGTAATCGATGATCAACGTCGAGTCGATCAGCACCTCGCCGTCATCCAGTACCAGCGTCGGCGCCTTGACCACCGGGTTGATCTGCTGGAACTGCTCGAAGTGCCGAAACACCGAAACCGATTGGTGATCAAGGTCGATGCCCAGGCGTTTGGCAGTAATGGCGACCCGCCGTACGTAAGGCGAATCCAGCATGCCGATCAGTTTCATTGCACCGCTCCTCAGATGGTCGTTTCGGGATGGATAACCTTAGCCGAGGTTGCCCGCGCTGCAAACGTGTTGCACCGGCGGCTCATCAACTGGCAAATGCGGTCGATAACCCCTACTGTCGCAGCCGTTTGTCTTCTATATACAGCCGCTCGATTGAATTTCTTGCTATAAACGCACTCCGATAACCACCGCAAAGGCTGCCATAGAGCACTTTCAGGGCTTTGTCGGACAAATTCGCTGACTTTTCAGTTGCTGGGGCCTCAAGTCGGCCTTAGACTGCCGCCCCTCGTAAATTGAGTGCCGGGTGGCGCTTGGAATAAACGGCGCCGTTCCGATGGCCAGACCAGGTCCGCCGGAACGCTCCCTAATTCGCCTTAATGCACGTTTTTTTATAGAGATATCAATGACAAAGGACAAGTTGCTGGCCATGCCGGCGGATGACTACATGAATGCCGAGCAACATGCTTTTTTCTCTGAGCTGTTGCAGAACATGAAAGTCGAAACCCATGAGCGCATCGAGCAGAACCGCATCGCCATCGAGAGCCTGGACACCCCGGCCGATCCGGCTGACGCGGCGTCTGTCGAAGAAGAGCGCACTTGGCTGGTGAACGCGATCGATCGCGACCAGCGCATGCTGCCTCAGTTGGAACAGGCGCTGGAACGCATCAAGGAAGACAGCTTCGGCTGGTGCGACGACAGCGGCGAGGCCATTGGCCTGAAACGCCTGCTGATCAGCCCGACCACCAAGTACTGCATCGAAGCTCAAGAGCGTCACGAACAGATCGACAAGCACCAGCGTCAGGCCTGATTTCGTAGCGCCCCGCATCGCGGGCCAGCCTCACTCCTGAAGGAGCAAGGCTCTGGCCCGCGATGCTTTTTTTCGTCTGCGCAAAACCGCGGGCACTTCTATTGATCTGCTGCAACGCCCACTACTAATGGACCATGGATAATGGCCTTGTAGTGGCGTTAAATGCGGGTACAACAATTAGAAGTGCGTGGGGTGAAGATATGACGCGGGACGGATCTCTGGTCGGGGCAGTGCCTGCACCCGTGCTTTCGCCGAAAAACCTTTGGTTGACGCCCACACTGCAAAGCATCGCCGTGATGCTCTTGCTGTGCGGCATGACGCTCGGGGGCTGGTCGCTTTATCTCGGCCTGCCGCTGGCCGTCCTGATTATCTGGCTGCCTCGGCTACGTTCCCGAGCCATCCCCGAAGCATCCTCAGCAGACAGTTCTAATGCCATCGCCGAGCTGACTCGCGATCTTTCCTACACCACCAGTCACAACGCTCTGTCAGCCGCTGGCGTGGCCTATTCGGTCAAGCAGTTGGCGGACAAACTGCAATCACAACTCGGTGCCGCGGCACAGATTGTCAGCAATGCCGAAGTGATGATCGCCACCGAACACGCCACCTCGACACTCAGTCGAACCGCCCTCAGTGCTGCCAGTGAAGCTCACCAGAGCAGCGCAGCAGGGCGCACGGAGTTGATCGAGTCCATCAATCGCATGCATCAACTCAGTCAGCGCGCCAGCAACAGCCGTGAGCTGATCGAAGCCCTGAGCCTGCGCAGCGACGACATCCAGCGGGTCACGCTGGTGATCCAGTCCATCGCCAGCCAGACCAACCTGCTGGCGTTGAACGCGGCCATTGAAGCGGCGCGGGCCGGTGAACACGGACGCGGGTTTGCGGTGGTCGCCGATGAAGTTCGCGGTCTGGCGGCGCGTACGGCAACGGCAACGGGCGAAGTCGGCGAGATGGTTGCCGATATCCAGCAGCGCACCGCGCAGGTAGTTGAGCAGATTCGCCAGTTGTCCAGCGACCTCGACATCGGTGTCGAACAGGTCGAGCACACCGGTCAGCACCTGGAAAACATTGCGCGCCTGGCGGCCGGTGTCGAAAGTCAGGTCGGCGAAATTGCCAAGGGCGCGGAGACCAATCGCGAGCAACTCGACAGCTTGTTTCACGCGATCGAGCAGATGCGCAGCGACCTGGCGATCAGTGATCAACAGACCCAGCGCCTGGCCCAGGCGGCGGTGCAGATGGAAGGGCAGGCCGAAACCATCAGTGAGCGACTCGCCGAGGTCGGGCTGGATGACTATCACCAGCGGATTTATGACCTGGCCCGTGAAGGCGCGCGTCAGATTGCGGCGCGTTTCGAAGCTGATATCGACCAGGGCGTTGTCAGTCTTGATGATTTGTTTGATCGCAGTTATCAGGCCATCCCCAATACGAGCCCGGCGAAGTTTCAGACGCGTTTCGACCGTTACACCGATAAGGTTTTGCCGGCGATTCAGGAACCGTTGTTGCCGCGTCATGAAGGCCTGGTGTTTGCCATCGCCTGTACGCAGCAGGGTTATGTGCCGACCCATAACACGGTGTTCAGCCAGCCGCTGACGGGGGATGTGCAGGTTGATACGTTGCAGAACCGCACCAAACGCAAGTTTGCCGACCGGACGGGGATTCGTTGTGGCAGCCATCAACAGGCTGTGCTGTTGCAGACCTATACGCGGGATACCGGAGAGCTGATGCACGACCTTTCGGTGCCGATCATGGTCAAGGGGCGGCATTGGGGTGGGTTGCGTTTGGGGTATAAGCCGGAGAGTGCTCGTTGAGCGGCTGGGTATTTGGGGTTGGGGACATATCCGTTTCTGCGGTAACGGCGGCTATTGGTTTCGCCCTTACGGCGAGTCACTTGGAGAAGCGCCGATGGAGGCGCTCACAAGTTGACGGACAGGCTCAGGGCGTGAGGGGGCGTACACCGCAAGATCAAAAGCTGCAGGCGAGCTAACGCTCGGCCTGAAGAGTGGTGAAAGCAACAGCCGTACCCCGATCTCCTGTGGGAACTGAACCGCAGCCATTTTTTCAAGCAATGTGCATCACGGCATTGTTGCGATTCTGGCAATTAATCTATGCAGCGCAGTCGCTTTTTCCTCGCCAATGAACTCATTACGCTGTCTACGGTTAGGTAGTTAATGAAGCTCAAGAGGTCAGCATGCAAACCAAAGTTGATGTCGCGGTCATGATTGGCAGCGGCGTGCCCGCCAGTTTGCGTGCGGCGGGGCAAAGTGTCTGCTGGGTCGTGTTGCTGAACGGCGAACGCCGGGGGACGGCATTCTCCAGTCGTGAAGAAGCGCAAGAGTGCAAGGCTGCCTGGTTGGCGCAATTAAACGCCGAAGCACCCGACAGCCTGCATTGACTAGTGAACCTGATGCATACGCAGGTTCAGGTCGTCGACCACCCGCGCCCAATCGGCATCTTCACGCAATTGCTCTTTCAGGAAGCCAGCTTGTTGCGGAGTCCAGAATTCGGCATCGATGAGCTTTTTATCATCGGGCAGCGGGGAATGGCTGGCGATGAAGTCGTCGATGGCCTTTTCGCTGGAATCCAGGCCGAGCTGGTCGAACAAGCCTTTCAAATCGTGTGTAGGTGAATCCATCTTCATCTCCTTGCTGGTCGCACGGGTGCGAGATCTGAGGTGCGGCTGCATAGCATCTGAGGCGGCCGCACTTCAGGAGTTCGATAGCGATGTTCGAAAGCAGGAATGAGCATAGACTGCGAACCGGCTGATCAGGCTTTCAACGCACCTTCATCGACGGCAAGCTTCAGGGCCTTGGCGGCTTCCTGAGCGGCGATGGCGGCGACGTCCGGGGTTTTGAACCAGCGATCTTTCTCGACCTGGTGATACGTCACTGTAGTCAGTGGCGGTTTGGCGCGCATGATAATGACCGCCTGGAATTCGCCCTCGACTTCTCTGGCTTCGCCCCGGATAAAAAATTCACCGATATCAAATTCCGTCACGTAGCAGCCTTCCCTTGGAAATATTCTGTTGTGTTGAACGCCGTCCGGCTTGGGAACGGGTTTCATTGGTTCGGCAGTATGGCAGTAGTTGCCTGCCGACGGCTGAGTTAACTCGTCGGCGTGACGAAACGTCTATAGGCGTGAGGCAGAACGTTCAGCTCCGCAACTCGAGCGCGCGGGCAAGCGCGCAGGCCGCGTTATGGTTACTGCGGAAACCTCTTACGTGGCCCGTGGAAATTTCCTTGATATGGAAGAAAGCAGTGCCGGCCAATACCACCTGGAAGCGCAGCGTGGCAGGCTCTGCTCGGACAAACGCGGTATGCGGGAACAGCGCCGGAGACAGCGTGGACAGAGGGTGTGTGTGAGAAATAAAGTGTGTCGGGGTGCACATATGAAGTCCTTTTCATGGTTTTGCCGACGTGTGTACGTCGTTTTGGGTAGTCTCGATGAGCATCGCTGCTCTAGAATCACCGTCACGGGTTGGCGATTGCTGCTCATCTAAAGCAATTTTTTACGGGCGATATGTCGGAAAAATGCTTTTTTTGCAGCGTTTTTTCCCTAAGGTGGGTAATCCTGTTTTTCTGGCGGACAGAAGGGCGTTTTCCTTCAACTTCTGACGAACGCCAGACAAGACGACGCGAGTGACATTCCAGTAGTCTTCTCACGCCTCGCGATGGATGAGCACTCTGCTCGTTTCCGGACTCGACCCGGGCCCCTTGGCTACAACTTTCGGCATTGCCGCTTTTTTCTGCTGTGCGCTGCCTGTCAGCGTGCAGCATCATTTCAGATGTGGGGATGTTTCCTTGGCAGTAAGTAATCTCGATATGCATGCTTTGTTCGTGCTGGGTGATTTGCGCGCAAAGCTGGTTAAACAGTTCCAGTCACGTTTTGTTTACATCACCGAACAGAACGCTGAAGGCATTTACATTGCCGAACTCGACACCGAATCAGCACTGGTGGTGGACGACAAGCCCGGCCTGAAACTCAAGGTCGGCGATCATTTCAGTGCATCGGTATTACCCAGCCGTGAAGGCGGCAAACTGGAGATCAAGTTCCGCGAAATCAAACTGACGGTCTACGGCCTCGGCGATTACGCGTTCGTGACCACGGCTGACGGTCACGGGATCGTGTTCAAGGAAGGTCACAGCGTGGTGATGGTGTTTGCCGCTCACCAACAGTTGCAGGAAGGCCTGACCAAAACCCTGAAAGCCGTGACGGCCAAGGCCGCCAAGTGGCGCAAGGGTGAACTGGTGACGTTCAAAGCGAGCGAGTAATGGCTTCGGGCTTGCAGTAACTTTCCGAAATTTAATCCTCACCCCTCGAAAGCAGGAACCTCTACTACAGTCAGTTGACTGAGTATTTTGAGGCTTGCGGTCTTTATCAGGCCATCCTGCTATTGCTGTGAACAGCACGAGGTGCAAAGCATGAACGGATTTCGACGGTTGCTGACCGCTGTCCTGGTCGCTTTCGGTATGTGGGGTTCGCCCGTTCCGGTATTCGCCGCCCAGGCGCCCATCCACTTCGCCGACCTGAACTGGGAAAGCGGCAGCCTGATCACCGATATCCTGCGGATCATCGTCGAGAAGGGTTACGGGCTGCCGACCGATACCTTGCCGGGGACGACCATCACGCTGGAGACCGCCTTGGCCAAAGATGACATCCAGGTCATTGGCGAAGAATGGGCTGGTCGCAGTCCGGTCTGGGTCAAGGCCGAGGCCGAAGGCAAGGTCGTCAGCCTCGGCGATACGGTGAAGGGCGCCACCGAAGGGTGGTGGGTGCCTGAATATGTGATCAAGGGCGATCCGGCGAAAGGCATCAAGCCGCTGGCGCCGGACCTGCGCAGCGTCAGCGACCTGCCCAAATACAAGGGCGTGTTCAGCGACCCGGAAACCCCGGGCAAGGGGCGGTTCCTCAACAGCCCGATCGGCTGGACGTCGGAGGTGGTCAACAAGCAGAAGCTCAAGGCGTATGGCCTGGATGACAGCTATGTGAATTTCCGCAGCGGGTCCGGGGCGGCGCTGGATGCGGAAATCAGTTCGTCGATTCGTCGTGGCAAGCCGGTTCTTTTCTATTACTGGTCGCCGACACCCTTGCTCGGGCGTTTCAAACTGGTTCAGCTGGAAGAGCCGCCGTTTGACGCCGAAGCCTGGAAGACCCTGACCGACGCTGATAACCCGAATCCTAAACCGACCCGTTCATTGCCCTCGAAACTGTCGATTGGCGTGTCCACTCCGTTCCAGAAACAGTACCCGCAGATTGCCGAGTTCTTTGCCAAGGTCGATTTTCCCATCGACCCGTTGAACAAGGCGCTGGCTGAAATGAGCGAGAAACACACCCCGCCACGGCAGGCGGCGGAGGCGTTCATGAAGGCGCACCCGGAGGTATGGCAGGCGTGGGTGCCGAAGGATGTGGCGGATAAAGTGTCTGCTGGACTGTAAGCACTGGCGAAGCCTGCGATCTTTTGATTTTGCTTGTTACGGCAGGATCAAAAGATCGCAGCCTGCGGCAGCGCCTACAGGGAGCCGGTGCTACGACTAAAACCGGGTCTGCACAGCCAGTTCGAAGGTGCGCGGCGTCCCCAGGTAATACGCCGGCGACACATGTGCAAACTCGGCATACACCTCATTGGTCAGGTTGCGCACCCGGCCGGTAACGGTGGTGTGCCGATCGACCTTGTAGCTGAGAAACGTGCCGTAAAGCGTGTAAGAGGGCACGGTCATCGTGTTGGCGCTATCGGCAAACACCGACGCCACATATCGCGCATCGACACCACCTTGCCATTGCGACGCGAAGTCATAGGTCAGCCACAGATTGCCGACCCGGTCCGGCACGTTGGTCGGCGTGTTGCCCTTGCGTGACACCACCACACCCGCTGCATTCTTCTCGGTGAACGCGTCGTACCGAGCGTCAACCCAGGCAAAGTTACCTTCGGCCAACAGCTTGTCGGTGATCCGCAGCGAACTCGCCAGTTCGATTCCCTTGGATGTCTGCTGACCCACGGGAATGCTCAGGGTCGGGTCCAGCGGATCAGTGACTGCGAAGTCTTTGCGCTCGATCGTGTAAGCCGCCACTGTCGCCGAACCGCGACCACCCAGATAATCGAATTTGCTGCCGACCTCCCATTGCTTGCCGGTGGAGACATCAAAATCCTGCGTGCCATTGGGCTGTTCAGCGGCGGTGCTGTATTGCACATATACGTTGGCGTCAGGGATGAACTGCCAGGTCAGGCCGGCGCGGCCGGTCAGCGGTTCCCAACTGCGTTTGAGATGACGTGGATTGCTGGCGGTCACCTGCCGGTGGTTGGTCACGTCCAGGTCTATGTCGTCGTAACGCAGGCCGGTCAGCAACGACAGCTTGTCGGTCAGTGCCAGGCGGTTCTCGACGAACAGTGCCCGGGTGGTGACTTCGTTGGTCTTGTCGCTGACAAAGCCCGGTCGAGTGCCCGGAATGTCGTAGAAGTGCCCGGGCTGAAAGTTGTTCGGATCGACCGTGCTGGCGCCTTTGACGTTCAGCGGTGAGTTGGTGGTCTGGTTGACCTTGTACTCGAAGCCGCCGGACCAGGTCGTATCGAGGCCAAACAGCGTGTTGTCGTGACGCAGTTCGAACTGGTTGCCGTTCTGCTCGCCCTGATGCCGGACCTGATACGCCGTGGAGCGATTCACCGCCCGGTTGTCAGCGCTGTACTGGTAGGTTTCCAGGTTGCGGTAGTCACGCTGACTGTCGAGATGGTAAAGGGTGTTGCGCAGGGTGGTACTGTCGTTGATCCGGTAGTCGATGATCGAGCGCACCCAGATCGTGCGTTGTTCGTAGCGTCCATCCTCGACGTTGTAGTTGTTGAAGCGGTTGTGTTTGTCGATCTTAAGTTCACCGGCCTTGGGGTTGAGCACCGGCGTACCCCAGTAAGGGCTGTCTTCGTGTTCATCCTGATACTCCAGGGCCAGGGTGTGGGACAGGTTCGGCGTCAGGTCACTGAGCAGCGAAAACGCCACGCTCCACGCATCGCGTTCCTGCCGATCGATGTAGCCATTGCCGGTGTTGTGGCTGACGTCGAGCCGGGCGTAATGCTGCACGTCCGCACCGGCTTCACTGAGGGCATGGTTGAGGCCGAATGCGGTTTCGGTGGTGTCGTAAGTGCCGTAGCTGACCCGACCTTCGACTGCTTGCTCTTCACGGGTCGCCAGTCTGGTCACGTAGTTCAGCGAACCTCCTACCGAGCCGGCGCCATTGATCAGCGATGACGGGCCGCCCACCAGCTCCACCCGGTCATAGATCCACGCATCCACGGGCCGGGCAAGGCCACCGGAGACGTTGACGCCATTGAACATCTGGGTGATCTGGCTGCTGGTGAAACCTCGATAGGAAACGAACCCGCCGAACCCCGGCGGCGCGCTGGCATTGACGCCGGGCAGGGTGTTGGCGGCGTCCTGGAAATTCTGTGCACCGTGACGTTCGATGTCGTTGCGGTTGGCGATCGCCACCGAGGCCGGAGTGTCACGCACGCTCAGCCCAAGGCGTGAGGCCATGCCGCTGGATTGATCCAGGCTCAGGCCCGGCTCGGCTGTAGCTTGGCCGTCAATGGTGATCGGTGCGAGGTCCACCGTGGCATGTGCCCAGGTGTTAACGGACAGGCAGCCGCACAGGCTGGCCAGCAAAGAGATGGTTTTCATCGATGAATCCTGAAGACTTGACTAGGAAACAGCGCACAGGCGAACGCCTCGCGTTGGCGAAGTGAGCTGATTGAAAGGCGAAGGAATTCAGGCGAGCGGCGGGGCGCGGGGGTTGGCCGAAGGCCAGGTGTAGCGAGCGGGGAGGTCAGCGTTGGCCACGACCGCCAGGGGCGGGCTGTGTTGTTCCGGGAGGATCGCCAGGGTCAGGCTGGAATTGAGCGCCGGGCCCATGCCACCGGTGGAGCATAATGGGCAACCGAAGGCCTTCGACAGGGTCGGCAGTTTGTCTTCGGAGGTGTTCGAGGCGACCGGGGCCTGGGTGGCCGGGTCGACGGTACAGAACTGTCCGCCGAGGCCGTTGAGCTGCATCCCGACCATTTGCCCGTGACCGATGCTGCAGGCGAACACATTGAACAGGACGCAGCAATACAGCATCCAGGCAATGAGTGAGCGATCGGTCCGGGCGAGTTTCATGGGGCGGCACTTTATCACCGTTGATCATCCGCGCACTTCTAAAAATGCCGACTAGGATGATTCTGTTAAATGCCTTTCAAGGATCCTCGACATGACGTTTGTGTTGGCTCAATGGCTGGTGACCATCTTCGCGGTGATCAGCCTGATACATGTCTACTGGGCGCTGGGTGGCCAGTGGGCTGCCGTGGCGGCGGTGCCGCAGGTGCCGGGGGAGAACGGCGCGAGATCGCGGCCCGCGTTCAAGCCTTCGGGGTGGCTGACGTTGCTGGTGGCTTTCGGATTGCTGCTGATCGCTGCGCTGGTGTGTTTGCGGGTCGGCTGGTGGATGCCGGCGGTGACCCATCAGTCGCTGCAATGGGTGATCAGCGCCATCGCGATGCTGATGTTCGCCCGGGCGATCGGCGATTCGAACCTGGTGGGCTTTTTCAAAGACGTCAAAGACTCGAAATTTGCCCGGCTGGACACGTGGGTCTATTCGCCGTTGTGTGTGGTGTTGGGGGCGGGATTGTTGGCCGTTGCCTGGGTGTGAGTCGCCTCGACTGACGCCTTCGCGGGCAAGCCCGCTCCCACTGGGATCGTGTAAACGCTGAAGATCCCAATGTGGGGCTAGCTAGCCTGCTAGCGATGAGGCCTGCCAATCAACACAAATCTCTAAACCTAACTTCCGCTCTCGGTCCGCCGGCTACTCACCTCAGCCGGCACATCATCCCCCGCCATACGCTTGCGGAACAACGCTGCCCGCGCCAGTAGCAACGTCGTGACCGGTACGGTAATCGCCAACAGAATCGGGATCAGCCAGGCATGCAACACCGGCCCGGACTTGAGCGCGGAAAAGTAGATGATCGATCCCAGCGCCACGCACCACGCACCCAATGTCGAGGCCAGTGCCGGCGGGTGCATGCGTTGGAAGTAATCCTTCATCCGCACCAGCCCGATCGCGCCGATCAATGCGAAAACACTGCTGAGCACCAGCAGGATCGCCACCGGGATTTCCACCCACAGAGACAGTTCTGCGTTCATTCGATCACCTCGCCACGCAGCAGGAATTTTGCCAGGGCAAACGAGCCGACAAAGCCAAACAGCGCGATCAGCAGCGCCGCTTCGAAGTACGTGTCACTGGCATAACGAATGCCCAGGGTCAGCATCATCAGCATCGCGACGATGTACAGGTAATCCAGCGCCAGAACCCGGTCCTGGGCCGATGGCCCCTTGAACAGGCGGATCAGCGTCAGAACCATCGCCAGCGAAAAAAAGAAAAGGCTCAGCAGAACCGCATTCGACAGTATCGGGCTCATTCGAAGATCTCCATCAAGGGGCGCTCGTAGGTCGCCTTGAAGTGCTGGATGAACAGCGCTTCGTCATCCAGATCGAAGACGTGCAGCAACAGAATGCTGCGATCCAGCGCCAGTTCCGACCAGACCGTGCCGGGCACCACGGTGCAGATCATCGCCAGTGCAGCCAGGCCGTTGGCGTCGCGCAAATCCATCGGCACTTTGATGAACCTTGAGCGCGGCGGGCGCCGAGTGGCGTTCAAAACGCTCCAGGCCACGGCAAGGTTGGACACCAGCACGTCACGCCCGACGATGAAGAACAACCGCAGGATCACGCCGGGACGCCGAATGCGGATTGGCAGTGGCCGCAACTTGCGCATCATCAACGGCGCACAAAACCCGAGTACGGCGCCCAGCAGCAGATTGCCGGGGCTCATCGACAGGTTCAGCAGCAGCCACAACAACCACAGCGCAAGCGACAGCCACGGCGCAGGAAACAGGCGTTTCATGGTTGCACCTCCGCGACTGCACCTTTGGCTTCCGGACTCGGGACCGCCCGGGTGCCGAGTACCGCCATCACGTACTGCTGCGGATTGTTCAAGGTTTGAGCGGCGGCCTGGGTGTAGCGCAATAGGGGCTCGGCCTTGAAGGTCAGCAGGATGCTCAGGCCCAACAGCGCGATAATTGGCACGCATTCGAACCGTCGCAGCAACGGCGAGGGGCGTTCCTCAGGCGTCCAGAAGCGCTGGATACCCAAACGCGAAAAGGCAATCAGCGACGCCAGCCCGGAGAGAATCAGCAATGCCAGCAAGCCCCACGCGGCGTTCGACACCGGTTCATCTGTCCCGTTGCCCAAGCCCAGCGGGTTGAGCAACGCACTGAGCAAGCCCAGTTTGCCGATGAACCCGGACAACGGCGGCATGCCGATGATCAACAACGCGCAAGCGATGAAGCTCAAACCGAGAAACGCCATGGTCCAGGGAATCACCTGACCGACCACGGCTTTCTGTTCGTCGTCGAGGTTGATGCCTTTGGGCGGTTGCAGGGACTCCAGCGGCCGGGCGATCAGGTCGCCGTCATCGAACAGCGGCATTTCATTGGCCGAACGCGAACGCTCGATCAACTCGGCCAGCAGGAACAACGCGCTTAACGCCAGGGTCGAGCTGACCAGATAGAACAGCGCCGCGCCGATCAGGTTCGGCTGGGCGAAACCGATGGCCGACAGCAGAATACCCGCCGACACCAGAATGCTCAGGCTGGCCATGCGCTCCAGCCGTTGCGCGGCGAGGATCGCCACCGCCGCGCAGACGATGGTCGCCATGCCGCCGTAGATCAGCCAGTCGCCGCCAAAGTACGCCGAAGCGCCGGCCTGACCGGAGAACAGCAAGGTCCACAGGCGGAGCAAGGTGTAGACGCCGACCTTGGTCATGATCGCGAACATCGCCGCCACCGGTGCGCTGGCCGAGGAATAGGCCGGCACCAGCCAGAAATTCAGCGGCCACATGCCGGCCTTGGCCAGGAACGCCACCGCAAGAATCGCCGCGCCGGCATGCAACAGGCCGCGATCGGCTTCCGGCACCAACGGAATTTTCAGGGCCAGGTCGGCCATGTTCAGGGTGCCGGTGACGCCGTAGATCAACGCCGCGCCAATCAGGAACAGCGACGAGGCCAGCAGGTTGATCGAGATGTAATGCAGCCCCGATGACACCCGTGCCCGACCCGAACCGTGGAGCATCAGGCCGTAGGAGGCCGCCAGCAGCACCTCGAAAAACACGAACAGGTTGAACAGGTCCGCCGTCAGGAATGCGCCATACAGGCCCATCATCTGAATCTGGAACAGCGCGTGGAAACTCGAACCGGCGCCGTCCCAGCGGGCCATGGCGAACAGCAGGGCACTGACGCCGATGATTCCGGTCAGCACCAGCATCAGCGCGGACAAACGATCGACCACCAGTACGATACCGAACGGCGCTTGCCAGTTGCCCGGCAGGTATACCCCGATGGAACCGGGCACGCCGGTGGTTTGCGTCCATTGCAGCAACAGCACGGAGATCCCGAGGCCGAGCAGGCTGGAGAACAAGTTGATTTTGGCCTTCAGCGGGCGATGTTTCTCGCCCAGCATCAGCATGACGGCGGCGGTCAGCAGCGGCAGCAGAATCGGTGCGGCGATCAGGTGTGTCATCGCATTCATTCTTTAGGCTCCCGGCCATCCACGTGGTCGGTGCCGGTGAGACCGCGCGAAGCCAGCAGCACCACAAGAAACAGGGCAGTCATGGCGAAACTGATCACGATGGCGGTCAGCACCAGCGCTTGCGGCAGCGGGTCGGTGTAATGCAACAGATCCTGGGGCACACCGTCCTTGATGATCGGCTCCTTGCCGATGAACAGACTGCCCATGCTGAAGATGAACAGGTTGACGCCATAGGACAGCAGGCACAGGCCCATGACCACCTGGAATGTCCGTGGCCGCAGCACCAGCCAGACGCCGGACGCGGCCAGCACGCCGATGGCGATTGCGATGACTTCTTCCATCAGACGGCTCCTTTCGTGGCGACGGATCTGGGCAGGGCGGCAGTTTTGTGGCCGCGTACCGATTGGTGGGCGAGGGCGGTGAGGATCAACAGCGTCGAGCCGACCACCACCGAATACACGCCAATGTCGAAGAACAGCGCGCTGGCGATGTGAATGTCACCAAGCAGCGGCAGTTCGAAATGCCAGGTGTGGGTGGTCAGGAACGGGTAACCGACCGCCATCGCCCCGAGCCCGGTGACCGTGGCGAACAACAGGCCCGTGCCCATCCAGCGCAGCGGTCGCAGGCTCATTTGTGCCTCGACCCACTGCGTGCCGGCGACCATGTATTGCAGAATGAACGCCACCGACATCACCAGCCCCGCGACAAAACCGCCGCCCGGCTGGTTGTGCCCGCGCATGAACAGGTAGATCGACACCACGAACGCGATTGGCAGCAGCAGGCGCACCAGCACCGCCGGCACCATCATGAAACCCAGCGCGGTGTCGCTGGCGTGACGCGGGTTAACCAGATCGGTGACCACGTCCGGCGCGAGCAAACGCTGTTGAGCGGGCAGTTGCAGGCTTTCTTTTGGTGGGCGGAAGCGTCGCAGCAGGGCGAACACGGTCAACGCCACCGCCACCAGCACGGTGATTTCGCCGAGGGTGTCGAACCCGCGGAAGTCCACCAGCATCACGTTGACCACGTTGCTGCCGCCGCCTTCCGGCAGGGCGCGGCTCAGGTAGAACGAGGAAATATCGTTGGGCGTCTGGCGCGTCAGCATGGCGTACGACAGCAGCGCCATGCCGCCACCGACGGCAATCGACAGTAGCAAGTCGCGCAGACGCCGGATGCGCGCCTTGCGCAGGGTGCTTGGCAGCGGCGAGACTTCTTCGATCCGTCGCGGCAGCCAGCGCAGGCCCAGCAGGATCAGCACCGTGGTCACCACCTCTACCACCAGTTGCGTCAGCGCCAGGTCCGGTGCGGAGAACCAGACAAACGTGATGCACGTCATCAAGCCGCAGACACTGACCATGGTCAGGGCCGCGAGCCGGTGATACTTGGCTTGCCACGCCGCACCCAGCGCACAGGCAATCGCCAGCAGCCACAACGTCACGAACACGATCGAGCCTGGAATCTTCGGCCGGTCACCCCAGCTCAGGCTGCTGTGGAGCATCGGAATCAGCCCTGCCAGCACGGCGGCGAGCACCATCAGGAACAGCTGGGTTTGCAAGCGCTTGGTGCTGATCCGCCGCTCCAGGCGGCGGGCCAGGCGCATCATGATCACCAGGCTGCGTTCGAACAGGCGCTTGCCATTGAACAGGCCAATGATCGGCGGGTATTTGAAGCGTCCGCGCTTGAGCTGATTGCGCAGCAGCAGGTACAGCACGATGCCGCCGGACATGGCGATCAGGCTCATGATCATCGGCGCGTTCCAGCCGTGCCAGATCGCCAGGCTGTACTCCGGCAGCGTGCCACCGACGACGGGCAGGGCCGCGGCGGCCAGTAACGAGCCGACCACTTGGGCCGGGAAAATCCCCACGATCAGGCAGGTGAACACCAGCAACTCCACCGGCGCGCGCATCCAGCGTGGCGGCTCGTGCGGGGTGTGCGGCAGGTCGGTGGCGGTCGGACCGAAAAACACGTCGACCGTGAAGCGCAGTGAGTAAGCGACGCTGAACGTGCCGGCGATAGTCGCGACGATCGGCAGGGTCATCTCGACCCAGGCGGTCGCATTGATGAACACGGTTTCGGCGAAGAACATCTCTTTCGACAGGAAGCCGTTGAGCAGCGGCACACCGGCCATGGAGGCGCTGGCGACCATCGCGAGGGTGGCGGTGAACGGAATCAGCTTGATCAGACCGCTGAGTTTGCGAATGTCGCGGGTGCCGCTTTCGTGGTCGATGATCCCGGCGGCCATGAACAGCGAGGCCTTGAAGGTGGCGTGGTTGAGAATATGGAACACGGCGGCGACGGCAGCCAGCGGACTGTTCAGGCCCAGCAGCAGGGTGATCAGGCCGAGGTGGCTGATGGTCGAGTAGGCGAGCAGACCCTTGAGGTCGTTCTGGAACATCGCGCAATACGCGCCGAGCAACAAGGTACACGCGCCGGCGCCGCTGACGATGTAGAACCATTCTTCACTGCCGGAAAGTGATGGCCAAAGGCGCGCCAACAGAAATACCCCGGCCTTGACCATGGTCGCCGAGTGCAAATACGCCGAGACCGGAGTCGGCGCCGCCATCGCGTGGGGCAGCCAGAAATGGAAGGGAAACTGCGCGCTTTTGCTCAGGGCGCCGATCAGAATCAGGGGTAACAAAATGGGGTAGAGGGCATGTGCGCGAATCAGATCGCCGGCGGCCAGGACCTTGTCCAGGTCATAGCTGCCGACCACATGGCCAAGCAGCATGACCCCCGCCAGTAAGCACAAGCCGCCCGCACCCGTGACCATCAGCGCCATGTAGGCGCCGCGTCGCGCATCGGCGCGGTGGTGCCAGTAGCCGATCAACAGGAAAGAAAAGAGGCTGGTGAGCTCCCAGAAAAACACGATCTGGATCAGGTTGCCGGAAATCACCAGCCCGAGCATGGCGCCCATGAACGCCAGGAAAAACGCGAAGAACCGTGGCACCGGATCGTCCGGCGACATGTAGTAACGGGCGTACAGCGACACCAGCGTGCCGATGCCCAGCACCAGCATCGAGAACAGCCAGGCAAACCCGTCCATGCGCAGAACGAAGTTCAGGCCAAGGCTGGGCAACCAGAAAAATTCTTCGCGAATGACGCCGCCATGGGCGATCTGCGGATACAGGAGAGCGACCTGAATGGTGCCGATCAAGGCAACCAGACCCGCCAACAGCGATTCGGTGTTACGCGCGTTGTGCGGCAGCAAAGCCGCAACACAGCTGCCGATAAAAGGCAGAAGCAGTAGAACTATCAGGGACATAGGCTTCTAATCTGCGGAAGTTTGTGAAGCATCATACGTGCCACTCCCCGGATCGCCAAACGGCAAGCTGTCGCAGAATCCTACACGGTAGATGGAAAAGGCCTGGTTCACATTGTTTCAGAGGGATGTGTTCAGCGAGTCTGGCCCCTTTGACTTGCTCGCGAAGACGATCTTTAAATCGATGGGATCTCAAGCCTTGATCGGGCCGTCAAATGATCGAAAATCCCGCTGGCGCTGAATTTTCTCGCGCTCCGAGACGATAGTGGGTTCTCCAGACACGTTAGTCGGTAATGCCGGCTCCAGCGGTGCCAGCAGTGTTTTTCGCAAACTTCTGCAAGAAAAGACGTTTGTCGAGTTTCAATTGCTCAATGACAGGGAAGAGCCGATTCCCAACTAAGCGTATGAACTCACGTTGCCTGACGGCGCAGTCATTACCGGCGTTCTCGATGAAAATGGATTTGTTCATGTGGCAAATGTCCCGAGGGGAAGCTGCAGCATAAAGTTCCCATAACTTGAAGATATGGAACATCTTTAATGGCTGAGTCTACTAAGGCGTCGGGCACGACGCAGGCTGCAAAACAACCTCACCTTCGCTATCAAAGGTTCCCCAGGTTTTACCATATCGTCCAAAATCGTATGTAATGTCTTTACTGCCAACGACCACACGCAGCGCCGCATGACCTCAGCCTTGGAGCGCTCCAGATTATAAACAAAACCAGTCGTTGTTCGCCCGAGGCTATTCTCTCCGGGAATGTAAGTTTTGAAAGAGGTGCAGACGTTTAAAACGGTAATGACCGGATAATTCGAGCATAGCCTGCAAGTCTGCCGGCATAAAAATACCGTCATGTGTCCATTTCTGCGTGCGAGCCGCCTGCCTCTCGGTCCAGGAAAGACCTCTCATCTCTCGATACTGTGCAGGGGGCGCTAGGCAAAACAACCAAGACCAATCAATTGGTGGTTTCTGGTGCTTATACGGAGTTACTGGTTGGTGGTCCTTACACCCGTGACAGTAAATTCAGAATAGGTGTGTGTCGGGAGTTGGAGGCTTGAACGTCGATCGAGATTTTCATTTATTTGAATCGACAGGCTCGCTTTCCAGCTCCCCCTCAATTGCCTCACGATCCTTACCCTTGGTCTTCAACTCACTCACAATCACCGCCGCGACAATCAACCCAGCCCCCACCAACGCAATCGCCGGTAACCGCTCCCCGGCGATCCGTCCGACAATCCCGGCCCACACAGGCTCACCGGCATAAATCAACGTCGCCCGCGTCGGCGAAACGCTTTTCTGCGCCCAGTTCATCGCCACCTGAATCGCCGCACTCGCCGCACCCAGGCCGAGGGCGCTGCACAGCAGGAACCATGAGAAGCCCGGAATGACTTCCTGGGTCGGCACCACCATCAAAAACGCAAGCACCGACGTGGTCGCCAGTTGCACCACCGTGACCCGCCGCACATCGACCTGGCCGGCGTAAGTGCTGATCAGGATAATTTCAGCGGCAATCGCAATGGCGCTGATCAACGTGGCGATTTCACCAGGGCTGAAGTTGAACGACGCGCCGGCCGGTCCCGACAACAGCATCAGCCCGGTAAACGCCAGCATGATGCCGATGCTCGGCATCAACCCCGGACGCCGTCCCAGCACCAGCCATTGCAGCAACGGCACGAAGGGCACATACAACGCGGTAATGAAGGCCGACTGGCTGCTGGGGATGCTCTGCAACCCGACCGTCTGCAAGCCATAACCCAGCATGATCGCCACACCGATAAAGGCGCCGGCCTTGAGTTCGAACAGGGTCAGTTCCCGCAGATGACGCCAGGAAAACAACGAGACGATAATCGCCGCCGCCGCAAAGCGCAGGCCGACGAAGAACATCGGGCCGCTGACGGTCATGGCGTGCTGCACCAGCAAAAAGGTGCCGCCCCAGACCATGGTAATCAGCACCAGCACGCACTCGGCCTTGCTGAACCGGGAGAATCGGGAAGAAGCCGGGGAGGAGTTCAACGACGTCATGACCTTGCGCGCTACCTGAGGGCGACGCACAATGCGCCGAATGTTGCGCAGTATACTGCCCAACCCCATCGAGTGAGCAATATAGTGCACAAAGATTCAACGCAACGGGCTTCGGTCCTTCAGCACGTCAGCCTGAACGTTCGGCGCCTGCGCCACGCGGCCGACATGAGCCAGACTGCGCTGGCGGAAAAGTCCGGGGTCAGTCGCCGCATGCTGGTGGCCATCGAGGCCGGCGAGAAGAACGTCAGCCTGACCACCCTCGACCGCGTAGCCGAAGCGCTCGACGTCGCGTTCAGCGACCTGATCCAGGCCCCGGATGCCCGCGACCCGAGCCGCATCAACGAAGTGGCCTGGGCGGGGACGATTCCCGGCAGCAAGGCCGTGTTGCTGTCCAAAGCCACCGCCACCCGCGAAGTGGAACAATGGGAATGGTGCCTGCAACCGGGCGAGATTTACCCGTCACAACCGGATGCCGATGGCTGGAGCGAGCAGATTTATGTTTTTGAAGGCTGCCTGACCCTGATGCTCGGCGATACGCCCCACAACATTTCCGCTGGTGAGTTCTATATGTTTGCCAGCAACCAGCCGCACGCCTATCGCAACGATGGGCCGGTGGCTGCACGATTCGTGAGAAACGTGGTGATCTAACTGTTCGCCGATCAAGGATGGACATATTGCTGGTTTGAAGCTGCGCGGATTTCTCGAATAACTCATCATCCTGCTGAAATTAAACGTAATTACTTTCAGATATGACTCCTGCGGAAAGCTCCGGTGCCACTCACCAGAATTCTGGAGTCGGCCCATGACAACCTCTTGGGCTTGATGAACCTTCCATGGGATTGGCGCCTATTATCGTCCAGGAGATTTTCGAGATCGTCGCCCAGCTCAATCGCGACGAGCAGGTGAGCTTTCTGATTGCCGAGCAAAACATTAATGTGGCGCTCAAGTGCGCGTCACAGGACTATGTCCTCGATACCGGCCGGGTGGTGTTGTCCGGCAGCCGCGAAGCGTTGCTGGCGCGGGGCGATCTGCATGACTTCTATCCAGGTAAACACTGAACATTGAGAACGCCATGACTGAAACCCGAAGCGGACAGACGACCGACGTCATCCGCCACGCAGACATCCTGATCATCGGCGGCGGCCTCAGTGGCGCGATGCTCGCGGCGCAGTTGTTGCGTTTGCCCGGCAAGCGCTCGTTGTTGGTGATCGAGCCCCGCGCTGAACTCGGCCGGGGCGAGGCGTACAGCGCGGTCGAGTTGGGCCATACGCTCAACGGCAACGCGGCGCGCATGAGTGTCGACCCGGACAATGCCGATGACCTGACTCAGTGGCTGACCGAGTACATCGTGGCCGGAGGCTGGCCGGAGTCCGATGAGCAGCATGTGCCGGTCAGCGAACTGTTTCCGCCACGGGGGATTTTCGGTTTGTACGTGCAGCAGCGCCTGGCCGAGGCGCAAGCGGTGGGCGCCTTGACTGGCTCGACCGTCGAACATGTACGGGCCGAGGTGGTTGACCTGCAAGCGCTGGACGATTCGGTGCGGCTGAGCTTGAGCGACGGCCAGCGGTTGCAGGGTGGGTATGCGGTGCTGGCCACGGGAATGTTCCCTGCTGCTCGTACGCCGCAGACAGAATCCAGCGGTTTGAACGCTGCGGCACTCGATCCCTGGGATGTCGCGGCCATGCGTCAGCTCGACCCGCAATCGACGGTGCTGATCATTGGATCGGGCCTGACCATGGTCGATGCCGTGGTGTCGCTGGAACAGGCCGGGCATCGCGGGCCGATCGAAGTGTTTTCCCGGCATGGGCTGCTGCCGCATGTGCGTCGGCAACCGCCGGCCTGGGCGGATTTTCTGGCCGAGGATCACAGCATTCGCACGCCGCGACAGTTGATGCGCGAGCTGCGCCGGCATTGCCGGGATGCCATTGCGCAGGGCATCGACTGGCAGGCGCCGCTGGATACGGTGCGGGCGCACATCGGCCGTTTGTGGCATCAGGCAACGGACGTGCAGCGTCGGCAGTTTGTACGGCATGTGCGGCCGTGGTGGGAGAGTCATCACCACCGTTCGCCGCCGTTGAGTGCGGAGTTGGTGGCGCGGTTGCACGGGGAAGGGCGGTTGCGGATTCAGGCGGCTTCGTACAGGGGGCTTGAGCCTTCTTCGTGTGATCAGGTGAGCATTCGGATTCGCCGTCGTGGTGAAGCTGAAACGGTGGTTGTCAGCGGGGCGGCGTTGATCAATTCCAGTGGCATCGAGTACGACTGGCGGCGAGTGGCGCGACCGTTGCCGCAGCAGTTGCTGGCGCGCGGATTGGTGCGGCCGGGGCCGCTGGCGCTGGGTATTGCGGCGACGGTCGATGGCGCGGTGCTGGGGGGAGATGGGCGGGTTGTCGGTCGGTTGTTTGCCATGGGGCCGCCGTTGCGTGGGATGTGGTGGGAGAGTACGGCGGTGACAGATGTGGCTAGTCAGGCGAAGGCTCTGGCTCTGCGTCTGGCGGGGTCGAGGTAGCGGGCATATCGCCCGCATGCCAGCCTGAGTTATTTGCCACCAATTAGCCAAATAGCATCCGTGAACAACGTGGTGGGTTTGCACAGCTAGCTCCCACAGGGGGAACGCGTACGCTTCACATGACAGGCCGCCCCCGGCCAAGGATGGCCGATGGCTGCGGGCGGCAGGACCATAAGGCGCCGTTACCGCAGAAACGGATATGTACCCGAACAAACAAAAGAACCCCCGGAAAGACCAAATCTTCCCGGGGGTTCCTGTTTCCAGCAGTACAAACCGGCAAATCAATAACGCTGATACTTCGACCCAAACTCAGGACGGTTTTCAGCCACGTAAAGTGTGCTCGCCTGGCTGTCTTTTTGATCAACACCCACCGTATTCACATTCAAAGTAGCCGGCTGACTCACCTTCGCTGCCGCCGCAACCACTGGCAAAGTAGCGTGAGGTGCAGCAATGGCCGACGTGGCACCAAGAACCGACAGGGCGAAACCAAGACCGATAATGCTTTTCATGATGTAACTCCAGAAGCGTGGGAAGAAGATGGGCCCACTGTAGTGCTGGAGCTTCAGAATGAAAAAACACCCTGACGCATAGTCGTTATCGAGAACGTTGATCCATCGTCAGCGCGGCGTGCGATCCACCAGCCAGCGCTGCTTGAGTTTTTCCAGGCGCCCGTCCCGGCTCATCTCATCCAGCGTCTGCTGCCAGCGCGCGATCTGGCGCGCATCGGTCCGTGGTGAAAAGGCGATGTAGGTGGCTTGCTTCATCAACGGGATCTGATAGTGCAACTGCTCGGGTGGTACACCTTCCTCACGGGCCATGCGGGTGACGGACAGCGTGTCGGCCACCACGAATTCGGTACGGCCCAGCCGTGCCAGACGCATCATTTGTTCGGGTGTTTCCACGCCGTACAGATTGCTCAGGTCCTGTTTCTGCAAGTAGCCGTAGACCAGCCATTTCCGTGGAACGGCAATTCGACCCTGACGGCTGGCCTCCAGCAAACTGCGCACCCGTTGCCGGTTGCTGTCCGTGGAGAACAGTGCAGTTTCCACCTCCATCAAGGGGCCGACCCACTGATACTGGCTGTCACGCTCGGCGGTGCGCAACACGGTGAATACCCCGGTGGCAGGCTCAGTGCTCGCCACGCGCAAGGCTCGCAGCAACGGCACCTGTTGAAAGTGCACCTGATCGCCGGCAGTGTCGGCCAGCGCCTGCACCACATCCACGCCAAACCCCACCATCGCGTTGCCCTGCTGAAAATGCAGGGGCGGATGGTTGTCGGTGAGCATGTTCAGGTCTGCCGCGACCGCAGTAAATGTCAGGAAAGACAGCAGACAGCCGGCCAAGCGCTTCATGAATCGTCCTTGATGAAATGAAGCGCAAATCTTAGTACGCGCCTGCTGCGACTGTCCCGCGCAATCGTCGGGCTTTTGCGTCAGAACTGAGGATTTATGCGTATCGCTCGTCCCGGTGGGAACGATGAGGCAAAAAAAAGCCCGGGGTCTCCGGGCTTGGGGTGTTGCGGATTAACCTGTAATCAATACCGCTGATATTTCGAACCGAACTCGGCGCGGTTTTCCGCAACCACCACACCCCCTTGTACGGGGTTCTTCGGGCTGACCAGCGCAACACGTTCACGCAGTTCTTGCAGACGATCGGCACCGCCTTCAGCGACGCGATTTTCGATCAGGCGATCAGAGCCGCCTTCAGCCACACGTTCACGCAGCTCTTGCAGACGATCAGCACCACCTTCAGCCACACGATTCTGTAGCAGGCGGTCCGAACCACCTTCCACCAGCAGTTGCTGAACCTGGCTGTGGGACGCGGTGCTCGCGGTGTTGGCCGAGGCCAGGTTTGACAGGCCAAGACCGCCTACCAGCGCCAGACCGAGTGCCAGGGACGAGACTTTCGAGAAGTTGAACATGATTGATTCTCCGTGCGCTTGTGTTTGAGTGAGGCGGTAGCGACTGCTATCCGGTGAACACAGTTAAACGCTCGGGTGTATCGCAGATGTGTGCCTGAACGGGGCGAAATCAGCTTTTGCGTATCTGTCGTGGCCTCCTATACACAAGGATACAAATCCCCATGAAAAAGCCGCGATGCCTGCCTGAACCAGCCGTTTGCGTTCAGGGCCGAATATGCAAACCATCCTCGGCGAACTGCACCGGGCCCTGGTAAGCACGGTGGATCGACTGCGTGACCGCATCGCGGGATTCGTCGATGTCTCGGGACAGATGGCTAAGCAGCAGGCTCGACACTTGTGCTGCGGCGCTGATCTTCCCGATGTCGCCGGGCGCAGTGTGCAGGTTGTAGAGCGCGGGTGGGGCGTCGGGCGGATCGAGGACCGGGGCGTTGAACACCAGCAGGTCGGAGCCCTTGGCGATGTGTGTCAGCGCGGCATGGCCCTGTGCATCGATATCGCCGCTGAAGGTGATGCTTTTACCCCGGTAATCGACGCGGTAAATCACCGCCGGCGCGTCGCGGTGGTGTCCGGTCACGGCGTTGATCACCAGGCCGTCCTGGCTGAGGAGGGTTTTGGGTGCAGTGAGGTAATCGAGGTCAGTGGTGTTGAAACTCACGGTGCCGGCGAAGTCCTGCACATAGCTGAAGGCCCCGTCCTTGCCGAACATCAGGTCGATGTAGTGACGAGTGGAAGGATAGGGTTGCGCGGCACCCGGTCCGAACACTGTAAAGGTGATGTCCGAACGAGAAGCCACGGCCCGTGCCTTGACGATGCCCGGCAGTTCCGCCACGTGGTCCACGTGCAAATGAGTCAGCAGCACGATGTCCAGGCGGCGGATGTCGAGCTTCGCTTCACCGAGCCGCACGAATGTTCCCGGTCCGGCATCCAGCAGGATTCGCGGCGTGCCATCCACCAGCAACACGTAACCGGCACCGGCACGGCCGCCGGCGCCTGGTCCGCCCGAGCCGAGCACCACCAGTTCCAGTGGCGCCACGCCCGGTTCCGCGGCCATGGCGCCGCTGGTGTCAAGGCTGACACAGAGCGTTGCGGCCAGCAGCAGCGCTGCGCAAAATCGCAGCAGATCGGATAGTGAGATCATCAATGACAGCGCTCTATGTCGGTGTTTGCAGGTCATGGGAAATCGCTGCCAGCGGTTGCATGCGCTCATTAAGATAGGCCGCAATGCGTGTCTGCATGGCATTGAACACCTTGGCCGCATGAGCGACCTCGGTCGGGCCCTTTTTCGTCCAGGTGCACCGCATAAGTGTTGGGGGCCAGGGCAGGGCGAGTTTCATGACTCGGCGCCGAGCAATTCCACCGGGTAGGAAAACACGTAGCCTTCGCTGCGTACGGTTTTGATGTAGGTCGATTCCCGCGAGTCATCCATCAGGCGCTGACGCAGGCGGCTCACCAGCAAATCAATGGAACGGTCGAACAGGTCGGCATCGCGTCCCTGGGTCAGGTTCAGCAGCTGGTCGCGGCTGAGCACCCGTTGCGGATGATCGAGAAACACGCGCAGCAGTCGATATTCGGCGCCGCTGAGGGCGACCATGGTGCCGTCTTCGTCCAGCAGGTGCCGGGCGGTGGTGTCCAGGCGCCAGCGACCGAAACCCAGCAATCGACCGCTTTCGGTGATCAGCAGGTTGGGCGGCAGCATCCGGGTGCGGCGCAGCACCGCGTTGATCCGCGCCAGCAGTTCGCGGGCGGCGAAGGGTTTGGTCAGGTAGTCGTCGGCACCCATTTCGAGGCCGAGGATGCGGTCGGTTTCGTCGTTGCGTGCGGTGAGCATCAGGATCGGCGTGGCCTTGTGCTTGCCCGAGCGCAACTCGCGGCACAGCAGCAGGCCGTCATCGCCGGGCATCATGATGTCCAGCACGATCAGGTCCACCTGATTGGTTTCCAGAAAACTGCGCATCTGCCGGCCATCGGCAACCACCGTGGTGCGCAGACCGTTTTTCTTCAGGTAGTTGCCGACCAGCTCGCGGATCTCGCGATCGTCGTCGACGATCAGGATGTGGTTCACATGTTCCATCACTCAACCCTCTTTTTATTCGCACGTTGCGCATTCTAGGGAGCCACGTCGCCGCTGCCTGCCGGCCTTTGTATCTCACTGTATCTGAGGATGTAATAGATACACTGGTATACACGGCAGCTTTTTTCGGGGGCGGGTGTATCGAAGTGTATCGAGCGCCCCGTATGACACCTTACGCGTTAAAAGGCCCGGTGCTACGACACATGGCAGATACCTCGGGACGATTGAATGGGTTCCATCGAGACAAGACAACTTGCCTCACACCACTACCCATTGAAACCTTGAGGACATCACCATGAACCGGAACAAACTCGTCGCTGCCAGCTTCCTTGCCGTTCTGAACGTCGCTGCGTTTTCCGCCCACGCGGATGTCCAGAGCCCATCGCAGACCCACGCTGCTGGCTCCCATCTGGACATCAAGAAGGTTATTTCAACGGTAGAAAATGGCGGCAGCCAATGCGGGATCGTCAATGCGCGGATGACGTACCTGGACTCCAGCGGTACGCAGAAAGTGCTGGATTACAGCAAGTTTGCCGAATGCGGCAACCAGGGTGGTTGATCGCCTGGAAGTCGGATACTGATACCTGTGTGGACCGACCTTTGTGGCGAGGGAGCTTGCTCCCGCTCGGCTGCGAAGCAGTCGCAAAAGCTTTTGGGGCCGCTTCGCGCCCCAAGCTCCCTCGCCACATCGGCTTGCTCACACTCTATCCGGGTTACGCAACCACGCGATAACACGGCACATACGCCGCGCCACCCGGTAATTTCATCCGGTGCTGGGCAACGAAGGCTTTGAGCAGTTGATCCAGCGGCTGCATCACCGCCGCATCGCCACGGATCTGATACGGCCCGTGCTCTTCGATCAGGCGGATGCCCTTGTCCTTGACGTTGCCGGCGACGATGCCGGAGAACGCGCGACGCAGGTTGGCGGCCAGTTCGTGGGCAGGCAGGCTGCGGCTCAGTTTCAGGTTGGCCATGTTTTCGTGGGTCGGATCGAACGGGCGCTGGAAGCCTTCGTCGATCTTCAGCAGCCAGTTGAAATGGAACGCGTCGTTGCGCTCGCGGCGGAACTGTTTCACCGCTTTGAGACCGGCGGTCATCTGCCGTGCCACTTCAGCCGGGTCGTCGATGATGATCTCGTAATGTTGTTTCGCCGCCTCGCCCAGAGTGGCACCGACGAACGCGTCCAGTTGCTCCAGATACGGCGCCGCGTGTTTCGGCCCGGTGAGGATGACAGGGAAGGGCAGGCCCTTGTTGTCCGGGTGCATCAGGATGCCGAGCAGGTACAGGAACTCTTCGGCCGTGCCCGCGCCACCCGGGAAAATGATAATGCCGTGGCCTACGCGCACGAACGCTTCCAGACGCTTTTCGATGTCCGGCAGGATCACCAGCTCATTGACGATCGGGTTCGGCGCTTCGGCGGCGATGATGCCGGGTTCGGTCAAGCCGAGGTAACGACCGCCATGAATGCGCTGCTTGGCGTGGGCGATGGTCGCGCCTTTCATCGGACCTTTCATCACGCCAGGGCCGCAACCGGTGCAGATGTCGAGGCTGCGCAGGCCCAGTTCGTGGCCGACTTTCTTGGTGTATTTGTATTCTTCGGTGTTGATCGAGTGGCCACCCCAGCACACCACAATCTTCGGCTCGACGCCGGGGCGAAGCGTGCGGGCGTTGCGCAGCAGGTGGAACACGTAGTCGCTGATACCCTGGGAAGTGCTCAGGTCGATGCGCTGGGCGTCGAGTTCATTCTCGGTATAGACGATGTCGCGCAGGGCGCTGAACAGCATTTCCCGGGTGCTGGCGATCATTTCGCCATCAACGAAGGCGTCGGCGGGGGCGTTCAGCAGTTCCAGGCGCACGCCGCGGTCCTGCTGGTGGATGCGGATTTCGAAGTCCTTGTAGGCTTCGAGGATGGTCTTGGCGTTATCGACATGGGCGCCGGTGTTGAGGATGGCCAGGGCGCACTGGCGGAAGAGGGTGTAGGTGCTGCCGGATCCGGCTTCGCTCAGTTGCTGAACTTCACGTTGAGAGAGGGTTTCCAGGCTGCCTTTCGGGCTGACCGAAGCGTTGATTACTTGACGTTGGGACATTCAATGATCCTTAAAACGATGTCACCCGCCGAGGACGCATGACATCCGAATAGTATGTATCCATAAAAGAAGATGGCACGAACTGCGCACTATCGCCACGTTCCCCTTTGACGATGAAAAGATGAAAAGGAGCCCCAGCATAGCTAAATCCCCCGCAGAGGCGATAATGCCCCGCAGTCTTTTTGCCCATGTTCCCGAGGAAACCCGTCGCGATGTTCGAAATCCAGCCGCAAAACCCCGAGATTTATCGAAGCCAGACGCGCCGCAGCACGATCATTATCGCCGTGGTTTTCCTGGCCCTGGCGATGCTGCTGTCGACCGCGGCGGTGGCGATGTTCGGCGAGCCGGGGGGGGACAATCTACGCTTCAACGTGGGTGGTGTGTTTGTCGCGGTGCTATTGATGGTGGCACTCATGCGCGGCACCTTCTGGCATCAGGCGTGGATGGCGCCCGCCGTGTACGGCTGGCAGCTCAAGCGCAGCCTGATGAGCATCACCAACGTCATGCATCAGGTCACGGCGGCGGTGGAAAAGGATGATCCCGGCGCCATGAAGCTGCTGCGCTTCTATCACCTGGGGTTGAGCCAGATGCACGAGCTGGACGGCAACTCCAGTGATCACAGCCAATTGATTCGCGAAATGGACCTGCACAAGGCCCGTATGGAAGCGCTGGGCATCGAGACCGATCAGACGCAATTGAACCCGGCGTGGCTTGAGGCATTGAAACAGACGCCGCGCTAACCGGTGTATTGTTGAGGCGTCACGATAATAAAAAGGCGAACGGGATCAGTCGCCACTCATCAAGATTCAGGGAGCGTCATGGGCAATCCGTCCGTCAAAGACCGAATCGAACAATCCCGCCACAGCGTGTCCCTGGTCACCGAACAGGCCGGGGCAAAACTCAAGGTCCGCTCCGCGGTTGTTTTGCTTCTGGCGGTGTGCCTGTCCATGATCGCCATCGTGATCTGGGAAGCCTGGAATTCGCGCCAGTACCATCTGCATGACAAGGGCGTGGCGATGTCCAACCTTGCGCAGACCCTGGCCTCACAAGCACAGGCGACGATCAAGCAGGCCGATACGCTGCTGTTTACGCTGGTGGAGCGCCTGGAAAACGACGGCTTCGAACCGGCCTTGTTGCCTCACCTGGAACGCTTGCTCAGTGCCCAGCGCAGTGAGCTGAGCCAGTTGCACGGCCTGTTCGTCTATGACGAGAAGGGTCGCTGGGTTGCCAATTCCAACGGCGCGGTCCTGCCGGATGCCAGCAACGCCGACCGTGAGTATTTCATCTACCATCGCGATCATCCCGACCGTGGGCCGCACATCGGTCCTTCGATCAAAAGTCGTTCCAGCGGCGAATGGATCATGACGGTGTCGCGCAGGATCAATCACGCCGACGGCCGTTTTGCCGGTGTGGCGCTGGCGACGATTTATCTCAGCCATTTTCTGTCCCTGTACGACAGCATCGACATGGGCCGCAACGGCGTGATCAACCTGATCGCCGACGACGCCAGCATCGTCGTTCGTCGGCCGTTCAAGGACGCGGAGGTCGGCACCAGTCTCGCCAACAGCCCGTTGTTCAAACAGTTGTTGCCCATGGCCAATTCAGGCACGTCAACGGTCAAGTCCATGTTGGACGGCGTTGTGCGGGTGGTGGGGTTTCGCCGGGTCGAAGGGTACCCGCTGATCGTTTTCGCCGCGCTCGACAGGGATGAAGTGCTGGCCGGCTGGCGTGAGGAGTCATTGCTCAGTGCCGGCATTGTCGCGCTGCTGCTGGTCTTTCTTGGCGTGCTGGGTTATCGCCTCATCAATCTGATGAAGCAGCAGAACCGCATCCAGAGCCAGTTGCTGGATGCCCAGGAAACGCTGATCGAGGTCAATCGCAGCCTGGAACTGCTGGCCCTCGAGGACGCGTTGACCGGGCTGTCCAATCGGCGTCAGTTCGATTTGTTCATCCACTCGGAAATCGGCCGTGCCAAGCGCAGCCTGACCGGCCTCGCATTGCTGATGCTTGATGTCGACCACTTCAAGCTGTTCAACGACCACTACGGCCACTTGGCCGGTGATGAGTGTTTGCGCAATATCAGTGCGATCATCACCGAAAATATCCAGCGCCCCGGAGATCTGGCGGCGCGCTACGGCGGCGAAGAGTTTGCGGTGGTGCTGCCTGGGACCGACTATGTCGGGGCGTTTCTGGTGGCGGAAAAAATCCGTCGCGCGGTGCTGCATGCCGGTATTCGCCACAGCGAAGGCGCAGAAGGCATGGTGACGGTCAGCCTGGGCGTCGCCGCTTACGATCCGACCTCACAAGCCCAGGCTGACGACCTGATTGGCGCAGCGGACAAGGCGCTCTATGTTGCCAAGGCCAGCGGCCGGAACAT
The DNA here is from genome assembly GCF_949767765.1 of Pseudomonas sp. IT-P171. Taxonomy (NCBI): domain Bacteria; kingdom Pseudomonadati; phylum Pseudomonadota; class Gammaproteobacteria; order Pseudomonadales; family Pseudomonadaceae; genus Pseudomonas; species Pseudomonas sp. IT-P171. Next base: position 374,839 of record NZ_CATKQN010000033.1, read on the forward strand.
GAGCGTCATTGCCAACTGAGTCTGCCGGTTCAGACGAACCGGTCGCTGCCCTGGACCAGCCTGGTCGCCAGGTACGACTGCTTGAGTTTTTCCAGCCACCAGCCCAGGGCGCGTCCGTCATGATCGCCGCGCCAGCCGGCGTACAGAATGTTTGGTTCCCGGGGATCGGCCATCTGTTTCTCCACCAGCGTGCCGTTCTTCAGCAACGAGCCAACCCGATGTCTGGGCAGCCAACCCACGCCCAGGCCGTCGCACTGGGCGAGGATTTTCGCGCGCATGGTCGGCACGGCGAGCACCGGTTGCCCACCGGAGACGCCATAGGTGCTGCCTTCGGTGGCTCTGGACGAATCTGCCACGACGATCGCCCGGTGTTGCGTCACCGTTGTCCGGGAAATCGGTTCTTTGACCTTGGCCAGTGGGTGCCTGGGCGAGACCGCAAACACCCATTCCATTTCCCCCAGTTGCATCCAGCGCAAGGAAGGGATCGCCGGCGGTTCGTTGGTGGCGCCGATGATCAGGTCCGCGCGGCCCTCGCGCAGGGCTTCCCACACACCTTTCAATACTTCCTGGGTGATGCGCAGCGGTACACCGGATTGCAGCGCGTCGAATTCGTGTATCACCGGGATCAGGGCCTCGAACTCCAGCAGTTCGTCGGTGACGATCCACAGTCGGCTCTCCCAACCGTTGGCGACTTGCTGCACCCGTTGGGTCAGGCGCGAGACATCCTGCATCAACCGCGCCGCTTCATTCACCAGCAGCTCCCCGGCGGGGGTGAGCTGCAGGCGGTAGCGGCGCCGATCGAACAGCAGCGCGTCGAAACGCTCTTCCAGTTGCCGCGCCGCATAGGACACCGTCGACGGCGCCTTGCCCAGATGTGCCGCCGCGCGTGACAGGCTGCCGGTTTCCCGAATGGCTTGCAGCAATGCCAGGTCTTCGATGGACAACATGTGCAGATCCTTTGAGGAAAGTGTTCAGGCGGCCCGGCGTAACTTTCGCAGCCTGAACAACCTAAGATAGACCAGCACGTTGAGCGCCAGCACCACGCTGCCGAGGCCCAGTTGAATAGCGGGTGTCAGGCCCGCCGGGTAAATGACCGGCCACACGTAATGCTCGATGAAACCGCCGCCATAGCCGGTTTGCCCGGCAGCATGGCGCATGCGGTTTTCCCAGTCTGTCAGCGGGCAGAACAAGTGGAAAAACTCCACGCAAACGCCCCACGCGGCAGCCGGCAGGTGCAACCAGATCAGGTGATGCCATCTGAGCACCAGCAGCCCGCCGAACAGCACGAACAGAATGAACAACAGGTGAAACAGCACCAACCCGTCGGCGGCGATTCGGTAAAGCATGTCGACTCCCTGACACGTGATGCGATCGCTCCATGGTACTCGGGCGGAGTGCCAATCACGAAAATCAACTAACCCGGCGCGCATTCTGCCGCTTGCAGCAGTGCGCAAGATTGTTCAAGCCATCGGCGGCGACTGCTGGCACAGTTTGACGTCTTTCTCTGGTTGTAGAGCGTTATGTCCAATTCACTCGTGCCGCGCAGCGCGTTTCTCCGCGGCGCCGCGGCGATCATGCCGTTATCCCTGGCAACCGCACCGTGGGGATTGCTGGCCGGTTCCATGGCCATCGAAGCCAACCTCACGCCGCTGCAAGGCCAGGGGTTGTCGAGCATCGTGTTTGCCGGTGCGGCGCAACTGGTGGCCATCGGGATGCTCAAGGGCGGTGCCGGGATATTTTCGATTCTGCTGACCACGTTGCTGCTGACCTCCCAGCATTTACTCTATGGCATGAGCATGCGCTCGGTGATTTCGCCGCTGCCGGGGCGCTGGCGTGCAGGGTTGGGCTTTTTGCTCACCGACGAGTTGTTTGCCCTGACCAGCCAGCATGACAAACAGCAGTTCAACCGCTGGTACGCGCTGGGCGTCGGCCTGACGTTTTACATCGCCTGGAACCTCTTCACCCTTGCTGGCATTGTGCTCGGCTCCAGCATTCCGGGGCTGGAGCATCTGGGTCTGGATTTCTCCATCGCCGCAACCTTCATCGCCCTGATCACCCCGGTGGTGCGCAACGTACCGACCGTGGTTTGCGTGGCGGTGTCGCTGTTCTGTTCGGTGTTGTTCAGCTATTGGCAATGGGGCTCGGCGCTGGTGCTGTCGGGGTTGGCGGGCATGACGGCGGGCTTCGTCTGCAATAAATTCTACGGTGGACGCACATGATGGTCTGGGCCGTGATTATCGGTATGGGAATTCTGGTCTTCCTCAACCGCTACGTGTTTCTCGAACCGCGCCTGCCGCTGCGCCTGAGCAGCAACGCCCGGCAGTTTCTTGGTTTTGCGGTGCCGGGCATGCTGACCGCGATTTGCGGGCCGATTGTGTTCATGCCGGACAAGCAGCTGAATTTGCAGTGGGACAATCCGTATCTGATCAGTTCGCTGGTGGCGGTGGGGCTGGTGCTGTACACCCGCAATACCTTGCTCAGCATGCTGTTGAGCATGGGGTTTTTCTTTTTGCTGCGCTGGTGGCTTTGAACCGGGTTTTCGAAACTGATCTACGCTTAAAGTTGATGACGGATCCCTTAGGAAGAGAGGTGAGCATGGCTACTGAACCAAAGCGTCCGGATCCGGATGATGAAGACATGGATGAACCGACGGAAGAAGAGCTCGAGCGCCAGAGGCGTTCGTCGCCGACCTGGAAGCACCCTGATGACGGGAAAGAATTGCCGGACCGTGATATGGAGTTTCCGTTGAAGCCCTGAGCTCTGGGGTAAGGGCGGAACCAATAGCCGCCGTTACCGCAGAAACGGATATGCCCCCAACCCCAACCAATCTACACCTACAAAAAAGCCCCGAATCAACCGGGGCTTTGTTGTATAGGCCAATCAGATCGACACATTCCAGCGAATCTGGGTAATACCCAATTGCTGCGCCTTGATACGTGCCGTTTCAAGGGTGGCATGTACGGCGATCTTTCGATCGGATTCCGGATAAGCATGCGCAGACGCCGAATGTATGGCATCGACATCAGAAAAATGCACCGCCAGTTTGAAAAAATGCTTTCGCACACCGTCGAACATGTAATGCACGGCATAAGGAACGAGTTCGCTCATGTATTTCTCGTGAAGCCAGCCAAGTCGTTGGCTTAGTCGTCGAACAGGACATTCATAGAGATCTGCGGGGCGAGCTTCGTGCAGAAATAAGACGGCTGAAAACAGATGAGGCTCAGCGAGCCTCAGTTGTTGAGAGTCTTTCGAGGGCGGGTTCGTTCAGTTCTTTTGCCAAACGGGTCCCCAAGCGTGGTTTCAAGCGTCGTCCAGCTGCAACACATCGGGATGGGAAGCCCGATAGCCCAAGGTCTTGTCGATCCATGCACTCAGCTCGTTGACCATCACCGGAGGCTTGCCCGGATAGTGCCCGAGGGTTGAACGCAGGATGCCGTCGATCCCCGGAACTGATCGCAGGTCACGGGTCTTGATGTAATGTTCGATAAAACAGTTAAGTCGAAAGTGTTCTGTCATCGAAAGATAAACGCACTCCAGACTAACGACTTGATCAATTGCAAAATCGTCGCGCATTTAGTTCTCTGCAAGGCTTGTAGTTGTGGGATTTCCTTAATTGTTGACTTTTTGGTCAACTGGGCGGTGCCGATGGAAATGCGGCGCGCATGCTATCCGTAGTCATTCTAAATGTATGTACGCCGATGCAGATGTCAGACAAGCGGTTGAAGGATCAAATCGCCAGACTTCTACAAGTGTTTCTTGGGTGAAACACTCTTTGTAACGTTCAAGTTATTAGCCTGTATCGACAGGTGTTAAATACGATTGCGTTTGTCTCGGTATTGATAGTTTCATCTCTGCTCATCAATAAGCTCAGCGCCCTGGTTCCTGACGTTGCCAATGGCTTTGCCGACCTTGTACCACTCGAATACCTCACTGCCTTCGCCTTGCCACAAGGCCATCTGTTCGGCGCGTTCCCGGGGAGTGGCGGGGTCGAGCCATTCCCTTGCCAGTTCTGGCGACAGAACCACCGGTCGGCGGTCATGAATATCGAGCATGCCGCCGGCGCTGTCTGCGGTGATGATCACGAAACCGTCGTCGTCTCGCGCTTCCTCGCTATTCGTAGGAAACCGTCCAATCGCGGCACAGAAAATCGGCGCGCGGTCCCGTCGACGGATGAGCCACGGCTGTCGGGTCGAGTCTCCCGCATCGACCCATTCGAACCAGTTATCAATCGGTACGATTGCGCGGTGCGGCCAGATCGTGCGGAAGAACGGGCCATGGGCGACTTTTTCGACGCGGGCATTGATCGGCGCCGCGCGATCCTTCGCCCAATGCGGCCGCCAGCCCCAACGCACCTTGTCAGCCACAAGCCCAACGTCCTCCTGGTGAAACAACGCCAGTTGATGAGTCGGCGCCGCGTTGTAGCGGGCCAACGGCTCGTCGCCGACATGGTTGATCAGCGCATCGGGAATGCTCAGTACCGCGACAAAATCGTGGATGCCCCGGTACTGCGACAGTCGTCCGCACATGACCGAATCCTCCCGTCGGAGGTTTCAGCATAGTCGTGCCTCAGATCACGTGCGCCAAGGATTCACCGGTGAAAACCATCGCCGACCTCAAGGGCAGGAAAGTCGCCTACTGGAGGCGCACATGACCGTCGGCCCGTTAGACGCGCAGGCGGCCAAGGATTTGCAGAGCACGGCGGACGTCCTGTTCAAGGTCAAGGCACTGCCTTCGGCACTGGCAACCGTGCCGATCATCGACAGCTCGTTCCAGCAGGCCCTCAACCAGTAACCGACGCTGCACGGCAGCGCTGGAACCAAACACTGTGTAACCTGATCCAACCGGCGCCTGCACATGTGTGCGGGCTCAACGGTCTGGTCCAGGGCACTCCATGAAACAGCTGTTCAAGGTTTTCTGCGCACTCGCCATTGCCGTCGGGCTGGTGGGTTGCATCGCGGCTCCCATCGAAATGACGGCGCAGACGGAACAGCGGCTGCGCGCGCAACCGCCGATCCGTTTTCTGCTGACCTTCGATGACGGTCCCAGCGCGTCGAGTTTCTGGAATCCGACGATCACCATTCTCGACAGCCTGGCCACGAACCCGGTGCAACCGAACCTCAAAGCGGTGTTCTTCGTACAGACCGGCGCGCCACGGGCGGGTGATAGCGACATCGGCCGCGAGGTCATGCGCCGCGAACACGCCGACGGGCAGATACTGGGTTTTCACACGGGCACTCACTGGCACACCAATCACCGTTCCCTGAGCCCGGAAGAACTGGAACAGTCGCTGACCAAGGGCAGTGCCGATATTGCCGCGATCACCGGCACGCCACCGACCCTGGTGCGTCCGCCATTCTGGAACTATGACAAACGGGTCTTCGCGGCTTATCAAAAGCACGGCTTGCACGTGTTGCTGACCGACTTGAGTGCCAACGACGGCAAGATCTGGGGCTTCAATGCCAGTCCCCGGCGGCGGGCCAACATGCTGCGACAGCTGTCGGAAGTGCGAGAGCGCATTGCGTTGGGCGAACTGCCCACCGTGGACGGCGTGATCCCGGTGGTGGTGACCTTCCACGACCTCAATCGCTACACCGCCCGGCATGCCCGCGAGTACTTGCAAATCCTGCTGGATAGCGCACAGGCGACCGGCTTGAAAACGGCGCAGAAGCCGTTCTATGACGATCAAACCGAGCTGCAACGGGCGGCGATGGCGCGTACTGTTCGCGACAGTTCACAACCGGTGAAATTGCCGGGGATCTGGAACTGGATCTGGGGAGCGGACGCGAACTGATCCGCTCGTCGGCCAGGCTTCAGTTCAGAAACATCGGCAAATAACCCAGCTCCACCAGTTTTGTATCGATATCCCCAACCCGTTCAACGTGGTCGAGGTTTTGCTCGTTCATCACCTCAGGGCAGCTGATGACAAGGGTTCCCCGGTCAGGCACAGGAATTAGTTTGTGTGCCTGGGGGAAGTCTGCGAGGTTCAACGATTTGGGGCAAAAGCCGATCCATCCAATCGTCTGTCGGTCCTTGAAGACACGTCCTTTTCTGAAGTAATGGGCCGGTACGAGGGTGACCCAGTCAATTTCAGGCCAGATGTTCACGGCCAGGCTGATGATTTCCGTGAACATCTCCTGCGGGTGTTCAAACTTCATCAACAGGGCACCGGCGTCCTCGAACGACAGGGCGGACACGGAGTCGAGATTGTGTGCGCTGTAATGAAAAGCGACGCCTCCCTCAAGCGGGTCCTCGATGGCGTTCCACACCGAAAATTCGGTCAGGTCAGGCAGCTCGGGATCATGAGCTCGTTTAACCTTGTCGATCAGCGCTTGAGTGTCGGTACTGACATTGGTTGCAAGCGAGTCCTTAAGGCTTTTCCCTTGCAGATACCAGTTGGCCAGAAGCGGGCTGATGGCCCCGAGCTCTCGCAAAAACCTGGCCGCTTTTTCTATCTGCAGCTCAAGGGGAAGTGACGTAATGGCCTGCTTGTTGAACCTGAGTGTGAAGATGAAGCTTTTGAAGTTGGTCATGCTGACACCTTGAATGCGTTGCGGGTCGGACTAGGCGATCAATCCCGGGTTATCTCTGTAGTACTCCTCCATTTGCTTCTCTTCTTCCTTGCGCAGCTCGTCGTATTCCTCCTGGTCCTTGGTACCGGGCAGGGGGTTCCAGAACGCCCTCAGGTTGGTCAGGCCAAGGTCGCTGTATTGTTCTGAACAGTATTCGTAGACCACGCGTTGCATGAAATGCCACTCCACCGAAACAGGAGGCGTAGGCCTGGCTTTCTGTGAATGTGCTCTGGCGGGGGCAATCAATTCTTCTCTGACATTGGCCCAAGGCCGAGGGGTATTCAGGACAGGGAAGAACATGAAGGCATAGCGTGCCTTGGCCTCCAGTAATGTGCATCGGCTTTTGTCAAAGCCGTCCCACCAGGTGTTGCTCCACCGCCATTCGTTCGGGTAGGGGAAGTTCGTCACCCATTGCTGATAGCGAGAGGACAGGTCAGACATGCTGTGACCTTTACCGTTGTTGGCGATCGCCATCACGCCTTTGTCCGGAGGGCAGTCCACGCAATCTTTTTTCTCGCTCTTGCACTGCTCTTCTTTCTGACGCGTCTGTTCGCGAGTCACCGGTGGTGCGTCGGTTTTCTGGTCGGTTTGAAGTTTCGGTTGAACCTGCGGCTGCGGCATTGGCATCGGCTTGGGCGCCGGTTGCGGTGCCGGCATGGGAGCAGGGCGGGGCGGTGGCGCAGGCATACGGGTGGGTGGTGGAACCCTGATTCCTTCGAAAGGACCGCGCATGCCTCCGCGAGGGACGGGAAACGGCCCTCGGGCGAGTTGTTCGCCGGAGCCTGCGGTTCCGGGTGTTTTCAGAAGGTTGCTCATTGTCGTCCCTGGTTTACTTGGCGCGTGGCCATTCCTTTAGTGAGTCAATGTATTGCATGACGCTGTCGTAATCTCGAAAACGTTGTTCCGGCGTATCGGCAACAGGGCGTTGCATCCATTCTACAAACCCTGGCGATGTCTGAAAGCCCGGCTTGTACAACCCATAGCGCATGAACAGTTCGGTTTCTTCGGGGGCCACGATACCAAACGCTTCGGCCTCATCACGTAGCTGTCTGAGATACGCGCTGGCCTTGGGTTCACCTACTTTTGCGAACCACGCGGGGTCTTGCTGGCGAACTTCGAGCAGGAGCTTGTCGATGACTTCGTCCTGACGGATGTGATCCAGTTGTTCGAGTTGTTCTGCACTGAGTTCAAGCACTGGTAACCTCCGTTTTTTTCGGTGCATTGAAGGTCAGGTAATCCCGCTGCAAGGGTCGCCAGGTTTGCCAGAAAAGGATGCCGGACATGAGCTCCGCCTGTTGCGTCTCGGTCAAAACCGGTTCGAGGGCCTGGCGCACGGTCGGGTTGTAATAGCGGAACAACGCACGACGACCGTCCGGGAGGCGGGTAAACAACTGGCTTTTCAGGTGGGCGGCGAGGGTTTCGAACCCCTGTTCACTCCACAGCCAGGACACCAGGGGCGATTGCTGGTCCCTGCCGATCAGCCATAGCAGTAGCTGATCGCTGAGCGGGTCATCATCGGTAAAGGTCACCAGTGCCGGGCCTGCGTGCTTGATTTCATCCAGCTCGGTGCCTTCCAGCAACCATTGCCATTGAACCCGGTCACCGGGCTCATCGAAGCGTTTGGTCAGCGTCAGATAGCGCGCGCCGTCAACCAATGCGTAGTGACGCAGACCGGGATTCGCTCGGCGAGCACGCTGAATCGTCTGCAACGAATTCCGGGTTTGCGGATCGACAAGAATTGTCTGGTCGTCCGGGATCATTGGGAGGCCCCGAGATTTTCCAGCGGAACAAAACTCGCGTTCCTTTTGGCTGCCGCCAGCAAGCAGGGAAGGCACAGCGTCGGAAGTTTGAGCAACGAAGCGACCGCTGATACCGCGGCCCCGCCACCACTCATTCCGATGATGACAGTGCCGGATCCACCCACCACAACGTTTCCGTGATTACCCAACGTCCCGATGGTCACCGCCGGCAGGCCATTGATCAGCACATTGGGAACGACGTTGCTCGTCAGTGCGCTTCCGCAGGCCGTTGTGTCGGTTTGCCGGGCGGCGGCCAGTCCGTCGAAAAAGACATCCGCCGAACCGCTGACAATAGGGTTCGTACCGTGACCCGGAAGTGGACACGCCGTAGGGTCGGTGACCCGTGCTGCAGGTTTTCCACTCATGACAATCCTCCTTGAAGCACGCGTGTATCGTGCAAGCTGTTTCCTTGAGCATTCGATTTTGCGAAACACCATCGACATTCGATGGCGTCAAACAGTGCAACCTGTGTGGGGGGAGCGGTGGTGCAGGCACCGCCCGGTAAAGCGTTGAGGGCTTCTGTGGTATGCCACTGGAGATCGTACGCCGGTGCGTCATCCAGTTCGTTGAGCAGGGAGTTGTAGTGATGCAGGCCGGCAGCGTCGTAAGTCGCCTGGAGCTGGCGGGAAAGTTGCTCGCCCCAACACACGTAGTGGTCAGGCGTCCACTTCCCGATATCGGCGTGAATGAACCAACCCATGGGGCGTAATCGTTTATCGGTTTCGATCAGCCTGTCGGTGTGAGCGGCGAAACCGCAACCGATATGCAGCGTCAGCCAACCACGATTGGCGGCGAGGAAAGAGTCAGGGTCAAAGAATTGCGAGAGAGGCCGCACCTGCAGATCGTCATCACCGCACGTGCGGGCCATGATTTCAGCGTCCAGCCTGGAAACGAAGGCCTGGACGGCAGGGTGCCCCTGGCTGTTTCGGGTCGTCAGCGCGAGTCCGGCCTGAGCACCGCTCACATTTTTGAGCAGACCATACAGGCGAATGGATGACTTGAATGTCGATGGGCGAAGCATCCTTACTCCTTGAACGTTACCGTCGCAAAACCGTAACTGCCGAATTCCATTCGGACTGCAAAAAGATGAGACAGGGTGTTGCCGCATTCTCTGCGCAGGGCATGATGACCTGTTCCCTGCAGCCGACAAAGTCGGGTCGGGCAGGAAGTTGTGACCAAATGTATCTGAATTCTGGTCGTGCGTTCGCCGGTCAGTCCCTCGGCAATAACTCATCAATCATCCGCAAACAATGATTCAACCCCGGCGAGACATCGCCTACGCGCCGGCTAAGGATGATAGGCGAAGTCGCGTTGTCTTCCAGCAGCGGCGTGAAACCGATGTCGTCGCGGTGCAGCAATTGCACTGAGGCCGGCACCAGGGTGACACCGATTCCCGCGCCCACGAGACCGATGGCGGTTTGCAGCTCGTTGGTCCATTGCGCCACATGGATGCTCACACCATACGACTCGAACAACGCGATCACATGGTCGGCGTAGCTGGGACGCGGATTGCCGGGGTACAGCACGAAGGGTTCCTTCGCCAGATCGCGCAGGCTGATCGGTCCGGCCAGCAATGGATGGCCGGCGGGCAGGGCGGCGACCAGGCGGTCTTCCGTCAAGACAGTCTGGATAATGGCCGGGTCGTCGATGCGGATCCGCCCGAAACCGATGTCGATCCGACCGGCCTTGAGCGCCTGCACCTGTTGCAGCGTGGTCATTTCTGAAAGCCCGAGCTCAAGCTCCAGAGGCTCGCCGCTGCGCAAACGGCGGATCAGTTCCGGCAGCACGCCATAGAGTGTCGACGGCGCAAAACCGATGCCCAGCCAGGTTTTTTCGCCCAGGCCTATCCGTCGTGTGTTGTCGCAGACCTTGCCCAGTTGCTCGAGCAGGGCGGTGGAGTGCTCATGGAAAAACCGACCGGCGTCGGTCAGCTTCAGCGGCCTGCCGCGTTCCAGCAACAACACCCCGAGTTCGTCTTCCAGTTGCTGAATCTGCCGGCTCAGCGGTGGCTGGGCGATGTGCAGCAATTCAGCGGCGCGGGTGAAGTTGAGGGTTTGAGCCAACACCTGAAAATACCGCAGGTGACGCAGTTCCATGAGGCCTCCGCAAACAATCCAGTTGCATACCTTTAAGGTATCAAGTCAGACCAATTCTATATTGGCTTCCCGAAAAAAGCCGTACCAGAATCGGTTCCAGAACTTTAAGAACCTGACGGGTATCGCCATGCTGGAAACTGCCATTGAATCGATCGAGACGATCATCGTCGATCTGCCGACCATCCGCCCGCACAAGCTGGCGATGCACACCATGCAGAACCAGACCCTGGTAATCATTCGCGTGCGTTGCGCCGATGGCATTGAAGGTATTGGCGAATCCACCACCATCGGTGGCCTGGCGTATGGCAACGAAAGCCCGGACAGCATCAAGACCAACATCGACCGCCACTTCGCGCCGCTGTTGCTGGGCCAGGACAGCGCCAACGTGAACGCCGCGATGTTGCGCCTGGAGCGCAGCATCCGGGGCAACACCTTCGCCAAGTCAGGTATCGAAACCGCGTTGCTCGACGCCCAGGGCAAACGACTCGGCCTGCCGGTCAGTGAACTGTTGGGCGGGCGGGTTCGCGATGCACTGCCGGTGGCCTGGACCCTGGCCAGTGGCGACACCGACAAGGACATCGCCGAAGCGGAAAAAATGCTCGACCTGCGCCGCCATCGCATCTTCAAACTGAAAATCGGTGCCGGCGAAGTCAATCGCGACCTGGCCCACGTCATCGCGATCAAGAAAGCCCTGGGTGATCGCGCCAGCGTGCGGGTCGATGTCAATCAGGCCTGGGACGAAGCCGTCGCGCTGCGTGCCTGCCGGATCCTCGGCACCAACGGCATCGACCTGATCGAACAGCCGATTTCGCGCAACAATCGCGCCGGCATGGCGCGCCTGAACACCATGAGCCCGGCACCGATCATGGCCGACGAATCCATCGAGTGCGTTGAAGATGCGTTCAATCTGGCGCGTGAAGGCGCTGCGTCGGTGTTCGCCCTTAAGATCGCCAAGAACGGCGGCCCGCGTGCCGTGCTGCGAACGGCCGCGATTGCCGAAGCGGCCGGCATTGGCCTGTACGGCGGCACCATGCTTGAAGGTGGCATCGGCACACTGGCTTCGGCCCATGCATTTGTCACGCTGAACAAACTGGCGTGGGACACCGAGCTGTTCGGCCCGCTGCTGCTCACCGAAGACATCCTCAGCGAGCCGCTGGTCTATCGCGATTTCGAGCTGCACGTACCGAAAACCCCGGGCCTGGGCCTGAGCCTCGATGAAGAGCGCCTGGCGTTCTTCCGTCGCGACAAAACCTCTACTGCCATTCATCTTGCTTGAGGAGAGCCTTATGCTGTTCCACGTAAAAATGACCGTGAACCTGCCGGTCGACATGAATCCTGAAGCAGCCGCCCGATTGAAGGCTGACGAAAAAGCGCTCGCCCAGCGCCTGCAAGAACAAGGCAAGTGGCGTCACCTGTGGCGCATCGCCGGGCTTTACGCCAATTACAGCGTGTTCGATGTCGACAGCGTTCAAGAGCTCCACGACCTGCTGATGCAATTGCCGCTGTATCCGTACATGGCGATCGAAGTCACCGCGATGTGCCGGCATCCTTCTTCCATCCGCGAGGATGACCGCTGAACCCAGCCTGTTCAGTTCGCTACGCTAATAATTACAAGATGAGGAACCACCATGAACGTCAAGATTTCCCACACTGCCAGCGCCCAGAAATTTCTCGAAGAGGCCAGCGGCCTGCTCAATGACGCCGGCAACCCGCGGGTCAAGGCACTGATCTACCGCATCCTGCGTGACTCGGTGAACATCATCGAAGATCTCGCCGTGACCCCGGAAGAATTCTGGAAAGCCGTCAACTACCTCAACGTACTGGGTGCGCGTCAGGAAGCGGGTCTGGTGGTGGCCGGGCTCGGTCTGGAACATTACCTGGACCTGCTGATGGACGCCGAAGACGAGCAGGCCGGCAAGGCGGGTGGCACGCCGCGGACCATCGAAGGGCCGCTGTACGTGGCCGGTGCACCGTTGTCCCAGGGCGAAGCGCGTCTGGATGATGGCGTCGATCCGGGTGTGACGCTGTTCATGCAGGGCCGAGTGTTCAATACCGCTGGCGAACCGTTGGCCGGCGCCGTGGTGGATGTCTGGCACGCCAACACGGGCGGCACTTACTCGTACTTCGATACCACGCAATCGGAATTCAACCTGCGCCGCCGTATCGTCACCGATGCCGAAGGCCGTTACCGTTTCCGCAGCATCGTGCCGTCGGGCTACGGTTGCCCACCGGACGGTCCGACCCAGCAACTGCTCGATCAACTGGGCCGTCACGGCCAGCGTCCGGCGCACGTGCACTTCTTCATCTCGGCACCGGATCATCGTCACCTGACCACCCAGATCAACCTCGATGGCGATCAATACCTGCACGACGATTTCGCCTACGCCACCCGTGACGAGCTGATCGCGAAGATCACCTTCAGCGATGATCAGGCACGTGCGGCGGCCTACGGCGTGAGCGGGCGCTTTGCCGAAATCGAATTCGATTTCACCTTGCAGTCGTCTGCCCAGCCTGAAGAGCAGCAACGTCACGAGCGGGTTCGCGCACTCGAGGACTGATCACCTCGACTGCCGAACCGGGCCACGAGATAACCGACCGTTTATCTCGTGGCTTTGTGTGTTTCGGGCAGTGCCCTAGAATGGCCCGACGCAACCTATAACAACAATGAGAGTGACCCGATGATGCAAGCGCAACTGTTGAGTCAGCGCAGCTCCGTATTCGACCATGCCGACCCGTACGCGGTGTCGGGCTACGTCAATCAGCATGTCGGTAATCATTGCATCCTGATGCCCCGCGCCGGGCACCCGCTGGCCAGTCTCAATCACCGCAAGTTCGCCAGTCTCGACCTGTGCCGCATCAGCTACGGCGGCAGCGTTCGCGTCACTTCCGGCGCGCTGGAAACCATCTATCACCTGCAAGTTTTGCTGCGCGGCAATTGCCTGTGGCGTGGTCACGGTCAGGAACATTACTTCGCCCCTGGCGAATTGCTGCTGATCAACCCCGATGATCCGGTAGACCTGACGTACTCCGACGATTGCGAAAAATTCATCCTCAAAGTCCCGACGTCGTTGCTGGAATCGGTCTGCGACGAGCAACGCTGGCGCTATCCGGCGCAGGGCGTGCGGTTCCTGGAGAACCGTTATCAGCTCAATGAGCTGGAAGGTTTTGTCGGCCTGCTGGCGATGATTTGCCAGGAAGCCGAAGCCACCGAGCAGATTCCAAAAGTGCAGGAGCACTACGCGCAGATCATCGTCAGCAAGATGCTCAGCCTGATGCAGACCAATGTCAGCCGTATCAGCCTTGGCTCACAGACGGCGACGTTCGAGGTGATCGCCGACTACATCGCCCGCAACCTCAAGCAGGACATCGATAGCGAAGAACTGGCGCGACAAGCGCGGATGAGCCTGCGTTCGCTGTACGGTTTGTTCGAACGCAACGCCGGCACCACGCCGAAAAACTACATTCGGCAGAAACGCCTGGAACGTATCAATGCATGCCTGATCGACCCGACCTGCAATGTGCGCAATGTGACGGAAGTGGCGATGGATTATGGGTTTCTGCACTTGGGGCGGTTTTCGGATAACTATCGCAAGCAGTTTGGGGAGTTGCCTTCGGATACGTTGAAGCGGCGGGAGTGATTCGTCTAAAAAGGTATTTCGAGACAGGAAATTTTCATATCGGTCCGAGTTCAGCGATTCCGACGAGGGCGCACATCACGATATGTCCAGCCGAGCCAATACAAGGTGACCAGAATTCTTCTCCGGCCCGCAGGGAAGTTCTTCATATCATTTGTACTGGCACCTCCGTAACGTAGAGAGAGGCGAGGCGTAGCGAATACGCACATTATCTCTCCCATCAAAGATAAATTCCCCCAAGGGGCACCGTTTCTCAAGAATGTCCGATTAGTAACTGCACGGCAGTTTTTCAGATGGTTCAACATAAAACCCATTTTGGTGTAGCCGAGGAAAAGTGCTGTGCCGGCAAATATAAACCCTCCTCCGAAGTTGACTAAACCTATAGCCAAGTATATTTTTTCAGCTGTATTAAGGCTCACTTGACAATCTCGTAAATGTCTTCGATGTTTAATATGCAACTTGATTTAAAGCCAGAATCAACGGGTCGGCCCGCAACTGGTTTGTCCATCGATCCGCATTAAAAGTACCCTAAGGATATAAGTGCTGTTTAGATAAGTTCAAGTTTGATAGTCGCGAAAAGCCCAAACATTATGAGTAAAAGTCCCCAGCCAGTCCACTGCAAAACAATTAGTTTTCGTTTGAGGTCCGCAGGAAAGTTCTTCAGGTCCTCTGCGTTGGCACCGCCATCGCGTAGATAAAGCTTAGGCGTGGTCATTACTCCCATTATGGCGCCCAGTAACAACATATTTCCCCAAGGCCCAGCGTTTCTTAACGGTGCTCGAATCATAACCGCCGGGCAATTTTGCAGGTGGTTTAGCATTACATCCATTTTTGTGTAGGCCAGGTGAAGTGATATACCGATTGATATAAGTGCGCCAGCAAAGTCGATCAAACCAATGACAAGAAATATTGTGTCACCAGAACTCTGGCTCATTTGATGACCTCGTAAATTTGATCTCCTATGAATTCGCCGGTCTTTCCTCCAATTTCCCCAGCAGCCAAGGAGCTAACTCCGATTAGTACAAGGCCGCATGCCAATGTTCCTGCACCGCCAGTAGGTACTCCGAGGGCTGCACAAATAACTCCAGCGGTAGGGCCGCTCAAATACAAACCAGTTAGAGCGCCGCCCGCAATCCCACCCGCAAAACCCCCAGCTTCTGTAAATTTCACCTTCTCACAGGCCTGCACATTCCCTGCTGCACAAACACCCTGAACCTTGATTGCCGACGCTCCACCACCCACCGCCGTACCAACCCACCCACCATATTTGACGTACTTCGCCGCTTTGGAAACAGCGTCAATATGTGTGGCATAACCAGGAATCTGCCCAATAGCCCCAGCTTTTCTCCAGCGATGTACAAGACTTTTCGTCGATAGGCCCAACACGTTTTTCAGATTGGGATGGTCCGGAAACCCAATGCTTTTTTTTGTAAGCTTGGTCAGTTGAGCATTCAACTGAGTCAGCAGACGTTTGCGTTCGGCATAAAACTCGGCGGACTTCAGGTGACCGTTGGCTTGAAAAGTCCGGGTATGCAAATTTTCGATGTCACGGAGAATAATATCCACGTCGTGCAGGTTCTTCGAGAACATGGCCAATCCCGCACTTGCCCCGAGTGAACCCTTGGAAATAAGGAACGCAATCTCGTCATGGTGACGCGCCATGAAATCGGCCTCTTCCGAACTCAGCGGTTCCAAGGCTCTATTTACATTAGCCGCCGCCTGCATCAACAACGCTTCTTCGAAAGTACACAGATGATTGTTCGGATCGCTGAGAACAATCATCGTCCCGGCTTTCACCTGATCCAGATTCGGGTTCAGCGCCTTGAATTTGGTGATGACGGCGGGGGAGGCTGAAGTAAAAAGCTGAGCCTGCAGTTTGTCAGCGGTCGTGCTTCTCGGTACGACATAGAACCCAGGTTCTTCTTGTGGGACCGGCGTTGGCCATTGCTCCTGAGGGAAAAACTTCAAGTTCGGGGTAGGATGCGGCGAGGTAGCCGCCTTCAAGGCGCCGGGCGAGTTCATGGCGGTCGACTTGAGATTTTGCGCATGGACGTAGCGCAGTAAACGAACGGGGTCAGGTTTTGAAACGGGCTGTGTGAGCCTTGATACCGGCAATCTTTTAATAGGTTCAGTGATCGCGGCCGGAGCTTTTCCCGTCAGGGCTTGCGATTGGATGAGCAGGTCGCGTTGTTCTTGCACAAGCGCCTGTAAGCCCTGTTCCGGAGTTTTGTGGCCTCGCCCAACATCGTCAGCAATACGCTTTGCATAAAAAGCGACTTCTCTGTTGAACTGTTCCCGCGCCCTACCGTATGCAAGATGACGAGTGCCAAGCGTGCGAGCTTGCCCCACCAGTTTCCCCGCCGCGCTGTTGATGTCCCACGGATTCATCCCTCTTCACCCCACGAACTGTAACCGGCGGTTTTAGCCAGATGGTGGGTCCACGCGATGTCGCGATAACGAATCGCCACCTGCTCTTGTGGCTCGGCGTCGTTTTGAAGAATGGCGTGAGGCATTTCGAGCGTCAGGTCGGTAATAACTCCGCCATTGATCGAAACGGTATAGAACTTTTCCTGCAAGCCAGAGGGCGATACGCGGTAAAAACTGATCGTGCAGTTGATTTCCTCTCTGTTTGAAAGCGCTTGGGCGAGTAGTGGCGATGATTTGTCGACGGCTTTGGTGATGATGATCGGGTTGTGTGTGGATCTGTTGAGGTTCCCGATAGTGGTCATGTTGTGGCTGTAGGACAGCACCATGATCTCGTCCGTGTGCGCAGCCTGGTACTTGTTGCCAATAGAGTCCTGGGTTGAACAGCCCGCTGAAATCAATCCCTGAGCTTTTCCGTTTATGGTCATGTAACCGTGATTAGCCATGGAAACCACTCCTTGTCGTCAGGCGCGAAGTCTATGGCAGAAGTTGTAAGCAGTTATGTAGTCCGATTCCGAAAATACGTTTTGCACTAAACGGATAAAGGTCTGCACCCCGCGGATAGTCCACCCCATTGCCCCGTCCTAGCATGAGCCTTGCCTGAACAATAACAATGGAGGCGGCGGCCATGACCCTGCGACCCGAATATCTTCACTCCCTGCTCGAGGACGATCCAGAACAAGGAATCTATCGCTGCAAGCGCGAGATGTTCACCGACCCGCGCCTGTTCGATCTCGAGATGGAACACATCTTCGAAGGTAATTGGCTGTATCTGGCGCACGAAAGCCAGATCCCCAATAAAAACGATTTCTACACCACCACCATGGGGCGCCAGTCGATCTTCATCGCGCGCAACAAGGACGGTGAGCTCAATGCCTTTCTCAACGCCTGCAGTCACCGTGGCGCGATGCTCTGCCGGCACAAATCCGGCAACAAGAGCTCGTACACCTGCCCATTCCACGGCTGGACCTTCAATAACTCCGGCAAACTGCTGAAGGTCAAAGACCCGTCCGAGGCCGGTTACCCGGCGAGCTTCAATTGCGAAGGCTCCCATGACCTGACCAAAGTCGCCCGTTTCGAATCCTATCGCGGCTTCCTGTTTGGCAGTCTCAAGGCTGATGTCGTGCCGCTGGTCGAGCACTTGGGCGAGTCGGCGAAGATCATCGACATGATCGTCGACCAGTCCGCCGATGGCCTGGAAGTGCTGCGCGGTTCCTCCAGCTACATCTACGAAGGCAACTGGAAACTCACCGCCGAAAACGGCGCCGACGGTTACCACGTCAGCTCGGTGCACTGGAACTACGCCGCCACCCAGAACCAGCGCAAACAGCGCGAGGCCGGCGACAGCAATCCGACCATGAGCGCTGGCAGCTGGGCCAAGCAGGGCGGCGGTTTCTATTCCTTCGACAAGGGCCACATGTTGCTCTGGACCCGTTGGGCCAACCCGGAAGATCGCCCGCTGTATGAGCGCCGCGATGAACTGGCCCAGGATTTCGGCAAGGCCCGCGCCGACTGGATGATCGAGAACTCGCGCAACCTGTGCCTGTACCCGAACGTGTACCTGATGGATCAGTTCAGCTCGCAGATCCGCATCGCCCGGCCGATCTCGGTCAATCGCACGGAAATCACCATTTACTGCATCGCCCCCAAAGGCGAAAGCGACCACGCCCGTTCAAGCCGCATTCGTCAGTACGAAGACTTTTTCAACGTCAGCGGCATGGCCACGCCGGACGATCTGGAGGAGTTCCGCTCCTGCCAGACCAGCTACCAGGGCAGCGTGACCGCCTGGAACGACATGTCCCGTGGTGCCGAGCACTGGATCGAAGGGGCCGACGAAGCGGCGAAAGAAATCGACCTGCATCCACTGCTCAGCGGTGTGCGCACCGAAGACGAAGGCCTGTTCGTGTTGCAGCACAAGTATTGGCAGCAGACCATGCTCAAGGCTCTGGCCGCCGAGCAATCGAAGCTGATTGCCGTGGAGGCCGTGCAATGACTATTACCTACGACAGCGTGCGCGACTTTCTCTACCGCGAAGCGCGTTACCTCGATGAACGGCAATGGGACGAATGGCTGGAGTTGTACGCCCCGGATGCGACCTTCTGGATGCCGTCCTGGGACGACAACGACGAATTGACCGAAGACCCGCAGCGGGAAATCTCGTTGATCTGGTACGGCAATCGCACCGGCCTGGAAGACCGCATCTTCCGCATCAAGACCGAGCGCTCCAGTGCCACCGTGCCGGATACCCGCACCTCGCACAACATCAGCAACATCGAGCTGCTGGAACAGGCGGACGGCCTCTGCAAGGTGCGCTTCAACTGGCACACGTTGAGCTTTCGCTACAAGACCGTCGACAGCTATTTCGGCAGCAGTTTCTACACCCTTGATGTGCGCGGCGAGAACCCGCTGATCAAGGCCAAGAAAGTGATCCTGAAGAACGACTACGTTCGCCAGGTCATCGATGTTTACCACCTGTGAGGCGGCCGTCATGACTCATTCCATTGCATTCAATTTCGAAGACGGCGTCACCCGGTTCATCGACGCCAACGTTGGCGAAACCGTGGCCGATGCCGCGTACCGCCAAGGCATCAACATTCCGCTGGATTGCCGCGACGGCGCCTGCGGCACTTGCAAGTGTTTCGCCGAGGCCGGCCGCTACGACCTGGGTGAGGAATACATCGAAGACGCCCTCACGGCGGACGAAGCCGAGCAAGGTTTTGTCCTGACTTGCCAGATGCGCGCCCAGAGCGATTGCGTGGTGCGCGTACCGGCTTCCTCGGAGGTCTGTCGCACGCAACAGGCCAGTTACGACGCGACCATCAGCGCCGTGCGTCAGCTGTCCGACAGCACCATCGCGCTGTCGATCAAAGGTGAGGCACTGAGCAAACTCGCGTTCCTGCCCGGGCAATACGTGAATCTCGCAATTCCCGGCAGCGAGCAGACCCGTGCCTATTCGTTCAGTTCGTTGCAACGTGACGGCGAGGTCAGTTTCCTGATTCGCAACGTGCCCGGCGGCTTGATGAGCAGTTTTCTGACCGGCATGGCCAAGGCCGGCGACAGCATGAGTCTGGCCGGGCCGCTGGGCAGTTTTTATCTGCGTGACATTCGTCGCCCGCTGCTGCTGCTGGCGGGCGGTACCGGCCTGGCGCCGTTCACCGCGATGCTGGAAAAAATCGCCGAGCAGGGCAGTGAGCATCCGCTGCATCTGATCTACGGCGTGACCAACGATTTCGATCTGGTGGAAATGGATCGCCTCGAAGCTTTCGCCGCGCGCATCCCGAACTTCAGCTTCAGCGCCTGCGTGGCCAGTCCCGACAGCCAGCACCCGCTCAAGGGCTACGTGACACAGCACATCGAGCCGAGGCATTTGAACGATGGTGACGTCGACGTCTACCTGTGCGGCCCGCCGCCGATGGTCGAGGCCGTCAGCCAATACATTCGCGATCAAGGCATCGCGCCGGTGAATTTCTACTACGAAAAGTTTGCCGCCAGCGCGGCATGAGCATTCTCTGGGTCAACACCGGGTTGGCGTGAACACGAGGTGGGTATGAACAGATTTCACGAAAAAGTCGCGCTGATCACCGGCGCTGCGCAAGGCATCGGCCGGCGCGTCGCAGAACGGATGGCGGCGGAGGGCGCGCGGTTGGTTCTGGTTGATCGCTCCGAGTTGGTGTTCGAGGTGCAACAACAATTGGGCCAGCATGCCCAGGTGCTCGCGCTGACCGCCGATCTCGAGCAGTACGCCGAATGCAGCCGCGTGATGCAAACCGCCATCGAGCGTTTCGGGCGCCTCGACATCCTCATCAATAATGTCGGCGGGACGATCTGGGCCAAGCCTTTCGAACATTACGAAGCACCGCAGATAGAGGCCGAGGTTCGTCGCTCGCTGTTCCCGACGCTGTGGTGCTGCCATGCCGCATTGCCGTTCATGCTGGGGCAGGGCAGTGGCGCCATCGTCAACGTGTCGTCCATCGCCACCCGCAGCATCAACCGTGTGCCGTATGGTGCGGCGAAGGGCGGGGTGAATGCGCTGACCGCTTGCCTGGCGTTCGAAACCGCCGGCCGTGGCGTTCGGGTCAATGCCACGGCGCCCGGTGGCACCGAAGCACCGCCGCGGGTGATTCCGCGCAACAGCGCCGAACAAAGTGCTGAGGAAAAGGTGTGGTATCAGCAGATCGTCGACCAGACGCTCGACAGCAGTTTGATGAAACGTTACGGCACACTGGATGAACAGGCAGGCGCTATTCTGTTTCTGGCCAGCGACGAAGCGTCCTACATCACCGGCATGATCATGCCGGTGGGTGGTGGCGATCAGGGCTGAAAAAACGCTGAGAATTACAGGCGGCGCTGAAACGCTTTGACGATTCTCAGCGTGGCGTCGCTTGTGTTCAGATTGTGCACCGCGTCCATCGGAAACCACATGCAATCGAAGATTTCATTTTGCGGGCGCGCCTCATTCGAGTTCAGCACCGATGCCTCGTAGACATGGTGCCGGGTGCCGCCCGAATCCAGTTCCATCAGGTAGAGCAAATCGTCGACCCCCAACCCGGTTTCTTCCCACAGTTCGCGCATGGCCGCGGCTGCAACGGTTTCACCGGGCTCGACTTTTCCGCCGGGCAGCATCCAGCGACTCCTTGGCTTGCGCACCAGGAGAATGTAGCGGTCCTGCTCACAAATGACGGTGGCGCGTACTTTCATGTGTTACCTGATTGCCTGCTGTCATATTTTGGTAATAAAAATGCAATATTCAGGCCGACGCCGATTTAGCGGACGCCTGGAAGGTTGGAGGTGTCTCAGGGGCTGAAAGTGCAACCGGATGCCGGCATCCTGTCGCGACGTCCGGTCGGCATCTGTGCGAAGGGTGGGTGTAAGGTAGGCAGGTCTGTTCTGAAATCAGTACCGAAATGGAGGTAGCTTATGAGCGTTCCGATGCTGAATAAGATGCACATGAACGGTTATGACGTACTCAGCGTAAACAACGGCCCCTGGCGGGTATGCACCCAAGGCGACCGGTTGGCCGCTTTTGCCAGCAGGGAGGAAGCCCTGGCCTTTGCAGCGTCTCTTCCCGGTTACAAGGTACGGGCGAAGAGGCCGGCCGATAAATAGTCAGCTTCAAGCCCCGGTTTTCCGGGGCTTTTATGACTTGGGAGAACCTCCGCCTCCGCTCATCCCGCCATTGGTGCAGGTGGCAGGCTTGTTTCGAATAATCACCTTGGCCTTCACCTCTTCGGCATACCCCGTCAATCGCTGTTCGTCCCCCTGAAACAGGTCGTGCAGTCTGCGCACCGCTTGTGCGTCCACTTCATTGCCTGCCTGTCGAAACTGAACTTCCAGTCGCAGAAGGTCTACCGCCGACCACCTCAAGTCCGATGCAACGCTTTGCAGGTCGCGCCGAAGTTCGTTTTCAGATTTGTTAAGCCACATGACAACCTCCTGAACATCTCTGCTACGAATTTTAGTCCCGATTCGTGGATCAGGACGTTTTGTTCGTCTGAACAGTCGATGCAGCCTTTGGTCGGGAAGTTGAACGGGAACGGACAGATCTGGTGTCGTACTCAAGTGGTCAACTTTCGCTAGGGCGAGGCAACTTCAAATGACGGCAACTGATGATTTTAGATTTCACGCGCATGAGCTGATCGTCGATCTGGACGCGGCGACCACGGAAATGATGACGCTGATCTCTGCGCATCAACTGAGCGGCCCGGAATGGGAGCGGGTGAACCAATGGCAGCACGAGGCGTATGAACGGTGGATGACCTATTTGAACGCCAGGTCCCCCAAAAAAGATGAAAACGCCCCACAGTGAGAGCTGTTCAATCAATGGATGTCTGCTGAATGACGCGCTACATTTCCTTTTTCAGAAAAAGGAAGCGTCATGCGGACATTGATGGCGGGAGTCGTGGTGGCGTTACTGGCGGGGTGCTCATTGCCGGCTTCCGTGGTGCCGGGTGAGCCGAATGTCAGCAAATACAGCGAAAAGGTACCGAAAGACTATGCCGCCTGCGTGCTGCCGGCGTGGCAGAAGGAAATTCCCGCGTCGACTCAAACGGGGATTTCCAATGGCTACCGGATAACAGCCCCCAGCATTATCACGGCTGACGAGATTGTCGATATCGTGAAATCCAGGGATGGCAGCCGGGTATCGCTTTATCAGGGCCCGCCCTGGGCCAAGTCCGGCGCATTGCGCCAGGCCGTTCGCGACTGTCTGTGAGGCTTAGCCGGAAATCTCGGTGACCGGGATAGTCTGGTCGTCAGATGCCTGGGCACTGCTTTTCTTTTCCCGGCGATCGTTGATCCAGTTGTCCACCTGCGCACCGAATTCGGCCGGCGCCTTTCGTCCCACTTTCCTGGCGAGATCAAGAATGGTCTGCTGGGCGAGGGCATCCTCCATGCGTTTTTGCGCAGTCATCATGACCGCATGCACCGAGCAGGGGCCTGTCAGCGCCCAAGCGGGTGCGGAACCTTCGAACACGGCGCAACGCCCGCGAATCTCGCGGCAATCGAAGATGAGTTTCTGACCGTCGATGGCATTGACGATATCGAGCACGCTGATTTCGTCGGAGGGACGCGCCAGCTTGAAACCGCCGCGCACGCCTTCAGTGGCCACCACCAGTTTTGCCTTGGCCAGTTTGGTGAAAATTTTCGCCAGATAGTCTTGCGGCACGCCTTGAAGCTCCGCCAGTTCGCGCACGCTCGCCTCACGGGTGTCGCCGCAATTGCCTACCAGAAAAAGCAGGCAGTGAATGCCGTACTCAACGCCCGCGCTATAAAGAGACATTTTGATCTCCGACTAATGTTGTCGTAAATGTTACCAGCAGAGCGTTAGCCGAGCAACGAGCCCCCGCCGCCGCTCATCTCTTCCAGTACTGCCTTTCTGCCTTGCCTGGTAGCGCCATGCCGTGGATCAAAGTTTTCGATAGCAAGCATCATAAAAAATCGATTGCGTCGTATAACTAGGATCAATATATTCGCAGTTGTTCGGTCGGCCTTGGCAGCGCATGACCTTTGATGAATTCAATGATCGCCTTCTCTCGGAGTTAAAAATGAAAAAGCACATCCTGGTAATCGGCGCAGGTTTCGGTGGCATGTGGACAGCTTTGAGCGCTACGCGTCTGTTCGACATTCATGGTCACAACGACGTTGAAGTGACCGTTCTGGCCCCGCAGGCCGAGCTGCGCGTGCGTCCGCGCTTCTATGAACCGAATGCGCACCAGCTGGCTGCACCGATTGGTGAGCTGTTTGATGCGGTCGGCGTGAAGTTCATCAAGGGCGCTGCAGAAACCATCGACGTTGTGCAAAAACGCGTGGGCTACATCGATGCATCGGGTGCCAAACAAGTGTGCAGCTACGACAAACTCGTTCTGGCCACCGGCAGCCGTCTCGCCATCCCGGCTACCGCAGGCGTGGTCGAACATGCGTTCGACGTTGACCAGATTGAAGAGGCCGTGCGCCTGGAAAACCACCTGAAATCCCTGGCCAGCCTGCCGGAAAGTAAAGCCCGCAACACCGTCGTCGTGGCGGGTGGCGGCTTCACCGGGATTGAAACGGCGACCGAGATGACCGCGCGTCTGCGTGCCATCCTGGGTGATCAAACGGATGTCGAGGTGATCATCGTCGATCGCGGCGAGAAAATTGGCGGGTCGATGGGCGCCGAAATCGCCAAGTCGATCGAAGAGGCCAGCGTTGAAACCGGCGTTAAATGGCACTTGAAGGCGTCGGTTCTCTCCGTCGATGCCAACGGTGTCAACTTGAGCGACGGCCAGCGTATCGATGCGAAAACCGTGGTCTGGACCACCGGCGTGCGCGCCAGCTCGCTGACCGAACAGATCCCGGCCGAACGCGATCACCTCGGCCGCCTGCACGTGGACAGCCACCTGAAAGTCATTGGTCAGGAGGATATCTATGCCACGGGCGACGTTGCTTACGCCGCTTCCGACGACATTGGCAACTACGCATTGATGACCTGCCAACACGCCATTTCCCTGGGGCGTCACGCCGGCAATAACGTGGCCGCGCACATTCTCGGCGTCGATCCGACACCGTACAGCCAGCCTAAGTACGTAACCTGCCTGGATCTGGGGAGCTGGGGCGCGGTGTACACCGAGGGCTGGGACCGCCAGGTCAAACTGGTCAAACAGGAAGGCAAGAACCTCAAGACGCAGATCAACACAGTGTGGATCTACCCACCGGCTGCTGACCGTGCCGCTGCGCTGGCGGCGGCTGATCCCATGATTCCTGTCGCCTGAGGCCTGTTGTTCGATAACACTGCCTGATGGGGAAAATCCCGCCCAAGTTTCTTGGGCGGGATTTTTTTTGCGACCGGAATGGTTGCGATGGTGAAATTTAACGTGTAGTTTTTCATGAAATTATAAATAGAAAATTTCACGAGGCTTGCATGTTCCAGCAATCCAACCGCCACGTCGCCAGTTACTACGCCCACACTTGCGCCGATTGTCTCTTGGAGCGTGCGGCTCTGGAGGGCGAGCAGGACACCGACGTATTGATCGTCGGCGCCGGCTTCAGTGGCTTGCACACGGCGTTGCGACTGGCCTTGGCTGGCAAGCGCGTGACCTTGCTGGAAGCCAGTCGGGTTGCATGGGCGGCGTCGGGGCGCAATGGCGGTCAGGCCATTCTCGGTTGGTCGTGCGACATGCCTCCGTTGGAGGCCGCGCTGGGTTACGAACGTGCGCGGCGTTTGTGGGACGGCATGCGTTGGGCTGCACAGGAACTGCGGGCATTGCCCGAACGCCATGATTTCGATTGCGACTACCAGGCCGGTCACCTCTGGACATCGGTGTTGCCGCGTCGGGTGAGTCTGCTGACCGAATGGCAACACGAGGCCAGCCACAAGTGGGGCCACGACGGTTTGCAATTCATCCCGCGTGAGCAGTTGCCGCAATGGGTCGCCAGTGAACGCTATCAGGCCGGGCTGTTCGATCCGGAAGGCGGGCACCTGAATCCGCTGAAACTGGCGCTCGGCCTGGCCGCCGCCATCGAGCGCGCCGGCGGGAAAATTCATGAGCAAAGCAAGGCGCTGAACTATCGCCAAGAGGGTGGCCGCTACGTGGTCACCACTGAGCACGGTCGTATTCGATCCGATGTGCTGGTACTGGCGTGCAATGCGTATCTGGATCGGCTTGATCCCAAGCTGTCGAGTTGTGTGTTGCCGGTTGGCACCTATCAGGTGGCCACCACGCCACTCCCGCAAGCGCAGGCGACTGCGCTGCTGCCGAGCAATGCCTGCGTTACCGACAATCAATTCGTGCTCGATTATTTCCGTCGTACGCCGGATAACCGGCTGCTGTTTGGCGGTGGTTGCACCTACCTGGGGGGCATGCCGAGGGACATCGCCGCGGCGACCCGACCCTTTCTGCAACGGGTGTTTCCACAGCTCAAGGATGTAGAGCTGGAATTCGCCTGGGGTGGGCACATCGATCTCACCCTTAAGCGCACACCTGATATCGGTCGCCGGGGCGATCTCTACTGGCTTCAGGGTTACTCTGGCCACGGTGTGCTGCCGACCCTGGCCGGGGCCCGCGCCGTGTCCGACGCGATATTGGGGGAGCCGGATGAGCTGGCCTTGTATCAAGGCCTGGTCAATGGCAGTTTCCCCGGCGGCAAGTACATGGCAGCCCCGCTGGAAGCCATCGGCAAGGCCTGGTATCGCTTGCGCGACAGCCTTTGATTCGCACATTTTCCGGAAGCTTTCAGATGGACAGGCAAGAAGAAATCTCGGCGTTGGCGATCCTGATTCAGGACCTGCGCAAACACAAAAAATACACGCTCAAGGAACTGGCGGACAGAATCGGTCGCTCCGTCGGTTTTCTCTCGCAAGTCGAGCGCGGGCTGTCACGGCCGACGGTAGCTGACCTGACCGCCATCAGCGAAACCCTCGGCGTGCCGACCACTTATTTCTACAGCCTGCCCAAACCCATGGCCTTGCCCTGGGTAACCCGGCCGGACGAGCGCCGCACCCTGTATTACGCCGACGGCATCACCGACATTCTGGTCTCGCCGAAAATGCGTGCGTCGTTTTCGATGCTCGAAAGCCGGCTCGAGCCCGGCGCCAGCAGCGGCGACCGCCACATGAGCGACAGCTCGGAGCAGGGCGGTTACGTGCTCGAAGGGCAACTGACACTTTGGCTGGATGACGATCAACCGGTCACCCTGGGAGCCGGGGACAGCTTTCAGCTCGCCAGCCATACCCATTGTCGCTACGGCAATCTCTCCGATCAGCTCACCCGGGTGCTCTGGGTTTACACCTGATAAAAACAAAGGAACAACATGATGGATGCTGTCTGCTCTGATCTGGTCGCTGAAGTTCGCGCGTTTCGCCAGCGCTTCCCGGATGTGCGCTACGTGGACCTGATTTCCCTGGACATCCCCGGGCATTTCTATGGCAAGCGCTACCCGATCGAGATGCTCGAAAAAGTCGCCTCGGGCAGCGCGCTCAAGCTGCCGCAGAATTGTGTGTTGCTGGGCGCCCAGGGCGGGCTGTTCAAGATTGGCGACTACTGTTTCAACGACGGCGATCCGGATGCGCCGCGCCGTCTGGTGCCGGGTACGTTGAAAATCGTCAACTGGGAAAAGCAACCCTTGGGGCAGATGCTGATCACCTCCAGCGGCACTGAAAAACCGATTGTCTTCGAGCCGCGGGAAGTCTTGGCGCAGGTGCTGGAACGTCTCGCGCGCAAAGGTATTTTCCCGGTGGTGGCCTTCGAGCTGGAGTTCTACCTGTTCGATCGCCAGTTGCGTGACGGCTTGCCGCAGTTCGCGCGCGATCCGCTGACCGACGATGCGGACGATCAACCGAACATGCACATTGAACGATTGTCGCGGTTTGCACCGGTGCTCGATGAAATGGTCGAGACCGCGCAGGCGCAAGGCATCGACACTACGGTGATCACCGCCGAATTGGGCCCGGGCCAGTTCGAGATCAACTTCGGCCACCTCGATGACGGCCTGCGTGCCGCCGACTGGGCCGCCCTGTTTTGCCGCAGTACCCGGGGCGTGGCCATGAAGCACAACTACCGCGCCAGTTTCATGGCCAAACCTTACTTGCAACACCCCGGCAGCGGCATGCATGTCCATGTGAGCCTGTATGACGAGGCGGGCAACAACTTGCTGGCGGCCAACGGGCAACAACCGCTGCGCCATGCGGTGGCCGGTTGCCTGGAACTGCTGCCGCATTGCATGCCGATCTTCGCGCCGAACCACAATGCAATGCGTCGCTTGAGCGGCACCGTGAACGTCGCGACACGCGCCAGTTGGGGTTTTGAAGATCGGGACGCGTGCCTGCGAGTGCCGGAGTCGGATGCGAAAAACCTGCGGATCGAACATCGCCTCGCCGGTGCTGACGCCAACCCTTACTTGGTACTGGCGGCGATTCTGGTGGGGCTCGAACAAGGACTGGAAGCCGGTCGTGAGCCGATCGCGCCGCTCAACGAGGATCGGGGCAGTGGCATCGATTTTCCGCTGGAGATGTTGGACGCCGTGCGTTCAATGCAAAGCCATGCGCAATTGCGCGAGGGATTGGGCGCAGAATTCGTGAATGTATATTGCGAAAACAAGCGTCAGGACCATTTGGCATTTCTGCAGGACATCAGTGCCCGTGAATATCGCTGGTACTTGTAGATGACCGCTTATCGTCGCGCGGCCTTAAAAAAAGTGTGGATATTTAAGGGGTTAGGAGATTTAGTAACCAGATTGTGAGCCAAAATATCTTGTTACACGGTGAAATATTCCGTAATATCCGCCCCGCGTTCACCACCACGGTTTATGCATTTTTAAATCCCGGGCGTCCATCAGCTGCCCGGGATTTTTTTTGCCTGAAATAAGCTGCGATTGAAAAATCGCTCAGTCATTTAGAACGATTATTGAAAGCAGGAGCGCTCATCGTTGACGCTGATTTCCAGCACGCCCTGAGACACCACCAGACTCTCCTGCACGCCAGGAATTCACAGTGGTTACTTTTGATGCCTTCCTCAGAGCATCACGACCGGCGTTCCGACAATGGTCGGTGTTAAATGTTGAGATAGCCGTTTGCCACGCGTCTGGTTATGCTCGCAGCGTTTTGCATTTGCCAATCATTAACAACCACAGTGATGACATGAGCCAAATAGAGACGCGTGCGACTGCCCTTGCGCTGTATCCGGAAGATTCCCGCGAAGCTGCGGCGCTGCTCAAACAAGCCATCCCGCTGATGGTGCGTCACAACATCCCGCCCAATCCGGTGCATTACGCGCTCTGGTACACCTACAGCAAAGGCCTGGACCCCGAGCTCAATCGTCAGCTGGACCGGGTGGTCAAGGACTTTGATTATTTTCCGCCGGAGTCCGCGACGCGGCTGTTTCGCGACTACATCATTCGCGACGAACTGGCGGAGGCCCGCGCCGGGCAGCAACAGGCAATCAATCTGGTGGATGACATGCAGCGCGACGTTTCGCGCAGCGTCGAGGGCAATCTCAACTTTCAAAGCAGTCTGGGACGTTGCCTGGAGATGCTCGAGTTGCCTGCCAACGAACGTTTGCCGGATATTCTGAGCGAGCTGCAACAGAGCACCCAGCTCATGCAGAACCAGCAGGAACGCTTCCTCTCCCAGTTGCACTCGGCCCAGAGCGAGATCAAAAGCCTGCGCAGCAAACTTGAACGTGCGCAACTGGCGGCGACACTCGATGGCCTGACCGAACTGCTCAACCGGACAGCCTTCACCCGTTTGCTGGAGCAGGCGCTGAGTAATCCTGACCGGGGCGTGGCGCTGGTCATGCTGGATATCGACCACTTCAAGCAATTCAATGACCAGTACGGCCACCCGTTGGGCGACCGTGTCCTGCAACATGTCGGGCAAGTACTGCGCAGTTCGCTGCCACCCCATGCCACGGCGGCGCGTTACGGTGGCGAGGAGTTCTGCGTCATTCTGGAACACTGCGCCGACCTGGCGAGTGCCGGGGTGTTTGCCGAGCAACTGCGGGTGAAAATCCAGGCGTTGCGGATCAAGGCGCGTATCGATGGCAAGGTACTCGACACGATCACGGCGTCCTTCGGTGTGGCCTTCGCGCAATCCGGTGAGAGCCTGGACAGTCTGGTGACCCGCGCCGATGACGCGCTCTACCAGGCCAAGCGCAATGGGCGTAACCGGGTAGACAGCTAGCCGTTGAACCGCATTTTCAAGCCGCAGGCCCGATGGCGGTGCTGAGTGACTCCACAACGCTGCTACGGTTGTTGTGAATTGTCGTCATCCTGGGCGGCGTTATCGACCTCAAGCGGGGCTCGGGAAACTGAGGCGGTTTGAATCAAGGCATTTTGCTGGCCCCGAAGCCCGAAAGTTACAGACAGAATCACTTTAATTTCAGGTGGTTAGGGCTGGCTTTAAATGCGCAATGTATGGATCTCACTGATTTCGTTGGGCTTGGCAGGTATCGCCGTCGCCGTCCAGGCCAAAGAGCTTCAAAGTAATGACCGGTACATGTGCAGCTGGGGCGCGGGCACCGCAGCAAGAGCCCAGGAACTCAAACTGGCGGGCGTTTCGCTCTACGCCGCCCGGCAGAAACTGCAGACCTACAAGTTCAGCAAGCCGTGGATGCGCATGACGGCAATGGGGATTACCGAACAAACCTACGACAGCCCGTCGCGGATCAAGCCTGCGGCGCTGCGCCAGAGTTTCTACGAAGATTGCGTGCGCTTTAAGCTGGCGCGCAAATGATCGAGTGAGCTACAACCCGTCCTCCATCAGCTTCAGGTACTCGGGGCTGTCGGAGATCGAATTGTGCCCCACGCCTGGAATCACTTTCAGGGTCGCCACGCCTTTGGCGAAATGTTCGTAGAGCTTTTCTGTGCTCGAGTGCGGGATCACTTCGTCCTGCTCTGCCGCCAGCAGCAGCGTCGGTATCGAGATATGCGCGGCGTATTTCCACGATTCGAACTTGTCCTGCAGCAGCCATTTCACCGGGAAAATCGGGTATTGGCGGACAGCGAGATCCTCGAGGCTGTTGTAGGGTGTGATCAGGATCAGTCGCGCGGCCGGGCGCTGGCTCGCGAGGCGCACGGCGACGCCCGAACCGAGGCTGCGACCCACCACGGCAATGTGCGGATGTGTGTCGTAGACCTTGTCGAACAAGGTCATGGCATCGCGTGAAATCGCCTCCTCGGAAGGTGACCCGGTGCTCCCGCCAAAACCCCGGTAGTGCAGCAAGTAGAGGGCGTGGTCGGGGAACGCCCGGGAGAATTGCGGCAGGTTTCGCGAAACGTCCTCGGCATTGCCACCAAAATAAATCAATGCATTGGGCCCGTCGTGCGGCCTGACGGTGACCTGCACCTGTGCGTCCGCCACCGATAGCGTGAGCAGCGTTTCGGGCGCGCCGGGCACAGCGGGTTGCGGGAAGTAGATCAGCGCGCGCTGGAACACGAACAGCGCGGCACACAGCGCCAGGTACAGCACGGCGACGATGACGACGATATACATCAGGATGCGCGACATTCGGCTAACGTTGGTGAGTGGCATTGATTGCTCTGGGCCTGACGACCGCGACGGCTGATCGCTGTCGGAGTGTAGTTGAACGACAGCGGCGTGCGGCTACCCCGCCGTCCTTGGAACCCTATCAGCCATCACCCAAAAACGGATATTCAGCCAACCGATTGCTGCTGCACACCAGCCTTTACAGCCTTGTTGTATTCCACGCCGGGACGAATTGTCCCCGACAGCTATTCTGTTGTAGCCAGCAGGAGTCTGGTGGCGCTGTTGATTTTGCCGTTTGCCGAACTGCGGGGCGGGTTATGCGTGTGGCTGACCGCACAACAGGCAGACAGGAAAGAAGTGTAAGGACGAAACCATGAGCCACACTGATGGATACACGCGTCGACAAATACTCACGCTGGCTGCCGGTGCTTCGGCGATGCTCACTTTCGATCCGGCCTTTGCAGCCATCGCGCCGTCGAAGGAAACAGGAGGCAAGAACATGCTGACCCGCGCCATTCCTTCCAGCAACGAGCCACTGCCCATTGTCGGCGTGGGCACCTATCGCGGTTTTGATGTCGCGCCTGCCGATCCGGCCTACAAAAACCTGCCCGCCGTCCTCAGTGCGTTGTTCGAAAAGGGCGGGACGGTGATCGACAGCTCGCCCATGTATGGCCGCGCGGAGCAGACCACCGGTGAACTGCTGTCGATCCACAAGCCGCGCTCGCCGGCCTTTCTGGCGACCAAGGTGTGGACCCGTGGCCGCGAAGAGGGCATCGCGCAGATGGAGCAGTCGTTCAAACTGCTGCAGACCGACCGGATCGATCTGATGCAGATTCACAACCTGCTGGACTGGAAAACCCATTTGCCAACGTTGCGCCAATGGAAGGAAGAAGGGCGCATTCGCTACATCGGCATCACCCATTACACCGCGTCGGCGTATGACGAAGTGGAAGCGGTGCTGAAAGCCGAGCCACTGGATTTCTTGCAGATCAACTATGCGCTGGACGATCGCGGCGTCGAGAAACGCATCCTGCCGCTGTGCCGTGAACGCGGCGTGGCGGTGATCTGCAACCGGCCGTTCGGCGGTGGTGATTTGCTCGCTCGCTTGAAGGGCAGGCCACTGCCGGGTTGGGCCTCGCAAGTCGGCGTCACCAGTTGGGCGCAACTGGCGCTCAAGTATTTGCTGGCGCATTCGGCGGTGACCTGCGTCATCCCCGGCACCGGCAACCCGCGTTATATGGCGGAAAATGCCGGCGCGGGGTTCGGTCCGATGCTGACGGGAGCGCAGCGCGAGCAGTTGATTGATGTGGTGGGGTAGACGCCACTCGTCAGGACTTTTTCTTGATGAGTTTATTGAGGTAGTACTTGAGGCTCAAACGATCCTTGGGCCGTGGTTTGTAATGAGTTTTGTTTCTTTGCGCAGGGTCGGCAACCACGGTGGCTGCGGTGTAGTAGTACAGCGCGATGGACCGGCGCGTAATGTGTTCCGGCGTCGTCAGAGGCTCCGGGTGCCCGTGGTTGCTGTCCTTGTCGGTGTTGAAAATGACGCAGCGATTGTAGACCGGCAGGACTTTCTTCAGGCAGGTTTTCATCCCGACATCCCATAGCTCCAGGTTGCCTCCGTATGCCTCTTGCCAATCCTGGTTCAGATAAATAATGGCATTCAGTCTGCGCTCGATATTCAGTTTTTTGTTGAGCCTGAAGTCCGAGTGCACGCCCAGGAAACCACCCCTTTTCGTTTCATGCAGCCCGCCGCCGGTAAAGTAAGGATCGGGTATCAAGCCTTCGATACCTGTAAGTTTTTCCAGAAACTGCAACATGGGTGCAGAGTTGAAGGCGTTGAAAACCGTCTTCAAATAGGGGTCGCATTCGTTGGGGCTGATTTGCCGTTTGTGCTGACCTTTGTAGCCGCGCTCATAAAGCATTTCGTTGCTGGTTGGCTCGACCGGAAAGTGCGAGCAGATGCTCGCAATCAGGTCTTGCGGTAAAAAGTCGTCAATGACGATGTGTGGAAAAGGGGTGGCCTGAGCGTAAGTCATTGCGAGCGACTGACCCAGCGAGCTGGCGGCGTTCTGGTCGAAATCAAGCTCTGGCGTAACGGTGATGGGCAGTGTCTGCGTGATGGGTCTCATTACCGCTCCAATAAACTATTCATAACAACCTGGGTACTTCCAGGTAGCGTTACACGCCCTATTTTTTAGGTGAAGACGAAACCTGGCTGTGTTCACTGTTCAAGCGTTTAAGGATGTCGTTGTACATCTTCGTTCGTCTGTGCGTTGTTTCGTAACCACCAGCGGCCGCGACGGTGCCAGCCTGAATATGGTCGAGGTAGCTGAATATCTTGCGCGTCGACAACAGCTCAACAACATAGCCCAATTGGGTCATGCGATCCTGGAGTGTATAACCGGGTACGCGATCATCCATCAGAAAATGCATGGAGTGTTGTTTCATCAGCTTGCAATTCCATAAGGTGCAGAAGCTTTTCAAATAAACTTCCCTGTAGGGCTTTGGCTCTCTGGAGCGTAACCCCAAGGACAGTTTCAGGCGTCTGACGTGATGTTTTACCAGTCGAGAGCTAAAGCGCCAAAGGGCTCTCGTGGTACTGCGGTTGATTTGCTCTACGCATCCGATGGCCACGACGTTCGGTTTATTAATGCATTTGTTCATCATCATCGAAAACACATTCTTGTCGAAAATGAACGTGTCGGTGTGCAGCAGAAACAGATAGTCGGTTTCAACCCGCTCCAGCACCATGTCGAGTGCTCTTCCGTGTGCAATATGGCCCGGTTCCTTTTCGGGACAGGAGCGTTCGATCAGGTGGATCCAGTCCAGTGTGCGCAGATAGTCAGTGCTTTCATCGGCGGAATCGTTATCGACTACCCAGACAGGGATGTTGCTTTCACCCAGGTGCTGATGCAGCAGGTCGAGGCAAATCCGGGTTATTTCGATGGTCTTGTAATTGACCAGAACAATGCTGAAAAGTGGGGTTCTTTGCGATAGGAAATCAATGTTGCTCATGGGATTTGGCACTCTAAGAAGACTGAGAACATAGAAATGAATCCCTGCTTAGCATTTCTTGCGCTAAACCAGGCAGCGCCGGAACCAGTTCAGTGTTCTTTCCCAGGCAAGCTTGGCGGCGGCCTCGTCGTATCTCGGTGTCGAGTCATTATGGAAACCGTGGTTGGCACCGGGGTAGATGTAGGCTTCATAAGTCTTGCCTGCCGCTTTTAAGGCCTGCTCGTAAGCGGGCCATCCTTCGTTGATGCGCGTGTCCAGTTCACCGTAATGAAGCATCAACGGTGCCTTGATTCGGGGAACATCCTTGGCCTCTGCCTGGCGACCATAAAAGGACACGGCAGCGCCCAGCTCCGGATAGGCCACCGCCGCGGCATTGACCACACCACCACCGTAGCAGAAACCCGTGATGCCGACTTTTCCATTGCTCGCATTGTGTTTCATCAGCCACTCGATGGCGGCGAAAAAATCATTCATGAGCTTTTCAGGGTCAACGGTCGCCTGCAGCTCCCGACCTTTGTCATCGTTGCCGGGATAGCCGCCCACCGAGGTCAGTCCATCGGGCGCAAGCGCAATGAAGCCGGCCTTGGCCAGCCGCCGTGCGACATCCTCGATGTACGGGTTGAGTCCGCGATTTTCATGCACGACCACCACAGCCGCTACCTTGCCGGTGGCTTTGGCCGGACGCACCAGATAACCGCGAACCGTCCCGTGGCCTTTGGGGGAGGGGTAGGTGATGTATTCGGCGATGATGTCCGGGTCGGTGAACTCAACCTGCTCGGCGAGTGCGTAATTCGGACTCAGGGCAGCGAGTAACGCGCTGGCCGTCAAACCGCCCAAAGTGAACAACGCCGCACGGTCGAGGAATTCGCGCCGGTTGATCCTGCCGTGGGCGTAGTAGTCGTAGAGCTCGAGCAGTTCCGGGGCGAAGTCTTTTGCAGTGAGACGGTGCATCGGTGCGCTTCCTCTTTGACGTAATGGACTCCTGTCAGTTAAGCGCATGAACAGGGTTTTTGTAGACTCGCGACTCAGCTGTTCAGAAAGCGTCAATTTCCGACATAAATTCCCGCGATACATATGTACCGCACCCCGCCATTCCCCCATCGACAAGCTGTGCCCTACAGACAAGGAGAGACTGTATGGCACAACGATTCAACGATGGTACGTCAGGAGACGTCGTCATCAGGTCCGGGCCGCCTGCTTCGGGCGGCGGTGGTGGCTGGGGCGGTGGTGGAGGTTCTGGAGGCAACCGCGTAGGAGCCTCAGGCGTAACCAGTGGTCCCAGCAAAAGCACGAAAGAAGCCCGACGGCTTGCCAAGGAAGAGTACCACCGGAACAAGGCAGCGCAGGAAGCACAGGCAGTGGCGGCCGCTGCTCAAGCCCGAGAGCAGGCTCGCATCTATGCGCGCAATCAACTACTCGCACAATTCACCCAGCTTCAAAACATAACCAGAGCTGAAATAGACCAACGTTTTACCGCCCGAGCCGAGCAACTCACTTCGTCACTTGATAACGAAATCTCGGCGGCAAAACGGCACCATGCCGGCGACTCGAGTGAGCGCTGGCAGCTTTATCTCATCACCAAAGACAAGAACGAAATCGATGGGTTGATCGCCCGAAAAACCGCGGAGCTCAACGAAAAAAATGCGCTTGCCCGGTCATTCGACGGGCACGATCCGCTCACGCGAACCGCCGACGACTACCTAGCCCGACTCGGGCAGTTCGGTGATGCGCTGACGGGTGGTCATCAGCTCTGGGAGAGCGCCTACAACGCGGCTCATGAAGCCCGATTGCTGCCAGCGCAGATCGACGCGCTCAACGATAAATCCAATGCGTTGGCCACTCGTCATGCCGAGCAGACCATCATCTGGCGAGAGCGGGAGGCACTCTGGGAGCGTCATCGGCAGCACGCCGAGCAGCGTGATGCACGCATTCGGTTCAAGCAACAGGTTGATGAGGATGCTCGACTCGAACAGGCCAGGCAGGCCAACACCTTCCAATTACCTGCCACATCGTCAGCGCTGTCTGCCGGGGTATTGCCCAGCCACGGCGGGGAATGGGTTGATGCCGACAAACTGGTCATTGCCGTTTCGCGAGCAATCACCGAACTGGGCTCCGTCGCCGCGACGCTCACGGTAGGGCAAGCCGCAATTTTCGTGGTGGGGATGGCCTATCCCAGCGCACTGGGCAACGGCGAGCTGACCTCCGAGCAACGACAACGATTGTCCGAGGCCGTCGCCGTTCCGGCTCAAGCCCTGGAACTTCATGACCCTCAAGAGATGCGGACTGCTGCTGACGCAGGCGGTTCGGTGGAGGTGGAATACCGGCTCAAACCTGTAGCCACACCGGAAGGAACCGCGATCGTTGTCGGCGCGACGGGGGGCGAAATCGATTCTCGCGTCCCGGTCGTGAATGCTGTGCTCGACCCGCGAACAGGCATCTACACCGCCGAGGTTCCTGGATCACCGGCCAGGTATGTGCAGTTCACTCCTGACCCCGCGCCTCACGCGACCTTGGCCAGCGAGACTCGTCTGACTGTCACGGAACCGCAGATTCAGGACATCCCGGCGGGTGTTGATTGGCGCATTCAGGATTGCATTGTCTGCGTGCCTGGTCTGCCGCCGACCTACCTGTCCTTCAACGTTCCGGCCATGGGTTCCGGCGTTGTCACTGGAACCGGTCAACCGCCGACGGCTGATTGGTGGAAGGGCGTCAGCCAGACGGCCGGCGCAGCGATCCCGAGTCAGATTGGCGATCAGTTCCGGGGCAAGGAATTCAAGTCATTCGAGGCGTTCGACGAAGCCCTGTGGCGAACGCTCGGTGAACACTCGGCGTTGACCCGTCCACTCGATGAGGTGAACAAAAAACGAGTCGAACAAGGCTTCGCCCCGTACGCGCCGAAAAGCACATGGGTGGGTACGAACCGAGAATTCGAACTGCGGTATCAGGAGCGGCCGGAGTTCTGGGCCGACCCGTTCAACCTCGACAAAATCAGCATCAAGACACCACAAAGTGCCGAAGGGTGGTTGGGCATCGTACCGGCGGTTGTGCCCTGGCCGATTCCGCCGGTTGGCACCTGGACACCGTTGGTGCCGCCGGGTAGTGAACAACTGGGTTCGACGACATCACCAACCCCGTCCATTCCGCCCGCGGTTTATCCCGGCAACCCGGTCATCCCGGTCCTACCGCAAAACGAGACGTTTCCGGCGGTTGATGAAGGGGAGATTGGTGCGAGTATTCCCGGGTTTCCGGGGGATATGGAACTGCCTTCGCCGGGACTGGTTTTTGTTGGTCCGCCGGTTGAGCCGCTGGAAGTAGGGCCATATAACGAACTCAGTGGTCGGAGCAGGGGAGATGGGTTGGATATTGACCATATTCCATCCCGGAGGGCGTTGGAGGCGTACATCGTTGATTCCTGGCCGGACATCGGTCCTGAGGAATTGGCCGACTTTTTAAGAAAAGCACCGAGTATCGCAATCCCCACAGCAGTGCATCGAAAATATAGTGAAACTTACGGAGGACGTAACAACGCACGGAAACAGGCTGCCGATGCGTTCGACTTGCGAATGGCTGTGGATACGAATTTTGATGCGTTAAAGCCAGGTTTGATTGAGTCTGGCTTTTCGGAATCGGAGATTGAGCTGGGACGAGATTTGCTACATAAACTTAGCAACGATCAAGGATGGTACTGATGACCAATACAAATATCGAAGCGTGGATCGATAACCTAGGCCAAAGTTATAACGACTTGATCGCACTCGGCATCGTTCCCGATCAACCGCTAAAGGAGCTGTATCCAGGCCGTGATAAGTTGCATCTGAATCCCGAGGTCGGCATCGCACTGTCCTTCTGGGCTGAGAGTAAACAGCTTGAAACTGTCTTTGTAACACTCATCAAAACGACCCCCTCGACCGTCGAGTACAAGGGTGAGCTCCCAACGCCATATAAGCTGGCATTGACCCAGTCCGATGTCCACGCACTCTTCGGCGAACCAATGGAGTCAAGAGGCCCCATCAAAATGCCTCAACCGATGGGTCAGACCGGCGGATGGGAAGCCTATCCCCTTGATCCGGCGGTTCATCCCGGCAAAAAAGTTGTATTTCAATACACCGCTGCGATGGAAGTGAAAACATTGGTCTTCACTTTGATTGACAAAGGACACGAGTAAATTCCAACAGGCACTTGCTTATAAGGAGAGCAGGTGCCTTCGCATTCCGCGACTCGATAGAAACAAGGAAGAATTCAAGATGGAACTTAAAACCACACTCAAGGATTACACCGCTCTGGAATTCCAGGCATTGGTCAACCAAATCTGGGCCGTTGACCTACCGAAATCGGACCATGACCGACTGATCAACCATTTCGACCGGATCGTCGGTCATCCCCAAGGTGCAGATCTGCTGTTCTACCCGATGGACAAGTCGAATACCAACACCCCGGAAGCCGTTGTCCACCACGTCAGGACATGGCATCACCAGCAAGGAATACCGGCATTCAAAGACGAGGATGTTCCTGTTGCCAAACCACTTGTTGCGCCGCTAACCCCTTTGGCCAGAAGCCTGGCCGAAGTCGAAAAAATCGCGGCGGATGTGGCCGTTTCAGGTCAGGTCGTTGAAGAGGATTTCGACCATTTCGAGCTACAGATCAGGAACTTCCAACGTCAAAAGAACACCCGTCTGGACATCTCCCCTCAGGAAACCGGCATACGCGCGCTGGAACATGCCCAGCATGAAGCACTGATAGCCGTCAGAAAGTTTCAGTCCTGGAAAATGAGAGTGGAATTCGTCCAAAGCGGCGCTCAGCGCAACCTCACCTATGCACGATCCGAGCAAGCGCAATGGCAGAGTATCGTGCAGCAGATCAACGCCACCCATGATCGCTACCTCTTACGGCTGGAAAGCCTTTCTCAACGACATCGCGCTCTGCATGATGAAGCGGAAGCGTTGCTGATAGTGGCGCATCAGCGCTTGATTGATTCGCGCAGCACAATACAAACGGTGCACACCATCAGCGCTTCCCTCGATTCTGCCCATAAACGTCCTGATCTTTTACTGACTGGCGGTTCGCCGGTGCTGCTGGCGTCTCAGCAGGCGGATCTGCTTAAAGCGATACGTTCGACGGTTGCCGGGTTTTCCTGGCAAAACGCATCAGGCGGACCAGACACTGAAAACCAGCGTGCTGCCGTATTGAGCTTCGCCTTTTCCAGTCGGGCAGACGCTCAAATATTCGGTGTCAGCGTCCCTTTGTCCGAGCTTTTGCCCATCGAAGGCCAGGATTGGCAACACTTGGCTGCGAACCAGGCTGAGGTCGAAGTGCCTTTTCGCATGAGTACGGCGGCAGTCCCCGCCAGACCTGGAAAAATGTTCCAGGGGTTGCGTGAGATCAAAACGTTGTCGCAGGTTTACCTCAACGCATGCAGAGGCTGTCATTCGATCTCTGGCGTGAGGGTCAGAGCGGCGACGCAGGATCAGCATTGGAACCGGTTCAGTTTTACTCCTGAAGTTGCTGGAGTCACTGTCCACTGGGCTAGACCGATTTTCGTTGAAACCGCTCCGGCGGCTACACCGACCCATCAGCGTCGTGTGGGATTTGTGGAGTCCGCGCGAGTGCCGACGATTGAAGCCAAAGCCGAACGGGCGCATGACCGGTTTGACGACTACATCCTGGTATTCCCGGTCTCGTCCGGGCTTGACCCGCTCTACATCGTTTTCAACCGACCTGCGAAGTAGACGTTTACCGTGCACGCATGACGCCGAGTGTGGGATCGACCCTCAATGCAAACACTGCGCCCCAACCCTCGCCACTTGCGCATCGTGCTCGGCCTTGACGCCAGACACCCCGACTGCGCCGACCACCTGATCGCCCACGATAATCGGCACGCCACCTTCAAGGGACGTCAGCAGCGGCGCCGACAAAAATGCAAAGCGACCACCGTTGACCATCTCTTCATAACCTTTGGACTCCCGCCGCCCCAGCGCCGAGGTTCGAGCCTTTTCAGTGGCGATGTAAGCGCTGATGGGCGCGCAACCGTCGAGGCGTTCGAGGGCGAGGGGATGGCCGCCGTCGTCGACAACCACGATGGTCACGGCCCATTGGTTGTTCTGCGCCTCGGTGCGTGCGGCCGCGAGGATCTGGCTGACTTCGGCCTGGCTCAGGATGGCTTTGCTCTTCATGGGGTTTCTCCGGGGATCGTTGAGGGCAGCGCGGCTTCGACCAGTTCTATCCAGTGCCGGACCGGGGTTCGGCCCGCACCGTCGAGGTGCGACTGACAGCCGATATTGGCCGTGACAATGACGTCGGGATGGCCGCTTTCCAGTGCGTTCAGTTTGTTGTCGCGCAGTTGTCGGGACAGTTCGGGTTGGGTGATCGAATAGGTGCCCGCCGAACCGCAACACAAATGGCTGTCGGGTACGGCCGTCAGGTTGAAACCGAGGCGACTCAGCATCGCTTCCACCGCGCCGCCGAGTTTTTGCGCGTGCTGCAAGGTGCAGGGGCAATGAAAGGCCAGGCGCTGGTCGCTGTGGACGCCGAGTGTTTCCAGGGGTTCGTCGCCCAGCACTTCCACCAGGTCCCTGGCGAGCGCGCTGACCCTTTTCGCCTTCTCGGCGTAGGCCGGATCGCGCTCCAGCAGATGGCCATAGTCCTTGATGAAAGCGCCACAGCCACTGGCGGTTTGCACGATGGCTTCGGCGCCGTTCTCGATACTCGGCCACCAGGCATCGATGTTGCGCCGTGCGCGGTCGAGTCCGGCAGCTTGCGCGTCGAGGTGATAATCCACGGCACCGCAGCAGCCCGCCTCACCGGACGAGGTGACACTGATGCCCAGTCGATCCAGGACCCGCGCAGCTGCCGCGTTGGTGTTCGGCGACAGGCTCGGTTGTACGCAGCCTTCGAGCATCAGCACCTGGCGCGCGTGGCGCGTGGCAGGGCGA
The DNA here is from genome assembly GCF_949767765.1 of Pseudomonas sp. IT-P171. NCBI lineage: Bacteria > Pseudomonadati > Pseudomonadota > Gammaproteobacteria > Pseudomonadales > Pseudomonadaceae > Pseudomonas > Pseudomonas sp. IT-P171. The sequence continues at coordinate 415,764 of NZ_CATKQN010000033.1, forward strand.
GGCCTGGAGGGATAAACACGGCGAGGCAACTTGGCCTGCAACGTGTTGGGCAGTAGCACCCGGAAAAACTGACCGCTGCTGACCAGCGCCTTGAACAGTCCCGGGTTGGGCACAACACTGCGCAAACCTTCACGCAACAGGCGTTGGTCGATGGCGCGAGGCACCGCCGCATCGACCACTGCGCGGCCAATGTCGAGCAAGTTGTGATAATCGACACCGGAGGGGCAGGTGGTTTCGCAATTGCGGCAAGACAGGCAGCGGTCCAGGTGCTGCTGGGTTTTCTGCGTGACTTCGTTGCCTTCCAGCACTTGTTTGATCAGGTAGATACGGCCCCGTGGCCCATCGAGTTCATCACCCAGTAATTGATAAGTCGGGCACGTGGCGTTGCAGAACCCGCAGTGCACACAGGTGCGCAGGATGCTTTCGGCTTCTTCGGCACGGGGCAGGTGCCGGGCGGTGTCGCTCAGGGTCGTCTGCATGGTTCAAAGCTCCGCGTACAGGCGTGCGGGGTTGAAGATGCCCCGTGGATCGAGTTGTTGTTTCAGGCTGCGGTGATAGCGCAACAACGCGGCAGGCAACGGCTGGAACGGGCTGTCGATCAGGCCATGGCTGTAGCAGGTGACGTGGCCGCCGACCTCTTCGACGACCTTGCGAATGAACGCCGCTTCAGCGTCGGACTTGAGCCAGCGCTGGGCGCCGCCCCAGTCGATCAATTGCCGGCCGGGCAGGGACAACCGAGCCGTGTTGTGCGGCACGGACAAGCGCCAGAGCGGCTGATCCTCGTCGAAGAAACTCAGGCGGTGTTCGTTGAGATCCGTCCAGTAAGCACTGTCCAGCAGCTCGCCGCCCAACCGGTCATGGGCCGCCGCCACCGAGCCTTCGCCACCCTCCAGTCGCAGGTGCAGGCGCGTTCCGTCGTGGCACGCGGCGCTGATCGGCAGCGGTTGCTGACCCCATTCCGCGAGTCGCAGCAAGGCGCGATCGCTGTCCATTTCCAGGCTGATGCTCAGGCACTGGCGTGGTTTGGGCAGCACCTTGAGCGAGACTTCCGTGATCACGCCAAGGCAACCGAAGCTGCCAGCCATCAGGCGCGACAGGTCGTAGCCGGCGACGTTCTTCATCACTTCGCCGCCGAAGCGCAAGTGTTTGCCATGCCCGGTGATGACCCGCGTGCCGAGGACGAAGTCGCGCACCGAACCTGACCATGGCCGTCGCGGTCCCGACAGCCCGCAGGCGATCATCCCGCCCACCGTGGCGTCGTCACCAAAGGAGGGCGGTTCGCAGGGCAGCATTTGCTGCGCGTCGTGCAGCACTTCGGTCAATTCCGACAATGGCGTACCGCACCGGGCGGTGATCACCAGTTCGGTCGGGTCGTAGCTGACGATGCCGCGGTGCGCGCGGGTGTCGAGGACTTCACCCGCAACGATACGGCCCAGAAACGCCTTGCTGTTGGAACCCTGAATCCGCAGCGGCGTGGCGTTTTCCAGGGCCTGGTTGACCTGCTCCAGCAGCACGGCGCTGTCATCGATATCCCGTTCACTGCGCATCAGAAACGCTCCAGCTCAGGGAAGGGCAGCTGCCCCATGTGCACGTGCATGGCGCCAAACTCGGCGCAGCGGTGCAGGGTCGGAATGTTCTTGCCCGGATTGAGCAAGCCACTCGGATCGAACGCGGCCTTGACGGCATGGAATACGGTCAGTTCATCGCTGTTGAACTGCGCGCACATCTGATTGATTTTCTCGCGGCCCACGCCGTGTTCACCGGTAATGCTGCCGCCGACTTTCACGCACAATTCGAGGATCTTGCCGCCCAGGGCTTCGGCGCGGTCGAGCTCGCCCGGTTGATTGGCGTCGAACAGAATCAGCGGGTGCATGTTGCCGTCACCGGCATGGAAAACGTTGGCGACGCGCAAGTCATACTCGGCGGATAGCGCCGCAATCGCACGCAGCACACCGGGCAACTCGCGGCGCGGGATCGTGCCGTCCATGCAGTAGTAATCCGGCGAAAGGCGACCCACGGCCGGGAAGGCATTCTTGCGCCCGGCCCAGAAACGCACGCGCTCGGCTTCATCCCTGGCCTGACGCACTTCGGTGGCGCCCGCGTTTTCCAACACCTGGCGCACGCGGTCGCAGTCGTCGTGGACATCGGCTTCGACCCCGTCGAGTTCGCACAGCAGAATCGCTTCGGCGTCCACTGGGTAACCGGCGTGGATAAAGTCTTCGGCGGCGCGAATCGCCAGGTTGTCCATCATTTCCAGGCCACCGGGAATGATGCCGGCGGCGATGATGTCACCGACCGCGCGACCGGCTTTTTCGACGGAATCGAACGCCGCCAGCAGCACCTTCGCAGTCTGCGGTTTGGGCAGCAGTTTGACCGTGACTTCGGTGATCACCCCGAGCATGCCTTCGGAACCGGTGAACAGCGCCAGCAGGTCGAAGCCGGGCGAGTCGAGGGCATCGGAGCCCAACGTCAGGTGTTCGCCGTCGACGGTAAGGATGTCGACCTTGAGCAGGTTGTGCACGGTCAGACCGTATTTCAGGCAATGCACGCCGCCGGCGTTTTCAGCGACATTGCCGCCGATCGAACAGGCGATTTGCGAAGACGGGTCGGGCGCGTAGTACAGGCCGAACGGTGCCGCTGCCTGGGAAATCGCCAGGTTGCGTACACCCGGCTGGACCCGTGCGGTGCGGGCGGCGGGGTCGATGTGCAAAATGTTGTTGAAACGCGCCATCACCAGCAGCACGCCTTTTTCCAGCGGCAATGCGCCGCCGGACAAACCGGTGCCGGCGCCGCGGGCGACCACCGGGACCTGCAGCTCATGACAGAGCCGAAGCACGCCTTGCACCTCGTCGAGGTGGCGTGGCAACACCACCAGCAGGGGCGTGGTGCGATAAGCCGAGAGGCCGTCGCATTCGTACGGTTTCAACTCTTCCTGTTGATGCAGCACTTCCAGCTTCGGCAAGCGGGTTTGCAGAGCTCGCAGCAAGGCGGCCTTGTCGACGTCCGGTAGCACACCATCAACGCGTTCATCGTAGAGAATGTTCATAGTCGTTTTACGATACTCCGTTCGTGCATTGCCGGGGCAGCGGTCTGTTTGTTTGAGCGTTTGGGTGAATATCCGTTTCTGCGGTAACGGCTGCTTATGGTTCTGCTCTTACGGCGGGTTAATTGGAAAAGCGCCAAGTAACCCGCCGTAAGGGCGGAACCAATAGCCGCCGTTACCAAAAAAACGGATATGCCCCCAAGCGCCTGCACCCAAAACCCAGGCAAACCGCATCCGCTTAATGCCCACCCACAACCATCTGCGTAAACGGCGACACATAAGCCTGCAACGTCACCAACCCACCCACCAGAATCGCCAGAATGATGGAATGGAAGAACACATAACGCAGAATCTCCCCTTCATGGCCGTACCAACGCGTGGCGGTCGAGGCCACCACGATCGACTGCGCATCAACCATCTTGCCCATGACCCCACCGGAACTGTTGGCCGCCGCCATCAACACCGGACTAAGACCCAGTTGCTCGGCAGTCACTTTCTGCAAGCCGCCAAACAGCACGTTGGACGCCGTGTCCGAACCCGTCAGCGCCACGCCAAGCCAGCCGAGCAGGGTGCCGAACATCGGGTAGAAGATGCCTGTCGCCGCGAACGCCAGGCCCATGGTGGCGTCCAGCCCCGAATAACGGGTGAGGAAGCCGAGGGCGAGCATCGCCACGATGGTAATCAGCGAATAACGCACGACCCAGATGGTTCGCAGGTACTGCTTGATCAGTTGCGGGATGGAATAGCCCATCAGCAGCCCGCCCAGGATCGCCGCCAGCAAGATGCCGCTGCCGGTGCTGGTCAACCAGGTGAATTTGTAGACCGCGTCTTCGGTTTTAGGCGCAGGCACCACCGGCGGGACTTTTTCGATTTGCTGGTGGATCGTGCCGAAGGTGATGACCGGAGCAAAGATCGGGTTCGCTTCGCGCAGCGGTTTGCCTTGAGGGTCGAGCTTGGCGGAGTGTGTGACCGGATCGATCGCCGGACGGGTATCGAACATGTTTTTGAAGCCCTGGGTGCCCCAGGCGAAAACGAACACCGTGAGGATGATCCACGGCATCCACGCGCGCATGACAGCAGGCTTGGCGTCGCTGGCAAAGGTCGTACTGGCAACGGGTTTTTCGTCATGCTCGTCGGCGATTTTGGAATTATCGACACGCCCGGACAGCGCAGCGGAGGTGTGCACCGTCGCGGGTTTCCACACCCGGAGAAAACCGGTCAGGCAGGCCATGGAAATCAGCGCGGCAATCACGTCCACCAGCATTGGCCCGTGGTAGTTGGACACCAGGAATTGCGGCACGGCGAAACTGACGCCGGCCACCAGGATGGCCGGCCAGATTTCCAGCATCTTGCGCCAGCCGGCGAAGGCCCAGATCAACCAGAACGGCACGATCACCGAGAAAAACGGCAATTGCCGCCCGACCATCATCGACAGCTCCATTTCATCCAGCCCGGTGACCTTGGCCAGCGTAATGATCGGCGTACCCAGCGCGCCAAAGGCCACGGGCGCGGTGTTGGCGATCAATGCCAGGCCGGACGCGGCCAGCGGCGAGAAGCCCAGACCGATCAGAATCGCCCCGGTCACCGCCACCGGTGTACCGAAACCGGCAGCGCCTTCGAAAAAGGCGCCGAAGCAGAAGGCAATCAGCAACAACTGCAGGCGTCGATCATCGGTGATGCGCGCCAGCGAGTCTTGCAGCACTTTGAACGAGCCGTTCTCGGTGGTCAGTCGGTGCAGGAAGATGATGTTGAGCACAATCCAGCCAATCGGCAGCAAACCGTTGGCGGCGCCATACAGGGCGGCCGAGCCTGCCATGTTCGCCGGCATGCCGAAGGCGAAGATCGCGATGACCAGGGCGGAGGCGAGGGCGAGCAATGCCGCCAAATGTGCTTTGATGTGGAAGAACGCCAGGGCCGCCAGCATCACCACGACCGGCACTGCTGCCATGATGGTTGAAATGACCGGGTTGCCGAACGGATCGTAGATTTGCTGCCAGACCATGTTCCACCTCTGCTTTTTATTGTTGGGAGTGCAGACCCCGAGGGGGCGGTGGCTTGTAGTATAGGTGGCATTGCGCCGCTGTCTTGCACCCTTGTACACCAGGCCTTTCAGCGGTTTTTTGAACTAAAAATAGGGACTGCGGTACGCGTTGACCGACTTAACTACCCGGAGGAACGCAACAATGACTGAACGCCATTTGCGCCACACGGAAACGCTGTCGAACGGATGCAGCATCGAGGTCAAGGCCGAGATCCTGCGGGACGGTTCGTTGGGAATGTTCATAGGTGTCTACCGACCTGATGGCTCGGCCATTGAGGAGAACGACCATCCCGCGCTGCATTTTCTCGACATGGAGGCCGCGATGGAATGGGGGATCGAGAAAGCCAAGGACATCGGCAACGGGCAGAGGACGTTGTAGGGCCTGGCGTTGGATCAGCGGTAAGGCCATCGCGGGCAAGCCCGCTTCCACAGGGGCATGCGGTCAAATGTGGAAGCCGGCTTGCTCGCGAAGCTTTTAGTGCTTGAACATCACATGCCGCACAACGGTGTAGTCCTCCAGCCCGTACATCGACATGTCCTTCCCGTAGCCGGACAATTTCTGACCGCCGTGGGGCATTTCGCTGACCAGCATGAAGTGCGTGTTCACCCAGGTGCAGCCGTACTGCAAGCGCGCCGACAGGCGATGCGCGCGACCGACGTCGGCGGTCCACACCGACGACGCCAGGCCGTAGTCCGAATCGTTGGCCCAGCCCAGCACCTGCGCTTCATCGGCGAACTTGGTCACCGACACCACCGGCCCGAACACCTCGCGACGGACGATTTCGTCGTCCTGCAGCGCGTCGGCCAGCACCGTCGGTTCAAAGAAGAAACCATTGCCTTCAACCGCCTTGCCGCCGGTGATCAAACGGATGTGCGATTGCGCCATGGCGCGTTCGACAAAACCGGCCACCCGGTCGCGGTGCTGCGCGGTGATCAGCGGCCCCAGTTCGGTCGACGGGTCATCCTGCAGGCCGTACTTGATGCTGCTGACCGCCGCGCCGAGCTTCTCGACGAATCTGTCGTAGATGCCTTCCTGCGCATAGATACGGCAGGCCGCGGTGCAGTCCTGGCCAGCGTTGTAGAAACCGAAGGTGCGAATGCCTTCCACGGCGGCGTCGATGTCGGCGTCGTCGAAGATGATCACCGGGGCCTTACCGCCCAGTTCCATGTGCATGCGCTTGACGCTGTCGGCAGTGCTGGAAATGATGTTCGAACCGGTAGCGATGGAGCCCGTCAGCGACACCATGCGCACTTTCGGGTGAGTGACCAATGGGCTGCCGACGGAAGGACCACGGCCGAACACCAGGTTGAGTACGCCGGCCGGGAAGATTTCCGACGCCAGTTGCGCCAGGCGCAGCGCGGTCAGCGGGGTTTGCTCCGACGGCTTGAGCACCACGGTATTACCGGCGGCGAGGGCCGGGGCGATTTTCCAGGCGACCATCATCAGCGGGTAGTTCCACGGCGCGATGGAGGCGATCACGCCCACCGGATCGCGGCGGATCATCGAGGTGTGGCCGGCCAGGTATTCACCGCCGGCCGAGCCGCTCATGCAACGGCTGGCGCCGGCGAAGAACCGGAACACGTCGGCAATCGCCGGAATCTCGTCGTTCAACGCGGCGCTGTAGGGTTTGCCGCAGTTGTCGGATTCGAGTTTGGCCAGCTCTTCGCCGTGGGCTTCGATGGCGTCGGCGAGTTTGAGCAGCAGCAGCGAGCGCTCCTTGGGCGGAGTCTGCGACCAGCTGTCGAACGCGGCATCGGCAGCGCGCACGGCGGCATCGACCTGGGCTTCGCTGGCTTCGTTGATTTCCACCAGCACGCGACCGAGGACCGGGTTGAACACCGGTTGGGCGGGGCCTTCGCCGTCGAGCAGTTGGCCGTTGATCAAGAGTTGGGTTTGCATGGCGTTGTCCTCTTCGAATCTATTGTTTTTCTGTCGGAACCGAATCCGTTCGGGAGCGGGCAAGCCCGTTCCCACAGGATCCGGTTCCTTTCGGGGCAGTCGTTGTCAGATCGTCGATCGATTGATCGAAGCACCGGACAGGTCAGCATCCTTAACCTGCGGTTTCGAGAACTTCCACGCATCCCCCGCGGGCGCCGTGCCTTTGTCGTACGGCTTGCCCAGCAGCATGTAAACCAGCCCAGCGCCCATCACCACCAGCGTGGTCAGGATCATCGAAAAGTTGATGTACCACGGCGCATCCGGCGAGCGCGGCCAGACCATGTTGACAATGGCGCAGACGCCATAAATCAACGCAGCGAGGTTCACCCACAAGCCCCATGCACCCAGCGTGAACTGCCCGTTCGGGCGCCAGCCCTTGGCGCGGGCGATCAACGCGGCGACGACGATCAGCTGGAACGCCACGTAGATACCAATCGCCGCGAATCCGACGATGGTCGCCACGGCATCAGCCATGAACATGCCCAGGCAGACAATCGCCGCGGGCACCAGGCCGCTGATCAGCAACGCGAACGACGGCACATGGTTGCCCGAGAGGCGTTTGAGCAGCGAGCTACCGATGATCATTTCGTCACGGGCATAGGCGAACAGCAGACGACTGGCCGCCGCTTGCAGGCTCAGCACGCAAGAGATGAACGACACCATCACCACCGCCATCACCAGTCGCGAACCTACCGGACCGAAAGCATTGGCGAGGATGGTGGCCACCGGGTCGGTGTCTTCACCGGCCAGGACCTTGGCCATGTCCGGCACCGAGAGAATCAGCGCCAGGCAGGCGAACATCGCCGCCGCGCCACCGATGTAAATGGTCATGCGCATCGCCTTCGGAATGCGCTTGCCCGGGTTCGGGGTTTCTTCGGCGACATCGCCGCAGGCCTCGAAGCCGTAGTACTGGAACAGACCCGCCAACGAGGCCGCGAGGAACGCCGGCAAGTACGAGCCGTTGACCTCAAGGTTGAAGGTGTCGAACAGCACGCTGAATGGCTGATGACGCTCGAAGATCAGCAGGTAGCCGCCGACCAGAATCGCCCCGACCAGCTCGCAGAGAAAGCCGAACATCGCCACCCGCGCCAGCAGTTTGGTGCCCACCAGGTTGAGGGCGGTCGAGAGCAGGATGATCGTCAGGGCAATGTAGATGTTGGCTTCGGGACCGGGATTGAAACCCAACATGATCGCCAGGTACGGCCCGGCGCCCACGGCGACGCCAGCGATGGTGGCGCACAACGCCCAGGCATACACCCAGCCGACCATCCACGCCCAGCGCTTGCCCACCAGGCGACGGGCCCACGGATAGACACCCCCGGAAATCGGGAACTGCGAGACGATTTCACCGAAGATCAGGCACACCAGCAATTGCCCGGCGCCGATCAGCAGGTAGGACCAGAACATCGGCGGGCCGCCGGCGGCCAGGCACAAACCGAACAGGGTGTAGACGCCGACGACCGGCGACAGGTAGGTAAAGCCCAGGGAGAAGTTCTCCCACAGGCTCATGCTGCGGTTGAAGTCCGAACTGTAGCCGAGGGCGCGGAGTTGTTCCGCGTCCTGATCGGCGCTGACGCTTGCACGCGTGTTGGATGAGCCACTCATTTTATTTCCTCATTATCAATGGCAGGTGTTTGCTGGGTTGGCCGGTTGGCCGGCCGATGTTCTTGTCGATCTTTTTGTTGTATGGGGGTCTCACGGACACCTCGAACCTGTGGGAGCCATAGCGACCTCAAGACCGCCATCGCCAGCAGGCTGGCTCCCACAGGGGATCGCGTCAGGCTTTGGTTTCGTCGTCGTACTGCGACAGCCATTCAACGGCAGCATCGCGATAACGGCTGAAACCCTTGTAATCAACCAATTGCTGATTCAAGTCCCGCAGCACCCGGTGCATGCGTCGGGCCCACGCCGGGTTGGTCGCGATGTCTTCGAGGCTGAGCAGGTACGTGCGGATCGGAAAGACGATGGCGTTACTGCGCGGCAGGCGATGCAGCGGTTGCAACTCGATGCGCAGGTAAACCAGTTTGCCGGCGTTTTCTGCGGTGACGATGGTCCGATCCGGTGCCCATTCCGGCAGGCTTTCGGCCGAGACTTCGAGGCGCGGGTTAACGGTCAGCGACCAGTTCAGGCGACGCACCGGATGGCCAGTGCGCAGGCGCAGCAGGAACTTCAAGGCGCGGTCGAGCATGCCGATTTCCTTGACCAGCGGCACCGGCCCGTGGAACTCCTCCCAGCTCATGCCGAGGTTGAAACGCAGCGAGTAATCCGCGCGCTGGGTGGCGATCCCCGCGCCCCAGTACAGCGTGCCGTCGCGTTCTTCCTGCAACACCCAATCGCCCTGGGCCTGGCGGGTCACGTACTCCATCGGCTCGTAGGGCAGGGTGGCCGGGTCGCCGAAGGTGAAATGGTCGTCGATGTCCAGCAGGCGGTTGGTCCAGTGCCACTGCCGACCTTCACGCGCCAGGCTGAAGTACTGCGGATAGTCCCGGGCGTAGGACTCCATGATCAGCTCCAGCAAATCCCATTGCGCTTCCATCATGTGCGGCGCCGAGACGTAGTGCATGCCAGGATCTTTCTCAAGGGTGAAAGCGCGGTCCCGGCATTCGCTGATGTAGTGTTCGTCGATATCGAATGCGGCGCGAAACGCACCGTCGCCCACCGACACATGCGGTTCGAGGTTCATCGAATACATGTAGTCGTCATCGGGGAACGGGAAGGGCGCGCGGGCGATGGTTTCCGGGCTGTTGGCGAAGGTGTAGTCGTCGCGATAGGTTTCGTCGGGATTGAATTGGATATTCATTTTGTTCTCCGTCGATCAGAGGTCGATGACCAGGCGATTGCACTTGGCGCGGGATACGCAGGGCATGATTTTCTTGCGGCCGACCTTGTCTTCGTCGGACAGCCAGTCATCGCTGTGCAGCAGCTCGCCGTCGAGTTCCAGCACTGCGGTTTCGCAATGCCCGCAGGCACCGCCGCGACACAGGTACGGCATGCTGTAGCCGGCGGCTTCGACCGCTTCGAGCATGGTCTGGTCGGGCGAGACTTCAATCGTTGCGCCGCTGCGGCCGAGGGTGAAACTGAAGGCTTCGCCGCCGCTGCTCTGTTCGAGGAAACGCTCGAAGTGCACGTGACTGTCAGTCCAGCCAAGGTCGCGGGCGCAGGCCAGCGTGGCGTCGATCATGCTGTCCGGGCCGCACACATAGACGTGACTGCCCAACGGGCGGTCGGCGAGCACCCGGCCGATCTCCATGCGCGATTCAATGCCTTTGCGGTACAGGTGAACCTGCTCGCCGTAAGTGGCCTGCGACTCCTGGCCGAGCTGCGCATGTTCTGCACCGCGCACCGCGTAATGCAGCTCGAACGGCACTTTGCTCAGGCGCAGTTCTTCCAGCTGGGAAATCACCGGCGTGATGCCGACGCCACCAGCGATGAACAGGTGCAGGCGTGCCTGTTTGATCAGCGGGAACAGGTTGACCGGCGGGGTGACCTCGATCAGATCACCTTCACTGACGTTGTCATGCAGCGACGCCGAGCCACCGCGCCCGGCGTCCACCCGGCGCACGGCAATCTGATAACTGCTGGTGTCGTACGGCGAACTCAGCAGCGAATACGGGTTGCGCAAGGTGTTCTGCTGATGGGCGATCAGCACCACGACGTGGCTGCCGCCGGAGAAGGCCGGCAAGTGCGCGCCGGTCGGCGACACCAGGGTGAAGCGCTTGATTTCCGGGGTCACCGCTTCGATCCGGGCGACGCGCAGGTTCAACGTGCCATTGTTCTGGCTCATGTGTCGAGCTCCTCGGCTTCGGGCAATTCACCCGGGACTTCAGCATCGGCCTTGACCGCCTGAAAGGCCGCCAACCGCCGGGAATAGTGATCGCGCACCACCAGCGTCAGGCCACAGCCGGGGCAGTCATAGACGCGTTGGGTCACGTTTTCGGTGTAGGTGTCGCAATGCACGCACCAGACGCGGCGAACCAGCGTGCCGGAGTGCTCGCGCAGCACTTCGTCGCGGTTCATGTCGAAATGCGTGGCCACTTGCATGGCGCTGCCGAGGAAACTTTCCGAACCGGCGAGATAGAGGCGGGTGCCCATGCGCGCTTCGCCGAGCAGGGTTTTGAGCGCGTCGATCAACGACTGGTTGGTTGCATGCACATGCAGTGGGTGCTCGGGGTGCTGCTGCAACTGCGTGAGGAAGTCCTGGCCGGAAAAGGATTCCAGGGAGTAGAGCAAGGTAATCGGCCGGTCCAGGCCAGCCATTTCTTCCAGTAAGCGCAACATGGCGCGACCGCCGCTGCCTTGCCCGGCAATGATGTGCCGGATACCTCCCGGCAGCGGTTGCAACCGGTCATAGACCGGTCGGCTTTTGATCCCGGTGATCAACATTTTTATTATTCCTCCTGGCTACCGGCGCGGCTAGATGAAAGCCGGCCCTGATGCAAAGCCCAACGATGGTGGGTTGCAGGTAGCAGGAGCACAGGTCGTGCCAGTTATTCAAGCTATTGAAAATAAAGGATTTGTTTGATTTCAGGGCGTGAGGGACAGGCAAAAGTAACCAGGTATGTATGCGTTTTTGCAGCGGTTAGGTGTCATCCGGAACAACACGCAACCCTGTAGGAGCGGCGTGCTCACTGACATTGCGGGTTTCAGTCGCGCTGGAGCTTGCGAATCAACGTCCCGATGTCGATCCCCAGGTGCACCGCCGCTTTACGTTTGCTGCCGCACACATGCACGGCCCTGAGAATGACCTGGCGTTCGAAATGCTGAACCTGCAGCTTGAGGTTTTGCTCCGTCTCCTCTTCGTCGGCCATCACTGGTTTTGCCCGCTCCTGAGGGCGCACCGGGTCGAGCAGTTCAGCCGGCAGATGATGCTCCTGGGCTTCATCGTCAGCGAGCACCGCCAGCCGTTCGAAGATGTTCACCAGTTCGCGGATGTTGCCGGGGTAGTCGTAACCCAACAGCCGCTTGCGGCAACCGGCGGACAGGCTCAGTGACGGCTCGCGGTCGCCATTGATGCGACTCAGCAGAATGTCGATGAGGAACGGCAAGTCATCCCGGTGCTGGCGCAGCGGTGGAATTTCTACCGGCAGGACCGCCAGGCGATAGTAGAGGTCGGCGCGAAACTCACCGATGCTCACCAAGTGACGCAAGTCTTTGTTGGTGGCGGCAATGACCTGCACCTGCACCGTTTTGCTCAACGGTGAACCGACCGACTGGATGGTGCTGTCTTCAAGAAACTTCAGCAGTTTGGCCTGCACGTGCAAGGGGATTTCACCGATCTCGTCAAGGAACAGCGTCCCGCCCGAAGCGGCCTCGATATAACCTTGCTTGCCACCCTGCAACGCGCCAGTGAAGGCGCCGCGTTCGTAGCCGAACATCTCCGATTCGAACAGGCTCTCCGGGATGCTCCCGCAGTTGACGTGAATGAACGGCCGATCACCCCAACCGGCGGCGCGGTGGATGTGCCGTGCGATGGCGGTCTTGCCGACGCCCGGTTCACCCAGCAGCAGCAACCGCGCACGCCGCCGGAATGCGCGCACGCCGGTATCGGCGATGCTCGAGAGCTGCGGCGACAAATGCAATGCGTTGTCCTGTGGATCGCGCAGGCCCTGGGTTTCCACCGGCCGGTTGCCCAGCGAGGCGCGACGCTGCGGCTGGCTGCCGTCGAAGTCTTTCTGGGTCAGCATCCTGAACGGTTTTTCGTAGGCCCCGGTGGGAATGGCGTGGGTGCTGCTGAGCAGCACCCGACCTTCCCGCGAACGGGTAAGCGCGCTATTGCCGCCGCGATTCAGCGCCGCCTGAAAATCGTCGTAATTCAGCGCCGAGCGCTGGTAAAACTCACTGTCGGACAAACCGCTGGCTTGCTGGCGGGACACCCGGTTGACCCGCTCGGCGGCGAGGTTGAGAAAGCGCACCCGGCCTTCACCGTCCGTCACGATCAGCGCGTCACTGAAGCTGTCGAGCAAGGCGTGCAGTGCGGGAGTCTCCAGCAAGGCGCCCAGCACTTCACTGCTGACGTTGACCGAAGAGCGCATGCCCATTTGCAGCGTGGGTGGCAGGTTCTTGTCTTTCATGGGTGCAACTCTTCGGCACGGCGCACGCCCTGACTTTCGCGAAGCACCGCCACCCGCCAGGCCACGCCTTCACGAATCAGGATGCGCGAGCAATGCACATTGAAATTCAGCTGGCGTCCGCTCAAGTCGGGCAAGGGCAGGCTGTGCCAGGTGCGTTCGGGCAGGGCGTTGTCCAGCAGCAGCCGAGCGATGCCGTCGCCATGGGTGATGCCAAAGGTTTCTTCGAACGCTGCGTTGCGCCATTGCGGTTGCAAGTGCTCATCGATCACCAGCACCGCGTCAGGCACCGCATCGAACACCCGGCGCAAGGCGTCGATGCGCTGCTCGGCGTCGTGCTGCATGCGCAGTTCCTGACTGACATCGCGAATGCTGCCCCACATGCGCAACAGATGGCCGTTGACGATGGTCGCGCGCACATCATTCTCGACATAGGCCGGCGAGCCGTCGTGCCGGCGATCCACCGACAGCGCGCAGTCCACGTGGAAACCGGCTTCGATCAGGCGCCGCACAAACTCTTCGTTGGCCGGGCTGCGCGGCCAGTACAGGCGCACCGGTTGCTGGTTGAAATCGACATCCGAAGGCATTTCATACACGTCGGCCATGGCGCGATTGCACAGTCGCCAGTGGGAGTCGTTTTCGAACACCTGGCGCACGATTTCGTCGGGGGAGGTGTTGATGTCCACCGCCTCGGCGAACTCGATGCACCAGTACGCGACCTTGGCGCTTTGCAGCATCTGGCTCATGACTTCATTGGCGTTGTGCATTTCCCGCAAGCGATGACCCAGTGCGCCGAGAGGGATTTTCAGCAGATGCAGGCGCGCCGGGTGCAACGAGCGCCATTCGAGCAATCCGCAAGCGACCACGGGCAGCAAGCCGCCGTTGTGGCGAATCAGGGTCAGTTCCAGGCTATGCACTTGCTCATCGGCGGGCGGATTGGCAAACAACGACTGCACGGCACGCAACGATTCGACACTGAAGATGCGCTCGATCGGCTGGTTCAGCAGCGCTTCGGGGTCATAGCCCAGTTGATCGCTCAGGCTGGGGGACAGGCTGATCAGTTGCCCGTCAGCGCTGAGGGTGCTGGTCAGCGGCGGCGCCTTGTTGGTCAGTAAATTCAGGATATCCATCGATGGATCGGCTCGATTTGGCTAATGGGGCCTGGCTGAAATCACTCAGGCAGTCAAAGCGGGGCATATCGCATGCCAACTGGAAGGCGCGACGAACAGGGGAGCACAAGGGCAGGCGAGTCGTTGAGTGCTGCGATAATGCAACGAAACAGGCATTTATGCAGCACTCACGTTGAGCGTAGTCGGGAGGCGGGAGGTGGTTGGGTCAATCCGATCGGTGACCCCGATCGTTGTCAGGCCTTGCTGGCCGCCAGATAAGCACCGAGGCGGCTGCCCATTTCTTCGCCCAGGGCCTGCAAACCGCTCATCGGACGAACCATGACTTCGAATTCGACGATTTTGCCTTGCTCGTCGAAGCGGATCATGTCGATGCCCTTGAGCGCTTTTCCGCCGACCTTGGCGCTGAATTCGAGGACGACATTCAAGCCGTCCGCAGTCGCCAATTCGCGGTGGTAGGTGAAATCTTCAAAGACGTTAAACACCGTGGTCAGAATCATCGTGACCACCTGGGCGCCCGGGTACGGTGTGTGCGCCATCGGTGAGCGGAACACCGCGTTCGGGTCCAGCAAGGCGGGCAGGGCTTGCAGGTCACCCTCGCGGATCATGGCGTGCCATTGATTCAAGGAGGCAGCTGCGTTGGGGTGCAGTTTCAGTCCGGACATCTTCAACTCCTGTTTTGTTGTTGTTCTGAAAGCATTGCCAGCGACTGTATCTCAATGGGTCTGAAGCGCTGCTTATGGCGCAGTATTCAAGCGGTCGATGGCTGGCCCTCGTGGGTGGCCAGATAGAGTTGGCGGTAAGCGGCCACCAGCTGTTCCTGGCTGAAGGCGAGGTTGCGCCCGCTCGGATTGGGCAGCACCCACACCGTAGCAGTGCCAAACGTCGTTGGTTGCAGGCCCCAGGCAATTTCTCGCTGGCGGGATAACGCGCAATACGCCGCTTTACCGAGAAACGCTACGAAGCGTGGCGCATGGCGTGCGATTTTCTGTTCGAAATTCGCAGCGGCGGCGGTGAATTCATCTACCGAGAGCTGGTCCGCTCGCGCCGTCGGCCGATCCACCACGGCGGTCAAGCCACACTGATACTGCAAAAGCTGCCGGTCGTTTTCCGGACGTACTTCCTCAGGCGTGAAGCCGGCAAGGTGCAGCGTGCGCCAGAAGCGGTTGCCCCTGCCGGCAAAGTGATGCCCTTGGGCCGCGGCCATCATGCCCGGGTTGATCCCGCAAAAAATCACCGCCAGATGATCGGCCAGAATGTCTTCGAGTCCTTCACTCACTTTAAAAACCTCAACCGCACATCACGTTGACCGCGTTGCGTGCCAGTTCCGTCAACTCATCGCGGGATTTGCCTGCCCGCGCCCGGATCGAAATGCTGTGCAGCAACGATGACGCGAGGACGGCGAGGGCGGCCGGGTCGACATCCTTGTTCAACTCACCCTTGTCGATGGCCGCCCGCAGCCGCGTTTCCAGATCGGCATCCAGACGGCTGAGCCGTTCCGACAACACCTCGCGAATTTCCGGGTCTTCGACCGCCTCAGTGGTCGCCGTGCCAATCGCAAAGCAGCCACGGGGCTGGCCGTCACCCGAGAAGTAGATCGCCAACTGCCCTTCATAGAACTGCGTCAACGCCTGGCGCAGTGTCAGCTTATCGTCCGTCAGCGCCGCTTGCATGGCCGCCGCAGCAAATTCCCAGTACTGCTCAAGCGCTTTTATATAGAGCGCGTGCTTGTCGCCGAATGCGGCGTAGAGGCTCGGGCGATTCATGCCCGCTGCCGTGGCAATGCTGTCCAGCGAGGCGCCGGAATAGCCGGTGCTCCAGAAAACTCCCTGCGCCTGCTGCAACGCTGTCTGCGGGTCATAGGCGCGAGGGCGGCCGCGGCCTTTTCCTTCGGTGGTTTTATTTTGTTCCATGTCGTACAAAATCCTTGAATGGAGATTTCGGTGGGGATATTCTTACACCATCGCACAAAATTAAGGAACCAGAAATTCCTTGGTTGCAGGTTTGTTGTAGCGGAGCTCGAACGGGGTGAAGCGGCTACGAAACAGGTGCGGCGGAGCGATCCTCCTTTTTGCGCACGGCAAGGCTGTTTTTAGTGGGTATTAGCCCGATTTCCCGGTTAGAGGTGCATCCGATCATGACCAGACAGTTCGATATTCCAGCCACACAGACCTTCGAGCACCCAGGGCCGGCCCATCCAGACGCGCCCAGGAAACCGCTCAAGGAAAAACTGCGGCCACTGCTGATGGTGGGCGTTCCGGTGCTTTTCGCGGCATACGGGTACGCACACTACCTGGCGGGAGTTCCGTTTGTTTCTACCGATAACGCTTACGCCCGGGTGGCAAAAGCGTCGATCAATGCACGCATCTCAGGGCAAGTGGTCGACATCGCAGTCGAGGATAACCAGCTCGTTCACAAGGGCCAGGTCCTGTTCCGCATCGACCCGAAACCGTTGCAGATCGCGGTTGACCGCGCAGAAGCACAGCTGAGCGTGGCACGGTTGCGCATCGACGGGCTCAAGGCCAGCTATCGCCAGCAACAGGCTGAGCTGCAATCGGCCAGAGAGTCGGCAAATTTCGATCAGAAAGAGTTCGCCCGCAAGAAGGCGCTGGTGGCTTCCGACTTTGTCTCGCGTGCGGTTTACGAGCGTGCGGACACCGACCTTAAAGTCGCACGGCAACGCATTGCGTCCATCGAACAGCAGATCGCCAACACGGTCGTTGCGTTGAACGGCAATCCCGACATCGTCGCCGACAGCCACCCGACGGTACGCGAAGCCAGGTCCCAGCTCGACGAGGCGCAGCTTTACCTCTCGTATGCCACGGTGTACGCACCGGACGATGGCATCGTCGCCAAGGTCGACGATTTGCAGGTCGGCAACTACGTCAACAACGGCGCGCCTGCCTTTGCGCTGCTGTCCGAGCGCGAGATCTGGATCGAGGCCAACTTCCGTGAAACGGAGGTGACGCACATGCGCCCCGGCCAGGCAGCGACCATTCGCGTCGACACCTATCCCGATCACATTTTCAAAGCCCACGTGACCAGCATGAGCCCTGGTGCCGGATCGGACTTCGCCTTGCTGCCGCCGGAAAACGCGACCGGCAACTGGGTCAAGGTGGTGCAGCGGGTGCCGGTTCGTCTTGAACTCGACGAAATGAGTCCGGCGCTGCCGCTGTACTCGGGCACCAGCGCCACGGTCAAGGTCGACACCGGATACCGCACACCGTGGTGGCATCCACTCAAGGCGCTGTTGTCCGCAGGTGCCGAGTCATGAACGCCCCAGCGGGAGAGGGCGCCCGGGCGTTGAGGTTCGTCGCGCTGCTGGCGACTTACATGCAGTCGGCGAACCTGCCTGTTCCGAACGCGGTACTCCGGTTGATTCAGGGCAGCCTGTCGATGACCGACGATCAGGCTGGCTGGATCTTCACCTCGTACCTCGCGGCGAGCGCTATCACTATGCCGATCGCGCAGTGGCTCGCTGCGCGTCATGGCTTGAAGCGGGTGTATCAGGCAGCGCTGGCGTTTTTTGTGCTGGGTCTGGTGCTGGGCACGATGGCAACGACTCCGCTGGCATTCATCGGTGCGCGGATCATGCAGGGCCTGGCGAGTGGCGTGCTCGCGCCGTTGTCGATGGCGATTGCCCTGGAGACGCTGCCTGCCGAAAAGCGTGCGAAGTTTGGCGCAACCTGGACGGCCGTCGTGCTGTTCGGCATCGTCAGCGGCCCGAGCATCGGCGGCTGGGTTGGCGAGCATTACGGCTGGCGGCCGATCTTCTACATCAGCCTGCCGCTGGCGGCGTACATCTTCCTGGTGATGGCGCTGTTGCTCAAGGAGAAGAAAGCCGAGAAAGCGCCGGCGTTCGACTTCTTCGGCTTTGGCACTTTCACGCTGGGGTTGATCAGCCTGCAAATGCTGCTCGATCGCGGTGAGCGCCTGGACTGGTTTGCCTCCACCGAGATCTGGCTGGAAGCATTGGGCTGTGCGTTGGGGCTGTACCTGTTCGCGGTGCATGTACTGACGGCGAAGGTGCATTTCCTCAATAAGCGTTTGTTCGATGATCGCAACTTCGTGCTGTCGACGATCATCTTCTTCGCCGTCGGTTTTGTGCTGTTGTCGACCATGGCCCTGACCTCGCCGATGCTCGATGAAATTCTCGGCTACCCGCCGGACACGACGGGCTCGTTGACGATCCCGCGTGGCATCGGACTGGTCGGTGCGTTTGTGCTGATGAACCGTGTTCCTGAGCGTTTCGACCGTCGCTGGTTCGTCGCGGCGGGGGTGGCCGTGGTGATTTACGCCAACTGGCTGATGCTCGGCTATTCGCCGTTGATGGACTGGTCGCCCGTGGCAGTGGCAGGCGCGATCCAGGGGATCGGCATTGGCGTCCTGATGCCGTCGCTGACCAAGGTCGCGTTCAGCACGCTCGATCCCGCGCTGCGCCCGGAAGGCACCGGCCTGTTCAATCTGTCGCGGGTCTACGGCAGCACCCTCGGCGTGGCGATCGTGCAGCTGTTTTTCTTCAACAACACGCAAGCGATGCACATGGCGCTGGTGAGCAACCTGACGCCGTATCACGCCGCGGTGCCGACGTCCCTGCAAGCGCTGGAGGGGCTCAACGAAATGATCACCGGCCAGGCGGCTTTTATCGCTGTGGTCGACCAGTTCAAGATTTTGCTGGTGGCGATGCTGGTGGTCAGTCCACTGGTTGTCTTTCTTCGCAAGCCCGTTCCGACCAACTAGTTTACGTGGAGTTTGCCCAATGAAATCCCATGCACGCTTCATCAATGGACCTCAGTTCAAAAACACCTTCGGTGCGATGGCGGCGTTGGTATTCCTGACTGCCTGCACCGTGGGCCCTGATTATCAGATGCAACCACCGAGCACGTCGCAGCACTACGATCAACAGGCCGAGCAGCGCCTTGGCCAGAACGGTGATAAGCGCATCCAGCCGGGTCGTAAAGTGAGCGGTGACTGGTGGAGCGCTTTTCAATCGCCGAAGCTCGACAAGGTGGTTCGTCGTGCCATTGACGGCAACCTTGAGCTCGTCGCGGCGGACGCCACGATCCGGCAAGCGGCGTCCTCGGTGGCGGCGGCGGAAGGCGCGCTGTATCCGCAGGTCGATTTTGGCGCCCAGGCCGGCCGGCAACGGGTACACACCGCCAAAGAACCGTCCGTGTCCAACTTCTATGCGATCGGACCACGGGTCGGTTTCGACCTTGATGCGTTCGGTGGCAACAAGCGTCTGGTCGAACAGCAGCAAGCGTTTACCGATCTGCAGAAGCATCGCTACGAAGCGGCGTACCTGACGTTGACCGGCAGTGTCGCCAGTCAGGCGTTGCTGGTGGCTTCGGCCAATGCGCAGATGCAGGCCGTCGAGAAACTGCTGGCCAACGACACGAAGAACCTCGAGCTGGTGCGCCTGGCCCACGCCAACGGCACCACCACGCAGATCGATGTCTCGCTGGCTGAAACGCGGCTCGCGCAGGACCGCACGCTGTTGCCACCCCTCGCGCAGCAGCGTGATTCGGCACGTCATGCGTTGTCGATTCTGACCGGCAAAGGCCCGGGCGACTGGAGCGCGCCGGACTTCGACCTGGCCGAGTTTGTCTTGCCGGCCAACGTGCCCGTCAGCGTGCCTTCGGAAATGGCCCACGACCGGCCGGATGTCATGCAGGCCGAGGCGCAACTGCACATGGCCAGCGCGGCGGTTGGCGTCGCGACTGCGAATCTCTATCCCCACGTCACCCTGTCCGCGTCGTTGGCGCAGGCCGCTTCCGGCAACGGCGGTGCTGCACTCTGGGGGTTCGCGGCAGGGCTGGCGGGGCCGATTTTCGATGGCGGTACGCTCAAGGCTGAACGTCAGGCAGCGGTCGAGGGCTACAACGCGACGCTCGCCGGTTACCAGCAGACCGTGATCAGTTCGTTCGGCCAGGTCGCCGACACGCTGCAAGCCATCAACCATGACGCCGAGGAAAACCTCGCGCAGGAGGACGCGTTGCGCGCCGCTGAAACCAGCTTGCAGTTGAACCGGCAAGCCTACACCCAGGGCGAGAACAGCATTCTCCAGGTGCTGGAAGCGGAACGCGCCTATCAGCAGGCGTTGCTGGGTCGAATCCGCGTGAAGACTGCGCAGTACCTCGACACCGTTCGGCTGTACGTGGCGCTCGGCGGCAATTCCGTCGGTGCGTTCGAGCAACGGGTTGCTTATCGCGAAGGTCAGAAACCTTCGTATCAATAGAGGCTGCGGCCGCTGAACATTGGAGTGAAAATATGTCTTACGAAGCTTTTTACGATGACCTTCGCGATACAAGATTTGCGCTGAATCACGGCGCTGTGGAAATGCCGGCGGTTGGATTTGGCACATTGTTCCGCGATCTCAGCGTCACCACCCAAGCGGTCAAGGATGCCCTGGACGCCGGGTTTCGCCATTTCGATTGTGCCGAGCGTTATCGCAACGAAGACAGCGTCGGCGTGGCGATCAAGGAAACGCTGGAAGGTGGAAAGATCCGCCGGGAAGACCTGTTCATCACCACCAAACTGTGGAACACCAACCATCGTCCCGATCGGGTTCAACCGGCCTTCGAGGCCAGTTGCCGTCGCCTTCAGGTCGACTACATCGACTGCTACCTGATCCATACGCCGTTTGCTTTTCAACCGGGCGACAATCAGGACCCGCGGGATGAGCAAGGCAACGTGATCTACGATTCAGGCGTTACGCTGATCGAGACGTGGAGGGCGCTTGAGCGCCTGGTGGATGAGGGGCGATGCAGGTCCATCGGCTTGTCGGATGTCACGTTGCCGGCGTTGCAGGCGATTGTCGCCGAAGCGCGGATCAAGCCCGCCGTCGTGCAAGTCGAGTCCCATCCTTATTTGCCGGAGTGGGAACTGCTTGAGTTTTGCAAGCAACATGGAATTATCGTCCTGGCGTTTGCGCCACTCGGGCATGGCATGGAACCGAATGTACTGGAAGACGCGGTGCTTACCGGGATCGCCCGGCGTGTGCAGAAGACCCCGGCGCAAGTGGCACTGGCCTGGTCGATTCAACGCGGTGTTGCGTTCCTGACCACATCGGCCACGCCGAGCCATATCCGGGAAAACATCGATCTTTGCACTCTGCCGCACCGGGCGATGCTGGAGATCAAGGAGGAGATTACAACCCGGATACGCTTCAACTCGGTGGTGGAAACCGGTGTGCCCGGGTTTATTCCGCGCAAGCAGTAACCCGAGACGAGAAGGGCGGCCTTCTGTAAGGTCGCTTTTTTTTATCCCTTTCCCGAGGTCCTGCAATGGACATTTTCCAGACCATGCGTTGTTTCGTCGCCGTCGCTCAAACCGGCAGCTTCACGGCGGCGGCGCAGATACTGGACACCACCACGACCAACGTGTCCAAAGCGGTGACCAGTCTGGAGGCCAGGCTGAAAACCCGCCTGATCAACCGCACTACCCGGCGCCTGGCGTTGACCGAAGCCGGGGTTCGCTACTTGCAGCGCTGCGAGAAAATTCTGGATGAGATGCGTGAAGCCGACGAGGAAGCGGGCACCGCTCATACCACCCCGGTGGGCAGGCTGAAGATTCACGCGATGTCCGCCATCGGCAATCATTACGTGATCGATGCCATTGCCAAATACAGGGAGACGCATCCGTCGGTGATGTTCGACCTGACCGTGACCAATCGACTGCCTGACTTGCTGGAGGAGGGGTATGACATGTCGATTGTGCTGGCGCGGGATCTGCCCGATTCAGGGTTTGTCGCGCAAAGGCTTGGCATCACTTACAGCATTCTCTGCGCCTCGCCGGTGTACTTGAAGAAACGTGGCTGTCCGGAGTCTCCAACGGCGCTTGGCGAACATGATTGTTTGCGGATCGTGAATACGGTCATGCCGGTTGAAAACTGGGCATTCGAAGGGCCTGATGGCGTGGAGACGGTGAACATTCCGGTCTCTCCGTTTCACGTCAACACGGCCGATGCAATGACTGTCGCGATTACAAACGGGATGGGGATCGGTATTCAACCGATTGCATCTGCCGTTGACGGTCTGAGAGCAGGCACGTTAGTGCGTGTATTGCCGGAGTATCACTTTGAAGAGTTCAACTTGTTTGCGATCTACCCGTCACGAAAATTCGTGGATGCAAAGATAAAGACATGGGTGGAATTTCTGAAGGATTACATACCGGTGTTATTGGCATCCGATGAAGCGATCGCCGGTTCAGCCGCCGGGCGCTGATGCAGGGGGGGCGGCAGGCATGGAGTGTCGACCCCCCATCGTCCGCACGGTCCTCAACCATTCGAACAGCCGGTGCCCATCACCTGGTACTGAAGGATATGGCGTTGACCCTTCGAGTCTTCATAGGTCATTTGCTTCGGCACGGGCGCGCACTCGTCTCCTGTATCGGACACGGTAATGATTTTCTGGATGTCGAGTTTCATGCCGTAAGAGTAACTTTCAACCGGAATCTGGCTGGCCGCATCAGTGGGAGTTTCATCCGAGTAGGCCTGTGCGGCTACACCGGCAAGTGCCAGAAACATCGCGATCTTTAACGTTTTCATGGTGTTCACCTTCGCATCGAGTTTCGGTGGGTCCCGGTGACTAAGTGGCTGTTTGATTCATTTGTTCACCGGGTGAAGTCGATGCTAAGAGTTTAGGCTTTCCTCAAATAGCGGCCCGCTGGAGAAACACTGTTGCCAAATTGCGCAGGTATGCTGGGATGGCCGCTTCGGGAGGGTTATTTTCTTTGCTTCCTGCCGGGCTTCGTGGCGGATCAAATCGATCTAAAAATACCGTTCCGCACGGCTGACGGTGGGCTACTATTGAACATGTAGGTGAAGACGCAGACTGATGCGCAAACGGATGGCAAGGACACGTGGGGCGCGTTCCGAAGGGTACACGGTTAGAAAGATCTCCGCGCTGAGATCCAGCCCTTATGCCGTGTGAAGCAGAAGAGCACAAAACTGTTCTGTGAGAATCCTGATAAACCTTGTAAGCCGGAGACCAGCACCGGCCACCTACTCGAATCCCAAAGCCCGCCTTGTGCGGGCTTTGTCGTTTTCGTCATTGTCTCCGCAAAACACCGCAGCTCCCTGTGGGAGATTCTATGTTTCAGGGGAACAAAGCCCCCACTAACGACCAGATCAAGCGGACACCGATATTGGCCATTTCGATCCCCTTTTGGCCGACCTCGCACTATGAACTGCCCAGTTCGTCAGCAAGAATCGAAGCAGCGTTGCTGTTCCAGCACGCTGACAACATCACAACAAGAATCCCGTTTTCCTTGCCCTTGGCAATTTTCAAGTCCTGCCGTGCACAGAACATAAAAACCAACGAGCGACACACTTGGGGAATTCATTCATGGTCACGATGAAACGCATACTGGGCGCCACCGTGTGTGGGCTGACGCTGCTGGCCAGCGCCGTGCACGCCGAACAGCGGGAACTGCGGGTGTACAACTGGGCGGATTACATCCTGCCGTCCGTGCCCAAGGACTTCGCCGAGAAAAGCGGCATCAAAGTGACCTGGGACACCTTCGACACCAACGAGTCGCTGGAAGCCAAGTTGCTCACCGGTAACTCGGGCTATGACCTGGTGGTGCCGTCCAACCAGTTCATCGAAACCCAGATCAAGGCCGGAGTGTTCCAGAAGCTCGACAAGTCCAAACTGCCGAACTGGAAGCACCAGGACCCGGCACTGCTCGCGTTGCTGGACAAGAACGACCCCGGCAATCAATACGGCGTGCCTTACATGTACGGCACCGTGCTGATCGGCTTCAACCCGGCCAAGGTCAAGGCCGCGCTGGGCGAGAATGCGCCGGTGGACAGTTGGGACCTGGTGTTCAAGCCGGAGAACATGGAGAAGCTCAAATCCTGCGGCGTCGCGATGCTCGACTCACCTTCGGAAATCCTGCCGCTGGCGTTGCACTACCTGGGCCTGGACCCTAACAGCCAGAACCCGGACGACTACGAAAAAGCCAAGGCACTGATGCTGAAAATCCGGCCTTACGTCACCTACTTCAACTCCGCCAAGTACATGACCGACATCGCCAACGGCGATATCTGCGTCGCCATCGGCTACTCCGGCAGCTTTTACCAGTTCGGCAATCGCGCCAAGGAGGCGGGCAACGGCGTGGTGGTCGATTGGCGCTTGCCGAAGGAAGGTGCGCCGATCTGGTTTGATACCTTCGCCATCCCGAAAAGCGCGAAGAACGTTGAAGAAGCCCACGAATTTCTCAACACCTTGCTGGACCCGACAGTCATCGCCCCGATCAGTGACTTCCTCGGCTACCCCAACGCCAACAAGGACTCGATTGCGCTGATCAACAAAGAGATCACCGGCAACCCGAACCTGACACCGACCAGCGAAGCGTTGAAAACACTTTACGTGGTGCAGCCGTTGCCGCAAAAACTCGAACGGGTTCGTACGCGGGTCTGGACCAGCATCAAATCCGACAAATAACGCACAGGCACTGATGCTGTTCACTTGAGTAAATCTTCAGGCGGGAAAGAAACCTGTGGCGAGGGGATAAATCCCCTTGCCACACACGTGTGCACGCGAGCCTAAGTGTGAACAGTAAACCTTTGCGAGATTGCGCAAAGGTTTGGATGCCCCTCCGTTGTTCAGATCCGCGCCAGCGCCTGAGCCAGGTCCGCACGCAAATCCTCGACATCCTCAACCCCCACCGACAATCGTACCAACCCGTCGCCGATCCCAAGTTGTGCGCGGGTGTCGGCGGGGATGGTGGCGTGGGTCATGATCGCCGGGTGCTCGATCAGGCTTTCCACGCCGCCCAGACTCTCGGCCAGGGCGAAGATACGCACGCTCTCGAGGAAGCGCGTGGCGCCGGCCAGATCACTTTTCAGATCGACAGAAATCATTCCGCCGAAACCGCGCATCTGCCGCTTGGCCAATTCATGTTGGGGGTGTGACGGCAGGCCCGGATAGTAGACGCGCGCCACCTGCGGCTGACGTTCCAGCCATTGCGCCAGTTCCAGCGCGTTGCTGCAGTGTCGCTCCATGCGCAGCGCCAGGGTCTTCACGCCGCGCAGGGTCAGGAAGGCGTCGAACGGTCCCGCGATCGCACCCACCGAGTTCTGCAAAAAGCCCAGGCGTTCCGCCAGTTCGGGGTTCTGACCGACCACGGCGATGCCGCCGATCACGTCGGAGTGGCCGTTGAGGTATTTGGTCGTCGAGTGCAGCACGATGTCGAAACCCAGCTCCAGCGGCCGCTGGATCCACGGGCTGGCAAAGGTGTTGTCGGCCACGCAAATGATACCGCGCGCGCGGCAGATGCGTGCGACGGCGGTAAGGTCCGTGAGGCTCAGCAACGGGTTGCTCGGCGTCTCGACCCAGACCATCCGCGTATCGTCCTGCAAGGACGCTTCGAAGGCCGCGAGGTCAGTCAGGTCGACGAAACTGAAACGATGGCCGGCGCTGCGTTTGCGCACCTTGTCGAACAGCCGGAAGGTGCCACCGTACAGGTCATTGCCAGAGACAATGTGCGAGCCGGCGTCGAGCAGCTCCAGCACGGTGGAGATCGCCGCCAGCCCCGAGGCGAACGCGAAGGCCTGGGTGCCGCTTTCCAGGTCGGCGACGCAGCGCTCGAGGGCAAAGCGCGTCGGGTTGTGCGAGCGACCGTAGTCGAAACCCTTGTGCACGCCGGGGCTCTGTTGCAGGTAGGTGGAGTTGGCATAAATCGGCGGCATCAATGCGCCGGTGGTCGGGTCCGGTGCCTGCCCGGCGTGGATCACCCGAGTAGCGAAGGCGCGCGGCGCGGCGTTTTCATCGTGTTGACTCATGCAAGGGATCTCCGCAAATGATTGAGCAGGTCGACGCGGGTAATCAGGCCATGGAAGCCCGACGCGTCGGCGATGATTGCCACCAGTCCGCGATCGAGTTCGGTCTGCAGCTGGGCCATGCTGGCGCTGGCTGGCAGGGTTTCCACTTTGTCGGTCATTGCGCTGGCCACGGTCAAGCGGAAGTGTGAAGGATCTTCCGCCATGCCCAGCAGAATGTCGGATTCGTCGATCACACCGACCAGTTGCTTGCCGTCCACCAGCACCGGCAGTTGCGACACATCCGCCAGGCGCATGCGCTGGAATGCCGTGAGCAAGGTGTCGTCCGGGCCGACGCTGATCACCCGGCCATCCTCGAACCGCCGCGCGATCACGTCGCGCAGATCGCCATAAGGTTTGCGTGCCAGCAGCCCTTGATCGTTCATCCACTGGTCGTTGTAGACCTTCGACAGGTAGCGGGTGCCGGTGTCGCAGACGAAACTGACCACGCGCTTCGGCTCGGTTTGCTCGCGGCAATAACGCAGCGCCGCGGCCAGCAAGGTGCCGGTCGAAGAACCGCCGAGAATGCCTTCGGCGCGCAATAACTGGCGGGCGTGGTCGAAGCTTTCCTCGTCGCTGATCGAATAGGCGTGGCGCACGCTGGACAGGTCGGCAATCGACGGAATGAAGTCTTCACCGATACCTTCCACGGCCCACGAACCGGGTGTGGTCATGGTGCCACTGCGGCTGTATTCGGCCATTACCGAACCGACCGGATCGGCCAGCACCATTTCCAGATCCGGCTGCACGCGCTTGAAGAATCGGGTCAACCCGGTCAGCGTGCCGGCCGAACCGACACCAACGACGATGGCATCCACGTCATGCTGGGTCTGCGCCCAGATCTCCGGCGCGGTGCTGCACTCATGGGCGAGCGGGTTGGCGGGGTTGTTGAACTGGTCGGCGAAGAATGCGTCGGGAATGTCCAGCGCCAGCCGCGCCGCGACGTCCTGGTAATAATCGGGATGGCCCTTGCCGACGTCGGAGCGGGTGATGTGCACCTCGGCGCCCATGGCCTTGAGGTGGAGGACTTTCTCGGTGGACATCTTGTCCGGCACCACCAACACCACTCGATAACCCTTGGCGCGGCCGACCAGCGCCAGGCCGAGCCCGGTGTTGCCGGCCGTGGCTTCGACGATCGTGCCACCGGGCTTGAGCCGACCATCGCGCTCGGCGGTGTCAATCATCGCCAGGCCGATGCGGTCCTTGATCGAGCCGCCGGGGTTCTGCGATTCGAGCTTGAGAAACAGCGTGCACGGGCCGGTATCAAAACGGCTGACGCGCACCAGCGGCGTGTTGCCAATCAGTTCAAGCACGGCAGGGCGGGAATCGTTCAGCATGTTGTCACCTCTTCGCGGGTATTCGCACTGAAGGACGGCAACCGGCAGCACGTCCTCGCGCCTCCGTTGCCAACAATGCATCGCTTGGACCATAGGCCGCGATTGCCTCACTCGCAACCTTGTGCGGCCAGCCGGTCACGTTGCGCCTGGAGAGATTGCGCAAGTCGGCAATACTGATTCGACCCTTGTTGCACAGGAGCGAGCACCATGAAGAAGGAAAGCAGCGGCGGCGAATCGGCCTCTGCGCTGATCGACACCCGAATCAAGGAATTGGATGACTGGCGGGGCGAGACGCTCGCGCGCATCCGGGCGATCATCAAGCAGGCAGACCCCGACGTGGTCGAGGAATGGAAGTGGCGAGGCGTGCCGGTGTGGTCGCATGCCGGGATCATCTGCACGGGAGAGACGTACAAGACCGCCGTGAAGATGACCTTCGCCAAGGGCGCCTCGCTGGACGATCCCTCGGGCCTCTTCAACGCCAGCCTTGAGGGAAACACCCGACGGGCGATTGATCTGCATGAGGGCGATGCGATTGATGAGCAGGCGCTCAAGGCGCTGATTCGTGCGGCAGTGGTGCTCAACACCTCCAGATGAGTTGGCCGTTTGTATCCCTAAGTATCCGCCGCGCCCACAGCTATCTTCGCTTACAAATCCATGGCGTCCACGACACGTACGGGATACACGGCGGCGGCCTAATGAGGGCACCACAACGGTATAACCGGAGAAACGCCATGTACCGCATCAATGCTCGTCACGCTGTCAAAATGCTCGGTGTCGCTGTTGTCACCACCGCCGCACTCGCTGCGTTCTCCGGCGTGTCTCAGGCCGAAGAAGTGAAAGCCCCTGCAAAAAGCTGGCAGACAGGGATTCATCGCACCGATCTTCTGAAAAAGGATCTCGACGTCGACGGTCGCGAAGTGATCCAGGTTCGGGTTGATATTGATCCGGGCGTCTCGTCACCCAACCACTCCCATCCAGGCGTGGAAGTGGCTTATGTCATCGACGGCACGTTCGAATATCAACTGGAAGGGCAGCCTCCGGTCACGCTGAAGGCCGGTGACTCGCTGTACATCCCGGCTGGCGTCGCGCATATCGCGAAGAACGTCGGGACAAAAACCGGCTCCGAACTGGCGACGTACATCGTGAAGAAAGGCGAACCGCTGGTTGTGATCAAACAGTAAGACCCGCTGAATCCGCAAGAGCCAACACATCCCTCTGTAGGAGCAGCCTGCGGCAGCTCCTACAGAGGTTTTGTGGTGGGTTGAGGAGGGCGGTCGATTGCTGGTGGTCGAGTCGGCGCTACACAAAGCGCAACCACGATCAGCCCCAGCGCTACCGCGAAGGTGACCCGCATTCCGTGGGCTACGGCTTCGGGTTGCGCGGTGGCGATGTCGGCTGCCTGCGAGACAAGGGCGAACACGGCGCCCAGCGCGGAGGCTCCGGTGATGAGTCCGAGATTGCGCGACAGGTTGAGCATGCCCGAGACAACACCGCGCTGGTCTGGCGCAACATCGGTCATGACCGTGGTGTTGTTGGCCGTCTGGAAGACCGCATAGCCGAGTGTGATGACCACCATAGGCACAACGTAACCGCCGATGCCGATTGTCCGTGGCAACACCGACAGTGCAAGGCAGCCGACGGCCATCGCGATCAGCCCGGCGACCGTCATCCGTTGTGCGCCGAAACGGTCGGCGATCCGGCCAGCGGGCACCCCCGTCAACGCCGCGACACACGGCCCGACCGCCAGCACCAGTCCCACCACAACCGCTTCCAGTCCAAGTCCATGGGCGAGGTAAAACGGCCCGACCACGAGCGTCGCCATCATCACCGTCGCCACCAGCGTGCTCATCGCCAGGCTGCCGCTCAGCACCGGGTTGCGAAACATCGCCAGTCGAATCAACGGCGAAGCGACTCGTGTCTCGACGAACGCGAAGAGCCCCACGCCGACCCCCGCGGCCAACAGCAAACCCATATTGAACAGCCCGAAATGGCCGCGGCCGAGGGTCATGGCCAGCGCATACGCCGCCAACGTCAGCGCCAACACCAGGGTGCCCCACATGTCGAAACGGGCACGCCCGGTGGCTGGCCTCTGGCTGTCGGCGGGTAGATAAAGACGTGCGAGCAGCAACGTCATCAGGCCCAAGGGCACGGTGACAAGGAAGAGCGCCCGCCAGCCGAAACCGGCAATCAGCAGACCGCCGAGCGACGGTCCCATCGCGGTGCCAATCGCCGACATCGTTCCGAGCAAACCCATGGCACTGCCGGTTTTGTCCTTCGCTACCGTTTCGCCGACGAAGGCCATGGTCAGCGCCATCATGATCGCCGCGCTGAGCCCTTGCAGGGCCCTGGCGCCAATCAACATGCCCAGTGTCGGAGCACAAGCGCACAGTGCCGAGGCCAGGGTGAACACGCCGATGCCGCCGAGCAGCAAGCGTCGACGCCCGATCAGGTCACCGAGCCGACCGACGCTGACGATCAGCGTGGTGATCGCCAGCAGATAAGCAATGACGATCCACTGCACTTCCTGGAACGTCGCGTTGAACACCTGCGCCAGCGTCGGCAACCCCACATTGGCGATGCTGGTGCCGAGCGACGACAGCAGCATCGACAGCGACAGGCTGATCAGCGCCCAACGCACGGAGGGTGTCTGTGGTGCGTTGTCTACGAGGGCAATAGTCGGCTTCATTCTGTCTCTCTTGATCTGGCACTCCCAAAGCGGAGCTGTCAGAAATCTACGCCAGCACCTAACATGGCGGAAGGCGCATGCTTTGCACTTTATTCGTGCGTTCAACGCCATCTCACTTTGTCGCGGGGCGAGCCATGTCCAATCCTGATTTCAATCTGCTGATCACCCTTGATGTGCTGCTCGCCGAGGGCAGCGTGGCGCGTGCGGCGAAACGCTTGCGGTTGAGCCCTTCGGCGATGAGTCGGGCGTTGGCGCGCTTGCGTGAAACCACGGGCGATCCGTTGCTGGTCAGGGCCGGGCGAGGGCTCGTCGCCACGCCGCGGGCGCTGGAACTGCGCGAGCGGGTCAGCCAGCTAGTGCAGGACGCCGAGGCGGTGTTGCGTCCGGCGCAGCAGCCTGACTTGAAACAACTGGTGCGCACTTTCACGTTGCGCACCAGCGAGGGGTTTGTGGAGAACTTCGGCGCGCCGCTCATTGAACGCCTCGTCGAACAAGCGCCTGGCGTGCGTCTGTGCTTCATGCACAAACCTGACAAGGACAGCACGTCGCTGCGTGACGGGAGCGTTGATCTGGAAACCGGTGTGGTGGGGAGGGCCGCCGGGCCCGAGCTGCGTACGCAGGGTTTGTTTCGCGACCGTTTTATCGCCGTGGTGCGTACGGGGCACCCGCTAAGCCAGGGCGAGATCACCCCGGAACGCTACGCGGCGGGCGGCCACATCAGTGTTTCGCGGCGTGGGCTCGACAAGGGGCCGGTCGATGAAGCGCTGGTGACGTTGCAACTGGAGCGGCAGATCGTGACCATCGTTGCCGGTTTCTCCACTGCGTTGGCGCTCGCCCGCGCCACTGACTTGATCGCTACCGTTCCTGAGCGGCACACCGAAAACCTGCGGGCGGGCATGCACAGCTTTGCGCTGCCGTTTTCCTTGGCGGAATTCACCGTCGCCATGCTTTGGCACCCCCGGCTGGATGCCGATCCGGTGCACCGATGGTTACGCGGGTGTGTTCGTGAGGTTTGTGCGCAATAGCGCGTTCTTCAAATGGAAAATGGACTCAAGTGGCGCTGATGAGGAAGCCATGTGTTCCCTATGGAGCCTGAACTTCCCTCAGGCCGACGTGCCGGCCGATGCACGGATGGCACTGATGGGCCGTACTCAAAAAGTGAACGAACGGGAGGAATGTTGGGCCAGTTCGGCATCCAGCAGGTGCTCGGCCAGCACATCATTCAAAAAGCGGAACTGATCGTTGAGCCCGACTACTTCGTTGCTGAAGTGGTTGGCGGCGGCCGGCATCAGCAGCGCTTCGAAATTCTTGTCGAACACCAGCGACAGCACTTTGCGCGAAACGACCTGCTGCGAGTAGTAGTTGTTGCCGAACACCGGAAAGCTCACGGCGAGGGTGACGGTGTGGATCATGATGTGCGCTCCTCGGTCAGGACGTACCACGAAAAAACGGTCAGCGTGAAGGCTGTCAGGGCCAGGCAGGTCAGCAGATGGATCAACATGATTTTGCCCCTCCGGTTCGGGGTTCTGTGTCGGGTTGAGGTTGATCCTACGCTGACGGTTCACGAGCGGAAGGCATTCGCGGCGATGGTGAATATCGACGGAAGTGATGGTCGGTTTTTGTGGTGTTCTTGAGTGCCTCATGGCGGACTTGCCAGCGATGAGGCACTCAGCAACACCATCAACCGCAGAGCAGGCCCTCACCGACGCCTATACTCAAATCAGGGTGCCTTAACCCCCGAATAACCTGTTCACGGGAAGACTGTAGGACATGCGATCTTGAACCTGCGTTCGCTGATCGTCGCCGTGCTGCTGGTGTTGGCGGGATGCGCCATGCCTGCGCGCGCCCCGGCACCAGCGCCGCCGGTGATCATTTCCCAGAGCACCTGGCAGCAGGTAGATCGGGACATCATCGCCGCGTCCCGGTCCGCCACCGAACAGGCAAGAATCTACTCCCGTGGCGCCATGGATTACTGGCGCACCCGCGTCTATCAACTCACCGAAGAAAATTTCATTCCCTGGTTCAGCAGCTACTGGACCCAGGAATGGCTGTCGATGAAGGTCAGCTGGTACTCCCTCAGCGCAAAGGGCGAGCAGGATGCTTCGTCCAAGCGCCTGGCAGCCTATCTGCTGGAGCAATACCAGAAACGTGTGCTGGCCCCGGTCGCGGTCGAGATTGATCCCGACCAGATCCTCGGCCTGGCCACGGTGTTCTACGTGGATATTCTTCAGGAAGAACTGCAAAAAATCTCCCAGCGCCACGGCGTCCCCATGGCCCAGCTCAATGGCCGTATCCAGAAAATCCCGGCCATCGCCCTGGGTCCGCCGCCCGCACGGGATGCGACGCTGTACCAGGTCGTGCACACCCAGCCGCTGAACACGTTGCCGGCTTACGCGGCGCTGATCGACAAGATCCACAAGGCCGGCGGTAGCAAGGGCGTTGATTCGACCGACACCGCCATGGCACCCGTGGCCAAGCGCGCGAGCCAGCGGATGGAAGCCGAAATGGCCCCGCGCGGTGCCGCCAGCGCGGTGTCCGCAGCGGCGGGCAAGCTCGCAGGAGGCTTGATTACTCTGGGCGTGGCGGGGATTCGCGCGTTGATTCAGGCCAGCGACCGGCCGGACAGCGAGGCGCTGATTCGCAGCAGTCTGGGCAATACGTTCGACAAAGCCTGGATAAAAATGGTGCAGAACCCGACCACTGGTGTGATGGCGGGG
This sequence comes from Pseudomonas sp. IT-P171, assembly GCF_949767765.1. NCBI lineage: Bacteria > Pseudomonadati > Pseudomonadota > Gammaproteobacteria > Pseudomonadales > Pseudomonadaceae > Pseudomonas > Pseudomonas sp. IT-P171. Next base: position 448,546 of record NZ_CATKQN010000033.1, read on the forward strand.
ACGTTGTACATGGCCAGTCAGATCGAGGGCAATCTGGCGGGGAGTGCCGAAGTACCGTCGGTCGGTTCGGACGGCGACACGGTCGATTGGAGTCCGCCCCAACCGACTAACCCGCAGAACGACCCATAACCCAAGGAGAACGACCATGTCCTACGTTGATGGCTTCCTCGCCGCCGTACCCACCGCCAACCGCGAAAAATTCAAGAAACACGCCGAAACCGCTGCGGCCATTTTCAAGGAAAGCGGCGCGCTGAGCCTCGCCGAATGCTGGGGTGACGATGTGCCCGACGGCAAGGTGACGTCGTTTCCGCTGGCGGTGAAACTCAAGGAAGACGAAACCGTCGTGTTTTCCTGGATCATCTGGCCGGACAAGGCAACCCGAGACGCCGGGATGGAAAAACTCATGAACGATCCGCGCATGCAGCCGGACGTCAATCCGATGCCGTTCGATGGGCAGCGCCTGGTGTTCGGTGGTTTTGAAATGATCGTGAAGGCTTGAGCATCAATCACGGGATCACTCCGACGCGGGGGTGATCCTGCAACTTTTTCGATTTTGGATCTCGCTGTCCGTCGGTCGCTCCCTGACGAATTCGAAACGCGGTTCACCTTCGCTATAGTGAACCAGCCAGCCCCATTCCAGTTCTGACTCATCCTGACCCGGTTGCGGTGGCATGGCCCACCATGGCTCTTTGCTGATGATTTCTCGCATGGCCCCGTCCCGTAGATTCGGTTGGTTCAACTATAACGTGCATGTCAGGAGGTGCCAGGTGTGAGCGACGAAACCCCGGAGCCGGTCAAACGGCTGTTTTTCGCGTTGAGCTGCCCGCCCGAGCAACGCAAGGCCATCGCCCAGTGGCGCAGTGCGCTGCAATTGCGCCTTGGGCGCCCGGTGCCGGCGGAAAACTTTCACCTGACGTTGCTGTTTCTGGGCGCGGTTGGCGTAGCGCAGATTGCCGAGATCTGCGTGGCGGCGGCGAAGGTGCGTGTTCCCGGTGTGGCGTTGCGAGTGGCGCTGGATCGGCTGGATGTCTGGCGCAGGGCAGGGGTGCTGGTTCTCGCGCCGGAGCAAGCGCCGCCGGAGTTGTTGCGGCTGGTGTATGCGCTGGAGCAGGCGATGTTGCCGTTCGGTTTTGAGGAGACGCCGAAGGAGTTCCGGCCACACCTGACGTTGATGCGCGACTATCGGGCGCCGGTGCCTGAATCGGCTACGCCGCCGGAGTTTTTTCTGCGGGCGGACCGGTTCGTCTTGTTTGAATCCCACAAGGGCCGCTATCGGGCGCTGGCCGAATGGCCGTTGGTTCCGGCATAAAAAAGGCGCCCGAGGAGGGCGCCAAATTCACCTGAACCGAGGAAGCCAGGTGAGGCCGTTCGTCAGAGAGGAGTGCAGCGGTGGTAAGGCGCTGCGTGAACGGAAAACGAGTGATCATCCCGGATCAAACTGTGGGAGCGGGCTTGCTCCGGGGTGATCACAAATATTTTTTACTTCCCGAGCTTCACCCGCGTCCAGCCCCGGGTCATCACCCGCTGAACCCCGATCGGCATGTCAGGAATCGCATACAACGTCGCCATCACGGCCAGCGGTGGATACGAGCCCGGATCATTGCGAATCGCTTCATCCACCAACGGCGTCGCCGCTGCGTTGGCGTTGCTGTAGCCGATGTTGTTGGTGATCTCGGCGATGATGTCCGGGCGCATCAGGAAGTTCATGAACAGGTAGGCGTTCTCGACGTTCGCCGCATCCCGCGGGATCGCGACCATGTCGTAGAAACTGCCGGCGCCTTCTTTCGGAATGCTGTAGTCGATCTTCACCTTGTCGCCCGCTTCCTGCGCGCGGGCCTTGGCTTGCAACACGTCGCCGGAGTAACCGACCGCCACGCAAATGTTGCCGTTGGCCAGGTCGGAGATGTACTTCGACGAATGGAAGTACGCCACCGACGGCCGGATCTTCATGAACAGCGCTTCCGCTTCGGCGATCTGCGCCTTGTCCTGCGAGTTCACCGGGTAACCCAGATAGTGCAAAGCCGCGGGCAGCATCTCGGTCGGCGAATCGAGGAAACTGATGCCGCAGGCTTTCAGTTTTTCCGCGTTTTCCGGTTTGAACAGCAAGTCCCAGGAGTTGGTCGGGGCGTTGGCGCCGAGCACTTCCTTGACCTTCTGCGGGTTGAAACCAATGCCGATCGAGCCCCACATGTACGGGAAGGCGTGAGCGTTATCCGGGTCGCTGGCAGATGCGTTTTTCAGCAGGACCGGGTTGAGGTTTTTCCAGTTCGGCAGCTTCGACTTGTCCAGTTCCTGATAGACGCCGGCCTTGACCTGCTTGGCCAGGAAGCTGTTGGACGGCACGACGATGTCGTAGCCGGATTTGCCCGCGAGCAGGCGTGCCTCAAGGGTTTCATTGCTGTCGAATACATCGTAGGTCACGCGGATGCCGGTCTCGTCTTCGAATTTCTTGACGGTGTCCGGGGCGATGTAATCGGACCAGTTGTAGACGCGCAGAACCTTGTCATTGGCCTGGGCGCCAGTGGCCATTGCGCCCATTAAGGACAGTGTCAGCAGAGTCCTGCCAAACATTTTCATCGGTACAACTCCAATTCTCTTTTTATTCAAAATCACACAGCAAAAATGCAGTGAACATAAAACCTTTGCAGCAAACCCAAAACCCGTGGAGTCAACACAAAACCTGTGGAGTAAACAAAACTCCTGTGCGAGGGAGCTTGCTCCCGCTTGAGTGCGTAGCACTCACAAAATTGGCAGGGTTTCCGGATTTTTCGGGGTCGCTTTGCAACCCAGCGCGAGCAAGCTCGCTCGCCACAGGTTTGGTGTTCACTGACCGCTTCAGCAACGGCACTAAACCGTCGCTTCTACCATTTGCTTTTTCGGTTGCTGCCACGATTCGTTGGCGGTCTGGTCCATCGCTTCCTGGATCGCCCGTTTACGGCTGGCTTCGGCGCGGCGGCTGAAGTACCAGACCATGAACGTCACGATCGAAACGGCGAGCAGAATCAGGCTGGCCACGGCGTTGATCTCAGGCTTCACACCCAGGCGCACCGCCGAGAACACTTCCATTGGCAGGGTCGTCGACCCCGGCCCCGACACGAAGCTCGCCAACACCAAATCGTCGAGCGACAGGGCAAACGACATCATGCCGCCGGCCGCCAGTGACGGCGCGATCATGGGGATGGTGATCAGGAAAAACACCTTGAACGGCTTCGCCCCGAGGTCCATGGCGGCTTCTTCGATGGACAGGTCCAGCTCGCGAAGGCGGGCGGACACGACCACCGCGACGTAGGCGGCACAGAAGGTGGTGTGGGCGATCCAGATAGTGACGATGCCGCGTTCCTGTGGCCAGCCGATCAGCTGCGCCATGGCCACGAACAGCAGCAACAGCGACAGACCGGTGATCACTTCCGGCATCACCAACGGCGCGGTGACCAGGCCACCAAACAACGTCCTGCCCTTGAAGCGCGTCACGCGAGTCAGCACAAACGCCGCCAACGTCCCCAGTGCCACTGCGGCAATCGCGGTGTAGCAGGCGATTTCCAGCGAGCGCACCACCGAGCCCATCAATTGGGTGTTGTCGAGCAGGCCGGCATACCACTTGAACGACCAGCCGCCCCACACCGTCACCAGTTTCGAAGCGTTGAACGAGTAGATGACCAGGATCAGCATCGGCAGGTAGATAAACGACAGGCCGAAAATCAGCATGAACTTTGAAAATCCGAAGCGTTTCATCCCCGTGCCTCCATCTCTTTGGCCTGGCTGCGGTTGAACAGCAGAATCGGCACAATCAGGATCAACAGCATCACCACCGCCAGGGCAGACGCCACCGGCCAGTCGCGGTTGTTGAAGAACTCTTGCCACAGCACGCGACCGATCATCAGGGTTTCCGGGCCGCCCAGCAGTTCCGGAATCACGAACTCACCGACCACCGGAATGAACACCAGCATGCAACCGGCGATGATTCCGTTCTTGGCCAGCGGCACGGTGATTTTCCAGAAGTTGTTGAAGTTGCTCGAACCCAGGTCGGAACCCGCTTCCAGCAAGCTCTGATCGTGCTTGACCAGGTTGGCGTACAGCGGCAACACCATGAACGGCAAGTAGGCATACACCACCCCGATGTACACGGCCGTGTTGGTGTTGAGGATCTCGATCGGGTGATCGGTCAGCCCGGTCCACATCAGAAACGCGTTGAGCAAACCGTTGTTGCTGAGGATGCCCATCCACGCGTAAACGCGGATCAGGATCGCGGTCCAGGTCGGCATCATGATCAACAGCAGCAAGACGTTCTGCGCTTCCTTGCTCGCTTTAGTGATCGCGTAGGCCATCGGGAAGCCGATCACCAGGCACATCAGCGTGCTGAAAAACGCGACCTTCAATGAGCCGAAGTAAGCCGAGATGTACAACTCATCCTCGGTCAGCAGCAAGTAGTTGCCGACGTTGAGGAACAGCTGGAATTTCTGTTCGGCGAAGGTGTAGATCTCGGAGTAAGGAGGAATGGCCAGCGCCGCTTCCGAGAAGCTGATCTTCATCACCAGGAAGAACGGCAACAGGAAAAACAGGCACAGCCACAGGAAAGGAATCCCGATGACGAGCTTTCGACCACTCGGCATCAGCCGCATGAACTGCTGATTGAGTGTTTTCATGAGCGCAGTACCACGCCGCTGTCGTCTTCCCACCACACGTAGACCTTGTCGTCCCAGGTCGGACGCGCGCCACGGCGTTCGGCGTTGGCCATGAACGACTGCACGACTTTGCCGCCGGGCAATTCGACGTAGAACACCGAGTGACCGCCGAGGTAGGCGATGTCATGCACCTTGCCCTGGGACCAGTTGTAGCGGCTTTCGGGCTGGGTGGTGCTGACCAGCATTTTCTCCGGACGGATCGCATAGGTGATCGATTTGTCCTGCACCGACGTGCTGACGCCGTGACCGACGTAGATCTTCTGTTCCAGATCCTTGCTGTGAATGATCGCGTGCCCTTCAAGGTCTTCCACGACCGTGCCTTCGAAGGCGTTCACGTTGCCGATGAACTCGCAGACCATTCGGCTGACCGGGGCTTCATAGATGTCGACCGGGCTGCCGATCTGGGCGATCCAGCCCAGGTGCATGATCGCGATGCGCTGGGCCATGGTCATGGCCTCTTCCTGATCGTGAGTCACCATCACGCAGGTCACGCCGACGCGCTCGATGATTTCCACCAGCTCGAGCTGCATTTGCGAACGCAGTTTTTTATCCAGTGCGCCCATCGGCTCATCGAGCAGCAACAACTTTGGACGCTTGGCCAGGGAGCGGGCGAGGGCCACACGTTGACGCTGGCCGCCGGACAGTTGATGCGGCTTGCGTTTGGCGTATTGGGTCATGTGCACCAGGCGCAGCATTTCTTCCACGCGGGCGTCGATTTCACTGGCGGGCAAACGGTCCTGCTTCAGGCCGAAGGCGATGTTTTGCGCCACAGTCATGTGCGGGAACAGGGCGTACGACTGGAACATCATATTGATCGGCCGTTCGTACGGCGGCATGTCGGTGATGTCCACGCCATCGAGCAGAATCCGCCCTTCGGTCGGGCGCTCGAAGCCGGCGAGCATGCGCAGCAGCGTCGATTTGCCGGAACCGGAACCGCCGAGCAGGGCGAAGATTTCCCCTTGATGAATCTCAAGCGAGACATCGTCCACTGCGGTGGTTTCGTCGAATTTCTTGGTGACGCGGTCGACTTTCACCAGCACCTTTTTCGGTGACGGGTGACCTTCAAGAGCCTTCCTGTAAATGCTGGAGGCGTTTGCCATGTGAAACTCCCAACAGGTTTCAGTCGTCGGGCCAACGCGGCCTGACTTAATAGTTGATTGCAAGCCAGCACTGGGCGGGCTTATTCGGCGCCGCCGTCCTGGCTGCCTGGGTCGTACTTGTTGTTATTGCAGTGTGTTGTTTTCGCGAGTCACGGACGTGCAAAGGCACGCCCGCCAAACTCGCGGGGGCAGTAAATGGGTTTTTTGGGTCAGCGGGTTTTACGCAGCGCGGCCCGTCGCCGGCATGCATCGCCGAACGCCTGGAAAATACTCAAATAGGGCGGATTCGAAAGTACCTGCCATTCCGGGTGCCATTGCACGCCGACGGCGAAGGCCGGGCTGTGGTCCACCGAAATCGCCTCGATCAGGCCGTCCGGCGCAATCGCTTCGGCGCGCAGGCCGGGCGCGAGGCGGTCGATGCCCTGGCTGTGAATCGAATTGACCATGAACTCGGCCGGCAACTCCAGCGCTTGGAACACGCCACCCGGTTGCACTGTCACCGCATGTGCCGGAGCGTATTGCACCGCCAGCTCGGGGCTGTCCGCTTCTCGGTGATCGAGCATGCCCGGCAGTTCATGCACCTTCTGATGCAGGCTGCCGCCAAACGCCACGTTCATTTCCTGGAAGCCGCGGCAGATGCCGAGCACCGGAACGCCCGCCGCAATGGCTGCACGCAATAAGGGAAGGGTGGTGGCGTCCCGCGCTGGATCGTGATCCGTGCCGGGAGCGCTGGCCTGGCCTTGATAGTGGAAGGGTTCCACATTCGACGGCGAGCCGGTGAGCAACAGGCCGTCGAGCTGCGATAGCAGGTCATCGATTTCGGTCAGTTCGCCCAAGGAAGGAATGACGACGGGCAGCCCCAAAGCCGCGACGCTGACAGCACGCAAGTACTTGTCGCCGCTGACATGGTAGGGGTGCAGGCCACTCTGTTTGACGCACGCTGTAACGCCGATCAATGGCTTGAATGCCATTTTTATCACCTCGAAGTTTCACACTTGAACGAGCTTTTCCGGAGCTTAGCCTTGTTGATTTTAATTAACAACTCTCATGTAAAAAATTCTAAACGCCGCACGTCCGATCGCTAGTCTTTGCGCGGCGTTCAAGGTTCATCTGGCACTCTCGTGCCCGAAAAAGGCCCGAAAATAACGGATGAGAGGCCGGGTGTTCGCTATTGACTTCACTTTGCCGTTCGGGTTGACTGGGCTCGCAACAAGGTAGTGAACATAATAATTAACAGCTAATAGGTGCATCATGTCGGTCCCTCTGCGTACCGTTCAACTCAACGAAGCAAACGCATTCCTTAAGAAATATCCTGAGGTTTTGTACGTCGACCTTCTGATTGCGGATATGAACGGTGTGGTGCGCGGCAAGCGCATCGAACGCACCAGTCTTCATAAGGTTTACGAAAAAGGCATCAACCTCCCGGCGTCGCTGTTTGCCCTGGACATCAACGGTTCTACGGTGGAAAGCACCGGCCTGGGTCTGGACATCGGTGACTCGGATCGGATCTGCTACCCCATCCCTGGCACCCTGAGCATCGAGCCATGGCAGAAGCGCCCGACCGCTCAGTTGCTGATGACCATGCACGAACTGGAGGGCGAGGCGTTCTTCGCTGACCCGCGTGAAGTGCTGGCCAATGTGGTGCGCAAGTTCGACGAACTTGGCCTGACCATCTGCGCCGCGTTCGAACTCGAGTTCTACCTGATCGACCAGGACAACGTGAACGGTCGTCCGCAGTCGCCGCGTTCGCCGGTATCGGGCAAGCGTCCGGTGTCGACTCAGGTGTACCTGATCGACGACCTCGACGAATACGTCGATTGCCTGCAAGACATCCTCGAAGGCGCGAAAGAGCAGGGCATTCCTGCCGACGCCATCGTCAAGGAAAGCGCCCCGGCGCAATTCGAAGTGAACCTGCATCACGTCAATGACCCGATCAAGGCCTGCGACTACGCGGTGTTGCTCAAGCGTCTGGTGAAGAACATCGCCTACGACCACGAGATGGACACCACGTTTATGGCCAAGCCGTACCCGGGCCAGGCGGGCAACGGTTTGCACGTGCACATTTCGATTCTCGACAAAGAAGGCAACAACATCTTCGCCAGCGAGGATCCCGAGCAGAACGCCGCGCTGCGACACGCGATCGGCGGTGTGCTCGAGACCCTGCCGGCGCAGATGGCGTTCCTCTGCCCGAACGTCAACTCGTACCGCCGTTTCGGCGCGCAGTTCTACGTGCCGAACTCGCCGAGCTGGGGCATCGACAACCGCACCGTCGCGGTCCGTGTGCCGACCGGTTCGCCGGACTCGGTGCGCATCGAACACCGCGTTGCCGGTGCGGATGCCAACCCGTACTTGCTGATGGCCTCGGTGCTGGCCGGTATTCACCACGGCCTGACCAACCAGATCGAGCCGGGTGCTCCGGTGGAAGGCAACAGTTACGAGCAAAACGAACAAAGCCTGCCGAACAACCTGCGCGATGCGCTGCGCGAACTGGACGACAGCGAAGTCATGGCCAAATACATCGACCCGCTGTACATCGACGTATTCGTGGCGTGCAAGGAAAGCGAGCTGGCCGAGTTCGAGAACTCCATCTCGGACCTTGAGTACAACTGGTATCTGCACACCGTTTGATGGGCTGACATTCAACCTGTGGCGAGGGAGCTTGCTCCCGCTGGAGGCCGAAGGACTCCCTTTTGGGGTCGCTTCGCAACCCAGCGGGAGCAAGCTCCCTCGCCACAGGGTACTTATCGCTCATCCCATCGGTTAACACGACCCCCTATTCCTCTGCGTCGAGTCACAACAATGACAAACACTCGCAGCGACTGGGAACAACGCTTCCAGTCCCTGACCATCGAAAGCCGCGCCTTCATCGATGGCCAATACCGCGCCGCCCTCAGCGGTGACACCTTCGAATGCATCAGCCCGGTCGACGGCCGTTTCCTGGCCAACGTTGCCAGCACCGACGAAACCGACGCCAACGAAGCCGTGGCCGTCGCGCGCCGCACCTTCGAATCCGGCATCTGGGCGCGTTTGGCGCCCGCAGAGCGAAAGCGCATTTTGATTCGCTTCGCGGATTTGATCCTGGCCAACCAGGAAGAACTCGCCCTGCTCGAAACCCTCGACATGGGCAAACCGATCAACGATTCGATGAACATCGACATCCCGGCGACCGCCAACGCGATCCGCTGGAGCGCCGAAGCCATCGACAAGATCTACGACGAAGTCGCCGCCACGCCGCACGATCAACTCGGCCTCATCACCCGCGAACCCGCCGGTGTGGTCGCCGCCATCGTGCCGTGGAACTTCCCGTTGATCATGGCCAGCTGGAAGTTCGCCCCGGCCCTGGCGGCGGGCAACTCGTTTATCTTGAAGCCTTCGGAAAAGTCGCCACTGACCGCGATCCGCATCGCTCAGCTGGCGCTGGACGCCGGCATTCCGAAAGGGGTGTTCAACGTCTTGCCGGGCTACGGCCACACCGTCGGCAAGGCGCTGGCGTTGCACATGGACGTCGACGTACTGGCCTTCACCGGCTCGACCGCGATTGCCAAGCAACTGCTGATCTACGCCGGCCAAAGCAACATGAAACGCGTCTGGCTCGAAGCCGGGGGGAAGAGCCCGAACGTGGTGTTCGCCGACGCGCCGGACCTGCGCGCGGCAGCACAAGCAGCGGCCAGCGGGATCGCCTTCAACCAGGGCGAAGTCTGCACCGCCGGTTCGCGGTTGCTGGTCGAGCGTTCGATTCGCGAGCAGTTCATTCCGCTACTGGTGGAAGCGCTGCAAGCCTGGAAACCGGGGCATGCTCTCGATCCGCAAACCACCGTCGGCGCGGTCGTCGATCAGCGTCAACTGGAAAACGTGCTGCGCTATATCCAGGTCGGCAAAGACCAGGGCGCGCAACTGATCGCGGGCGGCAGCCGCACCCTTGAGGCCACCGGTGGCCTGTACGTGGAACCGGCGATTTTCGACGGCGTGACCAACGCCATGACCATCGCCCGTGAAGAAATCTTCGGTCCGGTGCTGTCGCTGATCACCTTCGACACCGAGGAAGAAGCCTTGGCCATCGCCAACGACAGCATCTTCGGCCTGGCTGCAGGCGTCTGGACCAGCAACTTGAGCAAGGCCCACACCTTCGCCCGCGGCTTGCGCGCCGGCAGCGTCTGGGTCAACCAATACGACGGCGGCGACATGACCGCGCCGTTCGGCGGGTACAAGCAGTCGGGTAACGGTCGGGACAAATCGCTGCACGCGTTCGACAAATACACCGAACTCAAAGCGACCTGGATCAAGCTTTAACACTTCTACAACGGCGGTCGCCGGCACATGACGGTGGCCATCGGAGAAACCTATGAAACAAACAACACATGTAAACAGCTACTACGCCGCCACCCGCAACTTCACCGGCGACTTCCCGGTGCTGGAGCAAGCGGTGGACTGCGACGTCTGCATCATCGGCGCCGGCTACACCGGTTTGTCCTCGGCGCTGTTCCTTGCCGAAGCCGGCTACAGCGTGACCGTGCTCGAAGCCGCCAAAGTCGGGTTCGGTGCCAGCGGTCGCAACGGCGGCCAACTGGTCAATTCCTACAGCCGCGACGTCGATGTCATCGAAGAACGCTATGGTGACAAGACCGCCGAAGTGCTCGGCAGCATGATCTTCGAAGGCGCCGACATCATCCGTCAGCGCATACAGCACTACGACATCCAGTGCGACTACAAGCCGGGTGGCATCTTCGCCGCGCTGAACAAAAAGCAGCTCAAAGGCCTGGCCGAACAAAAAAGCAGCTGGGAACGCTACGGCAACAAGAACCTGAAAATGCTCGACGCGGCTGACATCAAGCGCGAAGTCGGTTGCGACAACTACGTCGGCGGCCTGCTCGACATGCAGGGCGGCCACATCCACCCGCTGAACCTGGCCCTCGGCGAAGCCTCGGCCATCATCGGCCTGGGCGGCAAAATCTACGAACAATCGGCGGCGGTGGAAATCACCTACGGCGAACCGATCACCGTGCGCACCGCCAAAGGCCTGGTCCGTGCCAAATACCTGTTGATCGCCGGTAACGCCTACCTGCCGCAGGGTCTCGACAATCGTGTGACCAGCAAAAGCATGCCGTGCGGCTCGCAAATTGTCGTCACCGAACCGTTGTCGGAAAAGGTTGCGCGCAGCCTGATCAAAAACAACTACTGCGTTGAAGACTGCAATTACCTGCTCGACTACTACCGCCTCACCGCCGACAACCGCCTGCTGTACGGCGGCGGCGTGGTCTACGGCGCCCGTGAACCGGACGACATCGAGCAACTGATCAAACCGAAAATCCTCAAGACCTTCCCGCAACTGAAGGACGTGAAGATCGATTACCGCTGGACCGGCAACTTCCTGCTGACCATGTCGCGCATGCCGCAATTCGGCCGCATCGAGAAAAACGCCTACTACATGCAAGGCTACAGCGGCCACGGCGTCACCTGCTCGCACTTGGCCGGCAAACTGATCTCGGAAATGATCCGCGGCGACGCCGAACGCTTCGACGCCTTCGCATCCTTGCCGCATATGCCGATGATCGGCGGCCGCACCTTCCAGGCCCCGCTCACCGCCATGGGCGCCGCTTATTACGCGCTGCGCGATCGGTTCGGCATCTAAGCCTGGCTCCCTCGCCACACGATCTAAATGTCCCTGTGGCGAGGGAGCTTGCTCACGCTGGGGCGCGAAGTGTCCCGCGCTTTGGCTTTTTATTCGGCCATTCATCGAACCTGCTGAGCAACACCAGCAAACGTGATTTAATACCCGCCTTTCACAATCCTGGGACAGGGAAGCGGTACTTTCGCGGCCAAAAGTCGCCCGCCATCCACCCCCATAACCCTTAAGTTTTCCTCGCATAAGGCTGTCATGGACACGGGCTCACGACTCAAATTAGTACGCGAAAGCTACAAACTCTCCCAGCGCGAGCTGGCCCGGCGTAGCGGCGTCACCAATGCCACCATCTCCCTGATCGAACAGAATCGCGTCAGTCCCTCCGTCAGCTCCCTGAAAAAACTGCTCGAAGGCATACCGATGTCTTTGGCGGATTTCTTTACCTTCGATCAGCCGCCGCGTGAGCACCAATACGTGTTCCGCGCCAATGAACAACCGGATCTTGGGCGTCATGGGCTGCGGTTGTTGCTGATTGGCGCTTCGGTGCCGAGTCGGCAGATGCGGCTTTTGCGGGAGCAGTACGCGCCGGGGGCGAGTTCGGGGGAAGAGCCGATTGTGCACTCGGAAGGGGAGGAGTGTGGGTTGGTTACGAGGGGCACTGTCGAGCTGACAGTTGATGGGCAGGTCAGTGTGCTCAACGCGGGTGACGGCTACTACTTTCCGACGACGTTGCCGCACAAGTTTCGCAATATTGGGGCGGACGAAGCGGAAATCATTAGCGCGAATACACCGGCTAACTTCTGATTTCACCAGGGCTTGATTGCTGTACCCCTAATGGATCGTGTGCGTATGGATGCTCGAACGTTGCGCTACTACCTCCGGGCATGGCCGATGGTCTTTGCCAGTTCAGGTTTTTACTCTGTGATATTGGTGGCGGGGCTGAAGCAAATTTTTGGTGTGGGTGACGCGTATCTCAAGACGGTGGGACTTGCCTCTTTCGTGGTCTTTTGCATTTTCGGCGTGTATTACCTTGCGCCGAGGTTGAAACGGATTGAGTTCGGCGAAGAGGAGCGGTACACGAGTGTGTGGGGGGCGAGGGTAGGGGTTATCGTCGGGGCTTCGATTGGGACCGTTCTCAGTGTTCCGTTCATTGATAAAATCGGGTTTTTGAGTGAGCTGCCGCGGTGGCTTGCGGTAAGTATGCTGTTTGTTGTCTTCGCAATGGCGGTCTTTGTTTTTAGCCACTATGTCTGGAAACCCGGTCGCAGACATTGATTAGCATCGTGACCGTTACACACTCTGCCAGATAAAAGGACTTAACCTCGTGACCACGCCACGCATCCGCGCCCTCGCACTTTGCGTCTTCCACCACGATGGCAAGATACTCGTCAACGAAAGTCGCGACCCCATCACTGAAAAGCCATTTTTCCGTCCGATCGGTGGCGGAATCGAATTCGGTGAAACCAGTGCACAAGCCATTGTGCGAGAAGTTCAGGAAGAACTCGGTTTTCCCATCACCGATGTTCACTTGCTTGGCACTCTTGAAAGCCTCTTTACGTATAACGGCATACCAGGGCACGAAATCGTGCAGGTCTACGATGCGAAGTTCGTGGATGCCAGCGTCTATGCGTTGCCGCACTTGGACGCTCAAGAAAGCGATGGCGCAGTTTTCGTCGCGAAGTGGCTCCCGTGGGCAAGTTTTACTGAGGACGGGCCGCTGGTTCCTGATGGGCTTTATGAGCTGCTGAAGAAAGTCGCACTGTCGAATTGAGCCACAACCAGCCGCTTTAGGCTGGAACAGGCTTGCTCACATCTTTGGCTGCCGCAACGTTGGACTTCGGTTTACCGGCAGCAGGCCGAGCAGCGGATTTTCCGGGCACAGGTCTGGGCTTGCTGGGGGCTACGGCTGGCGCCGCTATCGGGCGTACGGTGAGTTCCAGACCAATCGCTGTCATCAGCTTCCTGATTGTCTCAAAGCGCATTTTCGTTCCGCCTTTAAGCACCTTATAAAGGCTTTCGCGGTTGACCCCTGCTTCCTGAGCGACTTTGTTTACGCCAATAGCTTTTGCAACTTCACTCAGCGCATGAACCAGCGCCGTGTCACCCGCCTTCATGCTTTCAGCAATGTAAGCAGCCATTACTTCCGGGCTGTCGAGGAAGCGGGAAGCTTCGTGACGACTTGTGCCAGAAGTATCGAGATTGAGGATGGGCATATCCTCGGGATTGAATGTCGTTTCGCTCATGTCATTTACCTTTCATGGCATCGAGTATCTGTTTAGCTCGTTTGATGCCTCGCGCCTGATCCGTTTTATCGCTTCCAGTAAGCATCGTGTAGTCGGTCATCCCGGTGCGCACAAAGTAGATTCTGTAGCCAGGACCCACAAAAACACGCATTTCGCTCATACCGCCGCCCACCGCTTCGCAATCTCCAAAATGGCCGTCTTTGGCGCGGTCCAAGCGGCTCAAGATAGCCGCCTTTCCGAGGGCGTCCGTCACATCACCCAGCCATTTATCAAATTCGGGCGTGTTGTGAATGTTGATTTCTCTCTTTTCGATCATAGTCCTGGTTGTAGCCTGCTGGCTACTCCTTGCTGATGAAAAGCTCTGTGCAGGTCGAAATGACCTCTTGCACAACGCCCAGTTGAGGATTTATGAGGCAAGAAAAACCCGCCTTAACGCGCAATGTTGTTCACTTAAGAGTGTCTTGAATCAAAGGAAACTTGTGGCGAGGGAGCTTGCTCCCGCTTGAGTGCGTAGCACTCACAAAACTCGGCAATAGTTGTCAGATTTTTGGGGCCGCTACGCAGCCCAGCGCGAGCAAGCTCGCTCGCCACAGAGGTATGCACGATCCAAGAGCGCGCTTAAGTGAACAGCATTGCGCCTTAACGCGGGTTTTTTGTATGAAATTCGTTCATTGATCTTTGGATGCTTCAAACCCACGCTGCTCAATCACCCGAAACACATCACCGACATCCCGGAGCAGGATCAAAGCGATGTTGGTGACGGTGTTGATGTCGTTTTCGGCGTAGTCCGGCAGGCTGGTGCAGGCCATGAGGTTGAGGTATTTGAGGACGGCGTTGAGGCGTTCGCTGACGCAGTTGTGCAGTTCGCGGATGGGGGCGTCGCTGTCGATGAGGAGGACGGGGTAGTCGGTGGCGAATTGGGACATGGGGCTGAAGCGGTGCGGCGGATGCTGAGTGTTCATGGATGTAGTCCGGAAAAGATGAATCAAAATTGCCATTACTGGTTAACCGACGGAGGTCGGCTACGCGGGCCTGGCGGTCTTTGGTGTCTCCTCTTTTGGGCTGCGAATCCCGGTCACCGACAATGGCGGCGACGAAGGAAACTATAAGCTGCGATTTTGGCGCTCTCAACCGGGCTGTAGGACGCTTTCGCGTTTGTTGTGACAAGGCTGAATGCCACTTTTTAGGGCTTGTCGTGGTGATTCGGGCTGTGTGGAGTGTCGTGGGAAATGGGGTGCAGGGTTTGGGGCCGCTTCGCAGCCCAACGGGGATAAATCCCCTCACCACAAAGGGTGAATTCCTACGAGATTTTCGGACTTCCGTTTTGAAGTTGAGTGGCCAGAAATGACAAAGCCCCAATCATTGGGGCTTTGTCATTTCAAACTGTGGCATCGCTATTGCGGATCCCCCGACATCATTGTCTAGCCTGCGGCGAATGCGGATTGGGATTGGTGTGTTTCGGGCCGGCCAATGCCCACGCGATCAGCCCGAACAGCGGTACAAACACAATCACCACCATCCATACGAGTTTGTTGCTCGATTTGCCTTCGGCTTTGCGCACTTTGTTGATTGCCCAAAGCTCGACCAGCACAAGAACGGCGGCGAGTACGATCCAGATGGTTTCGGTTTGCATAAGTTGCCCTCCTGATGGTCTTTCAGTTAGGTGGGCAGGGGGCAGTGGGGTTCATTAAATTTTGAGGTTTTGTGGGGGAGGGAGGTGGGCGCACTTTTGCGCCCGCCTGCGATTCCTCTATACCGCGTCGCCAATCATTTCGATGATCCGCGTCCGGGTAGCGTTTGAGGTTGCTCGCGTAGTCCAGGAACAGGTCGAGCTGGATGTCCTTGTTGCCCGGACGCTCCATTAGTGGAGATCTTCGGTGTGGTTGCTAAGCGGGCTCAACTCTTGACCTCCTGGTTCCTGCCGTAGACATCTTCCAGACGCTTGATATCGTCCTCGCCCAGGTAGCTGCCGGTCTGCACTTCGATCACTTCCAACGGGATTTTTCCGGGGTTGGCCAGGCGATGTACCGATGCGATCGGGAGGTAGGTGGACTGGTTTTCAGTGAGCAGGAAGACCTTGTCGTTGCACGTTACCTGGGCGGTGCCGGAGACCACGATCCAGTGTTCGGCACGGTGGTGATGCATTTGCAGGGACAGTTGCGCGCCAGGTTTGACGGTGATGTGCTTGACCTGGTGGCGGATGCCGTTGTCCACCGAGTGGTAACTGCCCCAGGGGCGATACACCGCGCAGTTGTTCTGGGTTTCCGAGCGGTGTTGGGCGTCGAGCGCATTCACCAGTTTTTTCACGTCTTGCACGGTGTCGCGGTGCGCGACCATCAGTGCGTCCTCGGTTTCTATCACGACCAGATTTTCCACCCCGAGCAGGGTTACCAGCTTGCTGTTGCCATGCACATAGCAACTGCGGCTGTTGTAGCTGACGACATCGCCCTTGAGCACATTTCCATCGGCGTCCTTGTCGTGCACATCCCATAGCGAGGACCAGCAACCGACATCACTCCAGCCAGCGCTGAGCGGGACAACCCAGGCACGATTGGTGCGTTCCATCACCGCGTAGTCGATGGAGTTGTCCGGGCAGCATTCGAAGGTGGCCCGATCGATGCTGGTCACGCCTTCGCTGCTCGGGCTGCGCTCCAGGGCGAGCACGCAGTTCTCGTAAATGTCCGGTTCGTGAGTGCGCAGTTCGTCGAGGTAGCGGCTGGCACGGAACAGGAACATGCCGCTGTTCCAGAAGTATTCGCCGGAGCGAACAAATTCGGCGGCGGTCTGCGCGTCGGGTTTCTCGATAAATTGCTCGACCTTGAAAGCACTGGCGCCGGCATCACTGCAGTCGGCCTTGATATAGCCGAAGCCGGTCTCCGGGCGCGTCGCCGGAATGCCGAAAAGCACGAGGTTGCCTTTGAGCGCTTCTTCCTGTGCGTTTGCCAGTGTGGCGCGCAGGGCGGGGACGTCGCTGATCACATGGTCGGCAGGCAGTACCAGCATGAGCTCGTCGCGGCCTTCGGCAATCAGCTTGAGGGCCGCCAGCGCCACCGCCGGTGCAGTGTTGCGGCCGAAGGGCTCGAGCAGGATCGCTTGCGGCGTGCAGCCGATGGCGGCGAGTTGTTCATTGACGATAAAGCGGTGTTCCACATTGCAGACCACGATCGGCTTGCCGATGCCATCGAACGACAGGCGCTGCAAGGTTTGCTGAAACAGTGATCCTTCGCCGGCCAGGCTCAGGAATTGTTTGGGGTACAACTTGCGCGACAGTGGCCACAACCGCGAACCACTGCCGCCGGACAGAATGACTGGAATCATTTTTTTACCTCCCGCACCTTCATCACTCGGTATGAAGGCGCTTCGCAGAGCGAAGGACTGCCTTCCATTATTTGAAACACAAGCTCAATTCAGAGTGGCCGCATCGGCAGATGCCTTTATTCTTTCTGGTCGGCAAACAGCTGGGTGATGTCGCCACCCAGGCGGTAGTTTTTCATCGGTTCGACCGATTGGCGCCAGCGGTTGGTTGCCGCCGAGCAGGCGTACAGCGCGCAGTAGGGTTCCAGCCAGGCAAACTTGCCATCCTCGTTAAGGTCTTCAAGTTCCTGTTTGTGGCCGGTCTTGCGTTCAAACACGCCTGGATCCTTGATGCCTTCTTCCACCCGCGCCGCCAGACGCCGCATGGCGCCTTGGTTTTCTTCGCGCAGGTCGACGCCGTTGGCTTGGGCGAAGGAGGCGATCATCATCAGCGGTCCCATCGCGTAGTTGTGGTAAGCCAGTGCGCGGGTGTCGCGGCCCAGTTCGTTGGGCAGATAGCCGTCTGCATCAACCTGGGAAGCGCCGATGCGAAATTGCGCAACCGACCAGTCGAACAGATCGCGTCGATCGACCACCACCGAGGCCGCCATGACGGACCATGCCGCCCAATACTGGTGGTTGTTGAGCCGGTCCAGCGGCTGGTCGCGCCAGTCGCGCACCACCTGTTCGGCAACCTTGCCGATCCAGGCTTCGATCGGCCGGGTCTGCGCTTCGCGGCCTCTCAGTGGCTGGGAGCGCGAGTATTTGAGCCGCAGATAAGCCGAGGAAACACTGCCCACCGCCCATTTGCGCATCGACTTGCCGGTGTGGGTGTAAGTGGTGCTCAGCAGCGCCTGCGCCTTGGCCCAGTCGCCGAGCCAGCTCAGGGTGCAGTCCACATGGCCGGCGCGGCCTTGCCGCAAATAGGCGGCGACCTGTTTGTTGACGCCTTTTTCCAGATCGTTGATATCGCCCGACATCTCTTTGTAGCGTTTGTTGGATTCGGCGTTGAGCTGATCCCGTGCCTTGCCCGAGCCTTCGTATTTGCTGGGGATCAACAGGTCACCGGTATAGGGTTTGGGCGTCGCCGGACAGTCCGGCGCGTCGCCTTTTTTTTCTATGGCCTGCGCGTAATAGCCCTGCGGCGGGCGTAGTTGCGCGCACGCCTGCACGATCGGCCCCATCAGAATGAGGGCCATGCCAACGGCGGCCCAGCGTGCCTGACGCATCAGTTTTCCTCCCTCTGCGCGGTGCGCAGGGACGGTGCCGCGGTGATGGCGGGTTTGACACACAGGCGGGTCGACAGCGACGTGGCGTTCATTCCCGGCGGTGGCTGTACGTCCATGGACAGAAACGTCTGGTCGTCCCAGTCGCCGTCGCCACGCAGCTCGAAGGCGAAGCGGCCCTGGGTATTGACCGTCGGCGAGCGGCTCAAGCTGATGTTTTCCTGGCGACCGTTCATGTAGGTCAGGGTCGCGTTCATCATGTGCACGCCGGGATCGGCGAACCTGAGGTCGACCTGATAACGATTGCCCTTGATCGGATACACATTGCCGCCACCGCCGTTGAACAACACCTGATTGCGCCCGCTGTGCAGGTTCGCCTGGCTTCTGAGCAGCGGCGTCTGGTTTTCGCAGCCATCGCTCAGCGCCGCCATCGCCTGCCGGTAGAAGCTGGGTTTGCCGAGGCTGTCGAGGTTGTCGGTTTCCCATACCAGCACCGCCGGCGGGTCTTTCTGGAAGTCGTCGCCGAGCAGGTAGGCGATCAACGAATCATCGTAGCCACCGCCCGGGACGCTGAAGTTGCGGACTGGTGTCTCCAGGTACTGTTCGAGGAAACCGGCGAAGTTGAACAGCTCGCCGCTGGCGCTGGTGCCGATCAAGGCGACCTTGGCGGGGCCTTTGGCGGTGCCTTCGGCCCGGGTTTGATAACGGGTGACATACTGCGCCGCATAGCCGTTGCCGCAGATTTGCGCGGCGGCTTTTTGCAACGTACCCGAGCGCCCCAGAAGCCCCGCCGTCTGGCTGGTGAAGGTCTGGTGCGGCAGCGCCTTGAGCACATCGTTGCCCTTGAGCGTCTGGGCCACCAACCGGGCACTGCGTTCGGCGCCATAGGGCGTCCAGTTGTGGTCGCCCTTGAAGTAGAAGGGCTGACCGGCTGGCTGGGGCGCACCCAGCAGGTTGCTGAAGTCGGCGACCTGAATGCCCAGCTCGCGCACGCGGTCCAGCGTCAGCACGTAGTTCTGCCGGGCCCGTGCCTGATCGAAGCTGGCCAGTTCCAGCGGCGTCAGGCGGTCGGCGTGCAGCAAGCCGCGGCTGGGTGGCATCACCAGCACCAGTTCGACTCCGCGTTGGGCGAGCCCGTCGCGCAGGCGCTTGAGGGCTCTGTAACCATTTTCATCGAGGCCGAAGTCAGTGCGGAAATCGCTACGGGTGCGAAAGAGCCATTGGTCCTTGGCCTCCACCAGGGTCGCGTAGTTTTTCAGCTCCGGTTGCTCGTAAAAGGTCGCCTGTGCCGCTTGCGGGCACAGCTGGCAGCAAGCCTCGGCCGTGTACTGCGGCTGCGCCTGTGCCCCCATCGACATGGACAGCAAGGTCACAGCGGCAAATCCATGAAGGGTGTTCATCGGCAGGCTCCTCACAGGGTGGCGGGCAGAATCAGTGCGGCGGCATGGCGGCGCAGGAGGATGTCCATCAGGTCGCCCTGGACCTCTCCCAGCAAACCGGTGAAGGCCAGGCCGTCCTGTTTCTGTGGCGCCAGAAAGGTCAAGTCATAGAGTTCCAGGCGCGAGGGTGAAAACACGGCGATGGGGCTGGAACCGTTGCCGATCAGCTTGCCGCCGACCACGGTGAGCGACAGCTTTTCTTCGTAGGGGTCTTCCTTCAGGTCGCGGTCGCTGCCACGCAAATCCTTGATGTGGCCGTAGATCCCGGTCAGGGCATTGGCCATCAGCTCGTTTTCATAAAGCCGCACGCCGGTGCTGTTGCGCACCCGAATGCCGTGCCGGTCATTGTCAGCCGCGCGGTTACGCCACATCAGGTTATTGCCGCTCTCATACACGGTGATGCCGTCGGAGCGATTTTTGTAGGTCTCGTTGTAGGCCAGCAGGTTATTGACGCTGGAACGGTCCAGGACAATGCCGGACAGCTGATTGTTGTAGGTGCGGTTGTAGATGATCCAGCTATCGTTGACCTCGCGCGAGAGGATGATGCCGTGCTTCTTGTGGGTATCGAAGACATCGTTATGGGCAATGATCAGCCGACGCGAACGGTCGTGCGGGTCGATGCCATACACGATGTTTGCGCGATAGGTGTTGCGCAGAATCACCACGTCGTCGGCTTCGTAGCAGTAGAAGCCGAAATAGTTGTCGACGAACTGTGAATTGATCAGCCAGCCGGTCGGCTTTTTGCGCTTCATCTTCGGCGCCATGCTCGGGCTGTACTGGGAAATACTCACCCCATAGCTCTTGCTTTCGGTGTAGCCGAAGCTGGTGATGGTGCTGTTGACGATGTAGGTCTCGGTGCCGCCCCAAGAGATGAGAAACGGCCGAAACGCGTCGTCTTTTTTGAACCAGGCCGGGCTGTCGTCTTTCTCGCTCCAGGCGCTGACCTTGGTATCGGTAATAAACAGCTTGCCGTCATTGACCAGGAAGGAACCGCCGTCCTGGGACAAGCGCAGCTCCTTGACCGACTTGTCGATATGCAGTGTTGCGCCGGGACGAATGACGATCGGCAGGCGCGCCAGAAACACCCCCGGCGCGGTTTCGCGCAAGGCGGTCTGTGGCAGGCTGCGCGCCAGTTGCGTCAGGCTCATGTAGCCACGGTCGATGAAGATTGCCACGGGCATTTGCTTCTGGCGCACCACCCATTCCTTGAAGCGATCTTCTCCGCCGATGAACTCGTCGAGCGCGTTTTCCTTGAGCATTGGCTGGATCAAGGCGCGGCCGGCGGGCTTGTAAGCAATCTTCGCCGCGACGGCCTCGGCCGTGTAACCGGACAGGTCGGGCATTTTCGGCTCCTTGATCAGCAACGACGTTCCAGGCGCCTCGCTGATGGTGTAGCGCGGTATCAGGATGTCACCCGCCGCGTTGGCGCCTGCCGTCTGCATCAACAGCATGGCGGCGAGCAACAGTCCTATCTTGACGACACGGTCCATAAGTCTCACTCATCAAAAAGCGCAACCGGGTGTGATTCAGTGCGTGGTTGCCCACGGTGGCATCACCGTGGGCAACGACCTGTTCCTAGATTTTCCAGACAAAATCAATGAACGCCCGATGCATGCTCGAATCGGTGTCATTGGCGTAGGCGTCACCGGGGAAGAACACGCCCAGGCGCAAGCGGATCAGTGCCGACGGCTCGTCGACCCAATCCACCATGCTCGCGGGCAACAGGCCTTGCTTGAAGTACTTGGTCATGACCAGATCGACTTCCTGGCCCAGGTCCTTCTCGCCGTCCACCAGCGCTGCATTGACGATCCCGTCGTCGCCGGTTTGCTGTTCGTCGTCGACCCGCCAGAAGCGGTGGTAGACGAGGCTGGCGTCGTAGTCCTCGCGCATCTGCCAGGAGCCGAACAGCGTCGCCGTCTGAAGGTTGCTCAGTTCACCGCGAAAGGCTTCACCGAAGCGGTGTACGCGCGAACGCGTGCCGGTGAAGTTCGAGCGGTTGCTCTGCAGGCCGGTTTGCTGGTACTGGTTTTCCTGATCGTTGCCACCGCCGTCGCCGCGAGCGGCGGCAGCACCGACACGCCAGCTTTCATCGATGTTCCAGCGCAGGCCCAGGTCCGCCGCCCAGGCGTTGACATCGCCACTGGTGTGCCCCGTCGCGATTCGATCGCCGACGGGGTCGATCACGCTGGTGAGGTTGTCGCGATCACCGGTCAGCCAGGTCGCGGAGGCCCAGTAATTGAGCGGCATCGTCGAGCGGTAGTTGTAGCCGTCACCGTTCGCCTCGAGACCGACCCAGGTCAGGCTGCCGGTGTTGGTCTTGTCGAGCGTATCGACCTGCTCGCCGGGATCGGGCAGGCTGCCGCTGTCCTCTGAGTGATGGACACGCAGGCCTACCCAGTTATTGGGCGTCCATTGTGTGGAGATGTCGGCGAAGACGTGGGAACGGTCTTCATCTTCGGGCGCCAGGTCGTCGAAATCGGTGCGATAGTCGGAAAAGCGTTGGGCGGCGCCGATGTGGGTACGCAGCAGTGTGGTTTCGAAGGTCCAGTTGAGCGCTTCGATGTTGGTGTCCATCCACTGGCCACTTTCCTCACGCAGACGCTGGCGGCCCAAGCGCAGATGCTCGCCCGGATAGGCAGTGATGCCCGAATAATCAACCCAGAATTCGCGCAGCGCCAGATAGCTGTCATCCGCCTCACGGGTGTTGTTCTGGTCGGCGCCGTTGTTCACCGTATCGGTGTCGATGGTATCCGTCGCGGCCACCGCCTGCGCCATCGTATAGGCACTCCAGTTACCCCATTGGCCAAAGGCCCAGGGGCGCAAATCGATGCCTATATCGTTGAGGGTGCCACCGGATGCCGTGCCAAGGTCCCGGTCGTCTTGCGACTCACCGGTAATCTTCACATCCAGGCCGAAATTCTTCGGCGCCACTTCCGCCGCCAGCACCAGACCGGCGCTGCACATCAGCGAAACTCCCAGACCATAACTAGCCAACAATGCTTGCTTCATAGTAAGTCCTGTCCATTTTCCGGAGTTTGCAGCCTGGCTAAAGCCGCGCCCGTCAAACGGGCCTGGGCTTCTTCCTCAAGCAAGGGCTGCGCGATTTTCTTTTCTGCCGGGGTCATACCCGACTGCAGGGCCGATAGCACAGGTCCTGCGTTGACCACGCCCTGGCGTTGCGCAAGCTGCGCAAAGACAAAAGCGTTAATCCGATTGACCTTGACCCCGCGGGAGTCGGAAAACATGTGGGCCAGGGCCAGATCGGCGTTGGGCGAACCATTGCGGGCCGCCAGCAACAAATGTAGCAGCGCTTTCTGTGGGTCAACCTGGCCGAGATAACCACGACGGTACAATTGGCCCAGGTAGTAGTTCGCCCCGACTTCACCGGCTGCGGCCGCCTTGAGCAAGTGCTGTTCAGCCAGGCGCGGATCCTGAGGTAACCATTTGCCGAGGTAATACAGCCGTCCGGTCAGCAGTTCCGCCCGCGGGTCGCCCGCTTCGCGCCCGCGCTGCAGCGCCGAGAGCAATTGCGGCGCGTCGCCTTGGGCGGGGTAGTCGTCGATCAACCGTGCCAGGCTGGTCCAGGCCGGCGGATAGACCGGTGCCAGTTCTTCGAGCAGGCGCTGGGCGCTTTGCGGATCGGCCGGGCCTTCGAGGGCGGGCGAAGACAGCACGCGCGCCACTGACTCGACCCGCAAGGGCGCGACGCGGCCCTCGCGCAAACTCTGGCGCAGCTGCGCCAGCAAGTCCGCTTGCGCCTTGGGCTGGGCACGCATCCGGTTGATGGTCGCCAGCTCCACGTAACAGGCATCGAGTACCGCCAGCCGAGCCCGGCACAACTGTTCGATCTGCGGCAGGTGGGCGTTATAGGTGCCCTGATTGCGGTAGATCAGAATCTGCGCCAGGTCGGCTTCGGCAATGCCCTGGGCCCGCCAGCTGTCGACTTTCTGCTGCGGATCCACCACCGGCGCCATTCGCGGGTAGCCCAGGTACAGCAACGTCAGCGGCACCACCGCACTGAACTCGCCTTTATCCAGCGCGCCTTCCAGCAGTTGTCGGGCTTCGTGCACTTTCTGGGGATCATTCGGGCTCTGGCGCAGTAACAAACGGCCCAGGCGTGACTGCGCCTTGACCGATCCCGGCGCAGCCTGGCGGTACAAGGCTTCCGCCTCTTTCAGGCTCTGCGGGTCGCCCGCCGAGGCCGTCAAGTCGCCCATCCCGGCCTGGGCGTCGGCATAGCCGTCCTCGGCCAGCGCTGCGTAGTTCTTGCGTGCCGTTTCAAAATCGCCGCGCTCCATGGCCTCGCGCGCCAACCCTTGGTCGGGCAGGGTGCCGCAGCCGTGGATCATCGTCAGCGCAGCGGCCAGCGCAGAAAACCGCAGCCCCGATCGCCATGCGCCGTTCATTTTCCGGCCGCCATGACTTTATTCTCCCACGTGTTTTTCACCCAGGTATTGGCTGCCGAGGCACTCTGCACCCAGGCATTGCCCTGCAGCTCTTCGATACTGACTTCCACCGGACGCCCGGCCTGATCGGTTTGCAACGGGCTGTCAGGCTCGATGGTGACCCGCAGGTCGGAGGCGAGGCCGCCGTTGTCCAGCGCCACCGCGGTGATTTTGCCCGTGCGCGGCTGTTCTTCACCGATCAGTTGGAAGTTCACCACCTTGCCGGGCTGGATCTTGGCGAAATTCTTGTAGGGGAAGCGCGCCTCGATGGTTGCCACCCCGTCAATCGGCATCAACTCGTACACCGTGGTGCCCTTGCCGACGACCTGGCCGTCCGGCACCAGTTGCGACACCACCCGGCAATCGCAGGGGCTGGTCAGCGAACCTTGCAGGGTTCGGCTGAACAGGCGCTCGAGATTTTCCGGGGTCGCCTGCCCGGGCGGCAGGTTGCCTTTCATCACATCCAGCAGCGAGGCGGAAAAGGTCGCCAGCGGGGCGCCCTTGGACACCACCGCCCCGACCTTGACCAAAGAGTTGACGCTGCCGTCGCGCGGCAGGCCGATCAACTGGCCGGGCACATTGACCCGCGCCGATTCGGCATGAGTGACGTAGTAAATGCCATACAACTGGTGCACCACATAACCAAAGGCCGCGAGGCCCACGAGAAACATCAGCAGGCTTATCGTGGTCGCCCGCAAGCGCCCGAAAACGCCCATGCCGTGGCCGCTTTCATGTTTTCGCGGCTTGGTGAAGTTGTCGCGTTGCTGGGTCACGAGCATGTCGCCCAGGCTGATCACCCCTCCCGAGAGGTAAGAGGTGATCACATAACGCAAGGCGGAAATCGCACGAGGGCGCAGGTTGTGAAACTCGCAACCTATCCGCCGCCCATCGTCGTTAATCGAGCGCACGACAAACTCCACATCGATGGCAAACCCGAGCGCATCGACCTGGAACACCAGTTTGCCTTTGTGTTGCCGGCCCACGATCAGCGATGTGCCCGGCTGACTCAGGCTGAATCCCCCGGCCGACAAGTCGAGCAGCTCGCAATCGAGCGCCTCCCGGTCGGGTCCGTGAAACTTGATTCTCGCCGGCAGGGTCAGCCGCGCATGCTGACGCTGTACCTCCGACTCATGCACGACACTGTCATCGACAGCAACAAAAGCTGTGTTCATAACGCGTTCCTTCCCATCGATTGAGTCTGATCCGGCACGGCCTGCCGATTGCCCTGACACCTGTGCTACACAATCCACATCAGCAGTGCGCAAAACACACTGCCAGCCGAAAACGTCATGGCCCGTGACGACCAGGTATTGAACCAGCGCTGATAGTTGGCCAGTCCGCGGTCGAGTTTGGTTTTCTGGCGCGTCCACGATTGCTGGTCGAGGCGGAAGAACACATAGATTTTCACCATGGCGCCGACCAGCTGGTTGTAATAGAGAATCAGTGGATAAGCCGGCCCGACCGGGTGCCCCGAAGCCAGCAACAGAAGACTCAGGATCAAGCGCGTCACGCCGATCCACAGCACATAGATCAGCAGGTAGGCGAAGCTGTATTTGAGGCTGGCAATGATCGCCACTGAAGGCCCGAGCAGGCTGGCCCACATCGATACGCGTTGGTCCAGCAGCACCAGCGAGGTGAACCAGCCCAACCGCCGCACGCCCAGGTGCAGGGCTCGCGAGTTCTGCCGCAGGTTATTGCCATACCAGCGGAACATCAGCTTGCGGCTGGCCTTCAAGAAACTCTTTTCCGGGGGATGCTCGACGGTGTTGATTGCCGCATCGGGCACATAAAAGGTGTCGTAGCCAAGGCGCATCAGGCTGTACCAACTGGACTTGTCATCGCCGGTCAGGAAGCGGAAACGGCCCAGACGCCAATGCTGCAGATAATCGCGTTCAACGTCCTGGATAAACCCCGGGTCGGTCACCACCTGGGCGCGGAATACCGACATCCGCCCGGTCATTGTCAGCACTCGCTTGCCCAGTGCCATCGAACACATATTGATGTGCCGCTGGGCGAAACGCAGCTTGTGCCATTCGCTCATCAGGTAGCTGCCGCGCACCTCGCAGAACTCATTGGTGGTCAGCCCGCCGACGTTCGGAAACAGCTTGAACCAGGGCACGGTCTTGCGCACCAGTCCGGGTGAAAGCACGGTGTCGCCATCGACCACCGCCACCACCGCGTCGGCATCCGGCACATGCCGGGAGATGGCCCGAAAACCGTGAGCCAGGCCATCGCGCTTCCCCGTGCCGGGAATCCGTACAAAGCTCAGCTTGACCCGTTCCGGTGGGGTATAGCTGTCCCAGAGTGCTTTGATCAGCAGTTCATCGGCCAGCTCGACGATGGAGCAGACCACCGTGGTCGGGTAGCCACAACCGATGGCCTCTTCGATCACCGAGCGGTAAACCTGCGCCGTGGTCAACGCTTCGATGCGAAAACTGGTGACCAGCAAAAACACATGGGACGGATCGGCACTGCTGCCGAGCCGGGTGACTTTGCGTCTGTAGTAAGGGAACACCAGATAAAGGAACAGTAACCCCCGAAGGTAGTGGATAGCGCCCATCGAATAACGCCAGATACCGACCGCCCCCAGCAACAGGAGAAAGTCCCTGGATTGGGGATCGAAAACCGAGCGCGGCAGCATCAGTGCAAGCCACAACAGCGCGGTGACGTAGAACAGCCAGCCCGTCGCTTCGCGCAAATAATTCCTGGAATCAGCCATGCCTGTGACTCCTGTTCGATAAACCCGTATTGCCCGGGGTGCAGTTCGGCGATTCTCTAGCCCTTACCAGCAGATACCTTCGACCCGATCGTCACTGACGTTTGGCATGAAACCCACCAGGTCGACCACCTGCTTGCCTTCGGGCGCCTCAAGCGCAAAGGCTTTGAAGGACTCGTCACCGTTACCCAGAACAATGACCTCTGCCTCCTCGATCACTTTTGTCAGGTCTGCGCGCAACAGCGAAGCCAGGTGTGGAATCTTCGACTCGATGTAGTCCTTGTTGGCCCCGTAGATACGCGCGTATTCCACGTTGCGGTCGAAGATATGCAGGTCGTAGCCCTTGCCGATCAACATTTCGGCCAACTCGACCAGTGGACTTTCGCGCAGGTCATCGGTGCCCGCCTTGAAGCTCAGGCCGAGCAGGGCGATACGCCGTTTGCCGTAACTGGTGATGATGTCGAAGGCTCTTTGTACCTGCGCCGCATTGCTGCGCATGATCGAGGCCAGTAGCGGGTGCTCGACATCCAGTTGCCCGGCGCGATAGTTCAACGCACGCACATCCTTGGGCAGGCAGGAACCGCCGAACGCGAAACCGGGGCGCATGTAATAACGCGACAGGTTGAGTTTGGTGTCCTGGCAGACCACGTCCATCACATCGCGACCGTCCACGCCGACGGCCTTCGCGATATTGCCGATCTCATTGGCGAAGGTCACTTTTGTCGCGTGCCAGACATTGCAGGTGTACTTGATCATCTCCGCCACTTCGATGCTCCTGCGCAGGAGCGGCGCGTCCAGCTCCTGGTAGAGTGCGACGAGCATGTCACCGCTGCGCTGGTCGAATTCACCGATCACGGTCATGGGCGGGCAGTTGTAATCCTTGATTGCAGTACTTTCGCGCAGGAACTCCGGGTTGATCGCCACGCCGAAGTCGACCCCGGCCTTCTTGCCGGAACAGTCTTCAAGAATCGGGATGACCACGTTCTTCACGGTGCCCGGCAGCACTGTGCTGCGCACCACCACCGTATGCCAACTGTCCTTGGTATGCAGGGCTTCGCCGATCTCGCGGCAGACCGACTCGATGTAGACCAGATCCAGATCGCCGTTCTTCTTGCAGGGCGT
Source organism: Pseudomonas sp. IT-P171 (assembly GCF_949767765.1). Classification (NCBI taxonomy): domain Bacteria; kingdom Pseudomonadati; phylum Pseudomonadota; class Gammaproteobacteria; order Pseudomonadales; family Pseudomonadaceae; genus Pseudomonas; species Pseudomonas sp. IT-P171. The sequence goes on from NZ_CATKQN010000033.1 coordinate 476,433, forward strand.
AGCGACGGCGATGAACGACATATCCGTGTCCATCACGGACGCTTTTACATTACTGGTACCCCGCAGCCGCCCAAACTGCACCCCCTGCTCGAGCAGAGCCTCCAGGCCTGGCTCAACGATGGGCGACTTGCCCTGATTGATCAGGTCGATTTTCACCTGAGAGATATCCACCCCGATTACGTCATGACCGCGAGCACAGAGACAGCCCGCGCATACAGCGCCCACATACCCCAAACCAAATATGCTGATACGCATCGGTGAGTTCCCCATATACCCTGATTCCGAAATGCCATCGACATGCCGCGGACACCGACAGTAACTCTGTCGGACCAACTAATCGGCTGTTTTGTATGGCGTTATACGCGACCCGCACTTGCAGAAATGAGAGTGTAGACAAACATATCAAAAGCACTGTCATTTTTTTTAACAGAAATTTCGAACACTTTTTGTGAACACAATAATTATTAGGATCCCAAAAGAGCGTGCCAAAGCAACAGCCATTTATCGAAAAATTAATTTCAATTAAAACAGGTAGATAGATGATTTATGGCGATTAGTCATAAGAATGGAAGGTGAATTTTTGCACCAAAATCAAGCGGTCAATTACATTGGTTTTCCGATGGGCACTGACGCGGTGCAACGCCAACGTTACAACTTTTTTATCATGCCTTTTGAATTTTTCTTATTGTGTAAAGTTGCTGAGACATGTCAATTTTTGAATGTCTGTTTTATTGGCGCTTATGTAAGGCGTCATAGTAAAAACATTGGAGCTACAGAAAATGATCACGCAACAAAAAACCGCATCAGTGCGGTTTTTTGTTTACTCGCTTTGACAATCCGAAGCGGCGCTTAAAGGCTGTTGGCGAGTTTTCCGGTCGAGAGGCGGCGCTTGTAAGCGGTGTCGCGATTGGCCAGCCAATAGTAGAGCGGCGAGGTGATGATCAGGCCCACCAACCAGGACAAGTCGGCCCCATTGATGTGCTCTGAAATCGGCCCGACATACAGCGGCGTGTTCATGAACGGAATCTGCACTGCAATCCCGATTGCATACGCCAACAACGCCTGCGGGTTGTACCGGCCATAGATCCCGCCATCGACCTTGAAGATCGAATGGATGTCGTACTGACCTTTGTGAATCGCGTAGAAGTCGATCAGGTTGATCGCGGTCCACGGCACCAGCACCACGAGCAGCACCAGCACCATGTCGACGAAATGGCCGATGAAGTTGGCGGAAGCGCCGACGGCGGCGAAGCAGCAGGCGGCGAGGATGATGATCGAGAGGACGGCACGGCTTTTGGCGGTGGGGATCCAGCGGTAGGCGAAGGTCTGGACCAGGGTGATCAGCGACAGCACGGCGCCGTAGAGGTTGAGGGCATTGTGGCTGATGACGCTGAGCAGGAACAGCACGAGCATCAGCGGGCCGATGGAGCCGGTGGCGAGTTTGACGGCGTCCATGGTGTCCATGCCGACGGGGGTGGCGAGCACGGCGACGGCGCCGAAGATGAATGAAAGGCTGGAGCCGAGCACGGTGCCCAGATAAGTCGTCCAGAACGTTGCGGCCACGGGCACGTTGGCCGGCAAGTAACGTGAGTAGTCGGAGACGTACGGCGCGAAGGCGATCTGCCAGAGCGCAGCGAGCGAGACCGTGGCCAGCCAGCCGGAAATGTTGAAGCTGCCACGGGTGAGGAAGTCGGCGGTCTGCACGTGGGTGAAGATGTAGCCGAAGCCGAGCACGATACCGGCGCCGAGCACCCAGGTGCCGATGCGGTTGAGCACGTGGATGAAGCGGTAGCCGATGATGCCGATGATGCCGGAACCCAGGGCGCCGATGACGATGCCCACCGGCACCGGCACGCTGTCGACCACGCCGTGCAGGGACTTGCCGGCGAGGACGATGTTGGAGGCGAAGAAGCCGATGTACATGATGCCGGCGATCAGCACCACCAGCAGGGCGCCGAGGGAGCCGAACTGGGCGCGGCTCTGGATCATTTGTGGAATGCCCATCTGCGGGCCCTGGGCCGAGTGCAGCGCCATGAGCACGCCGCCGACCAGGTGGCCGACGAGGATGGCGACGATTCCCCACACCAGGTTCAGGTGGAACATCTGCACGCCAAGGGCGCCGGTGACGATGGGCAGCGGGGCGATGTTGCCGCCGAACCAGAGAGTGAACAGGTCACGGGTTTTGCCGTGGCGATCTTCGGGCGGCACATAGCCGATGGTGTGTTTTTCGATGAGCGGGGCGGAGGTTGTTGCTGCGGTAACCATGACGGACTCCAAGGCAATTTTGAGTACGTGGACGTACTTCGGTAAGCGCCGCGCGGGGGCGACGCTTTTCTTGTTGGAGTTGATGATGTGCGGTGGATGGGGATAGATAAATTACAAAGATTGTTGGTATAGACGTTAAAAAATGTAGGTCGCAGGGCAGCCGAAAACCCTGTGGGAGCTAGCCTGCCAGCGATAGCGATCTGTCAGCCAAATCAGTGTTGACTGTCAAATCGCTATCGCTAGCAGGCTAGCTCCCACAGGGATTATGGGGTGTTCAGAATCTGTGTTATTCGCTGATTGATAGCAGCATCCGTTGCAGCATGGCGTCACAACCGTCCAATTGTTCGAGGCTGACGAATTCGTCCGGTTTGTGCCCTTGATCCATGCTGCCAGGGCCGCACACAACGGTGGGAATGCCAGCGGCGTCGAACAGGCCGCCCTCGGTGCCGAAGGCCACTGTGCCGAACGCTCGGGAGCCGCAGAATGCAGCGATCAACTCAGCCGCCTCGCTGTGTGCATCGGTCACTAATCCGGGGTATGCCGAGAGTTCACTGAAGCGAATCTCACTCTGTTCACTCACCGCACGCATTCGCGGCAGCACCTGCTGCTCGGCATAGGTTTTCAGTTCCCGGGCGACGTCGCTTGGATCATGCGAGGGCAGGGCACGGATCTCGAAATCGAAACGGCAATCGGCGGGGACGATGTTCAAGGCTTTGCCGCCGCCAATCACACCGGTTTGCACGGTGGAAAATGGCGGATCGAAACGCGCGTCGCGGTGCTCGGGCGCTTTGAGCCTGTTGCCGATCCGTCCCAGTTCACCGATCAGTTCGGCGGCATACTCAATGGCATTGACCCCAAGCGGCGCGTACGCCGAATGGCACGCGTGACCCTGGATATCGCAGCGCATCGCCAGTTTGCCCTTATGCCCGAGCACCGGTTTCAGCTCGGTCGGCTCGCCGATGATGCACAGCATCGGTTTGACTGGCCGTTGTTCCAGCGCCGCCAGCAACGAGCGCACGCCGAGGCAGCCGATTTCTTCATCATACGAGAGCGCAATGTGCACCGGCCGTCGCAACGGGGCGTTCACCAACGAAGGAACGAGGGCGAGCACGCAGGCAATGTAGCCTTTCATGTCCGCGGTACCGCGACCGAACAACTTGCCGTCGTGCTCGGTGAGTTCGAACGGCGCGACGGTCCACGGCTGGCCATCGACGGGCACCACGTCGGTGTGCCCCGACAGCACGATGCCCGGCGTGTCTGCCGGGCCGATGGTGGCGAACAGGTTGGCCTTGCTGCGCTGCTCGTTGTAGATCAGCTCGCATGGCACGTCGAAGCTCGCGAGGTAGTCGCGGACAAATTCGATGAGCAGCAGGTTTGATTCGCGGCTCGTGGTGTCGAATGCCACTAACGTCGCCAGCAAATCGTGGCTGGCGCTCATCGGTCGTCTCCGGCGACACCGTACCCTGGGGATTTGTCCGGGGCGAGGGCGCGGTCGATGTAGTCCTGGACTTGCGGGCAGTAGGCAACCCAGAGCTTTTCCAACTGGCCGATGGGATCATCGTCCGCCCAATCGACCCGCAGGTTGATGATCGGCCAGGTCAGTTCGCCGACCACCACCATCGCCGCCGAATGCACCGGCCCGGCTTCGCCACCGGCGGCGATGGCGGCTTTCATCGCGGCGAGCAAGCGGTCGGCCAGTTGCCCTTCGCCGTGTTCGAAGGCTTCAACCATGGCTTCGATCACCGAGCGGTCCGCGAGCATGTTGCCGGCGGCGACGCATTGTTCGCCGGACACGGCGTTGTGGTTGCCCAAGGTTTGCGCGCCACTGAAATGAGCGGTCTGGCCAAGGTGGTCAATCGCCGTGATCTGCCGGTATTGGCTGTAGCCATTGCGCGTGAGGACTTTGTCCAGCGCTTCCGCCGGGGCGAGGCCTTGCTCCATCAGGGCGAGGACGTCCGGCCCGAGGGACGGGAGGGTGATGTTCTGTGTGGAGACGGCACCGACACCCGGCAGCAGCCAGGGGCAGCGGGCGCCGACGGCGATGCTGGAGGAACTGATCGCAATGCCGAACTGACCGGTTTCCGGGCAACGGGCGGCGATGGAGAAGGTCATGGGGTTTGCTCCTTGGTTTGCCTTGGCGAATGTGGTGTCTTGGCTGGCCTCTTCGCGGGCAAGCCAGCGATGGCCGCGACGCGGTGTCCCTGCTTACTCGGGAATCACCGCAATCACATCAATCTCCATCAACCACTGCGGTTGCCCCAACGCCGACACCACCAACCCGGTCGAAATCGGAAACACGCCTTTGAGCCACTTGCCGACTTCCTGATACACCGGCTCGCGATACCGCGGATCGATCAGGTACGTGGTGGTTTTGACGATGTGGCTCAGGTCGCTGCCAGCTTCTTCCAGCAATTGCTTGACGTTGCGCATGGCCTGTTCGGCCTGGGCTCGCGGGTCACCGAGACCAACCAGTCTGCCTTCGAAATCCGTCCCGACCTGGCCACGAACATAAACCGTGTTGCCCGCGCGGACGGCTTGGCACAGGTCGTTGTCCAGGCTCTGGTTCGGATAGGTTTCCTTGGTGTTGAACATGCGGATACGGGTATGGGTTGGCGTGGACATTTGTCGCTCCTGGCAGAAAAAGGTTTAAGCACTGACCGTGGTTTTATGGGCGAGCGGGGCTTGGTCAGCCTCGCGTTGCGCCGCGTCGTGGTAGTCGAGATAGGAACGTTGAATGGCGATGTGATCCGCCACGTATTTGGCATCGTGCCAAACGCCCCAGATGAACGAAGACCCGCGACGCGACTGCCATGGCAGTCCGAGGAAATACACACCCGGTTCGCTCGACACGCCGCGCTGATGCCGTGGTTTGCCATTGTCGTCGAAGGCGTCAACGTCGAGCCAGCTGTAATCCGTGGCAAAACCGGTGGCCCAGATGATCGAGGTCACGCCGGCCTTGGCCAGGTCGAGTTCAAGAATCGGCTGGGTCACGCATTCCGGGTCGGGGAAGGTGATGCGCGCTTCAGGTTCTTCCGGCAAGTCCAGGCCATTGCGTTCGATGTAAGCGTCGGCGGCGTTGAGCAACGCCAGATAATTCTCGTCGCCGCGTGCCAGGTTCTCCGCCAGGTTCGGTTGGAAAGTCGCCACGCCGCCATTGAATGATTGAGTCAGACCGACCAGCGTCATTCCGCGATGGGCGAGGCCTCGGAAGTCCACGGTGCGGCCGCCATGCGCGCCACTCACCGCGATGGTGACGTGTTCCCGCCCCGGCTTCATCGCCGCCTGGTCCCACTCGCCGAGCACGCCCAGCCACCAGCAGAAATCCCGGTTGCGATAGGCGCGAGGAGGGCGGTCGTGGGCGCCGACGGAGAGGTAAACCTGCTTGCCGGCACGTTGCAGTTCATCGGCGATCTGCACGCCCGACGAGCCGGCGCCGACCACCAGAACAGCGCCCTCAGGCAATTGCTGCGGATTGCGGTAATCGGCGGAATGAATCTGCAGGAACGGCTGATCCTGCGGCGCAATCGGCGGAATGACCGGACGCTGGAACGGCCCGGTGGCGGCGACCACGCGGTTGGCCTCGATCACACCTTCAGAGGTTTCAATGGTGAAGCCTGGCCGACCGACGTTGCGTTCAACCTTCAGCACATCCACACCGGTGCGGATCGGCGCGTTGAATTTCTTCGCATAGGCTTCGAAGTAATCGGCGACACGCTCTTTCGGCGCAAACGCATCGGGGCTGAGGTCGTCAAAATCAAGACCCGGAAAGCGGTCATGCCACGCCGGACCATTGGCCACCAGCGAATCCCAGCGCCCGGTGCGCCAGCGCTCGGCAATGCGGTTGCGCTCCAGCACCAGGTGCGGCACGCCCAGTTTGCTCAGGTGTTCACTCATGGCCACGCCAGCCTGACCGGCGCCAACAATCAGCGTATCTGTTTTTGTTTTTTCAGTGGTCATCTCAATACCCTTCGACGTTGGAGTCAGGTCGCGAGCGGCCTGCCATTTCTTGGGCTCAAGACTAGGGATGACCCTGGTATCGGTAAAATATTATTAAGCTGGCATTTGAGTATAAATAACTGAGGCAGAGCGTTTGATTCAGCAGGGCGGTAAACTGGCCGCCACCTTTTTTCCCTCGAACAAGAGATCCCCATGGCGAACCAAGACATCACCTTCACCCCCGATCCCGATGCGGATTCCATCTCCTCCGATGTGGCCGGCTTCAACGGTATCCTGGTCTCCACGCAGATCCCGACCCGCGCCGACGGCAGCCTGGAACTGGGCGACATCACCCTGCAGAGCGAGTGCACGTTGCAGGCATTGAAGGTGGCGCTGGAGCGCGCCGGCAGTTCCATGGACCGGGTCATGCACCTGACCATCTACCTCACCGACATGGCCGACCGCGCCGCGTTCAATGAGGTTTACAAGCGTTTCTTCGCCAAGCCGTGGCCGGTTCGCGCCGCGGTAGGCGTGGCGTCGCTGGCGGTGGAAGGCATGCGTGTGGAAGTGACCGCGATGGCGGCCAAGGGCTGAGTTCGCGAGCGTGATACACGACCTGTAGGAGCCGGCTTGCTGGTGATCGAGTACGCCTCGGTTTTTCAGGAACACCGCGGTGACGTGAGCGCCAGCAAGCCGGCTCCTGCAACGACGGCGCTTTTTCGGAACGCTGTTCGTTACATCGTCTCGCTGGCGGGGGCCAGGTTACCCAGCAACCACTCGATAAAACTCCGCGCCAGGGGATTGTTCTCGCTGTCCCGGTGAGTCAGCAACGCCCAGTTCGGCCCGCGAATGGTTTCCTCTACCAACGGTTGCAGCAACCCGCTGTCACGTGCTTGTCGACTCAATAGCTGACTGACCAGCGCGATCCCAAGCCCTGCGCACGCCGCATCCAGCAGCAACCCGGGGTCGGAAAAATTCAAGCCCTGGTCCTTCTGTCCCACATCGATATCAGCCTCCACGGCCCAATGACTCCAGTCCATTTCCCGCTCGCCGTGAAGGGTCGTGCGTTGTTCGATAGGCACCGCCAGCACATCGGGGTGGCAGGCCGGATAGAGGCGGTCGGCGTGCAGCACCTTGAAACTGCATTCAGCCTGGGAGCTGATGTCATCGCGCACCGCGAGGTCGATGGTCTGGGTGGTCATGTCCGGGACTTCGTCGGTGCTGAAAATCCACAGATCGACTTCCGGATGCTGACGCCGAAAATCTCCCAGCCGTGGCAGCAACCAGTGCCGGGCGAATGTCGGCGTGGTGTTGAGCACCAGTTGGTTGGGTTTCTGGTATTGCCCCAGACGCCGAATGCCAACCGCCAGTTGCTGCAATAACGCCTGGGTAGTGCTGAGCAAATCGTGACCGGCATCGGTCAGGCTGACGCTGCGTCCGCTGCGGAAAAACAGCGGCTGCTCAAGGTACGCCTCAAGGGTTCGAATCTGCTGACTGATCGCCGATTGGGTCAGGTGCAGTTCGTCGGCAGCCTTGTGGAAACTGCCCAGCCGGGCGGCTGCTTCAAAGCCGCGAAGGGTGCTGAGCGGGGGCCAGTGCTTGAGCATATCGATAAGTTCCTCTAATCACTTTTCTGCAAAATCCATCGTTTGCTAGCCCGTTTTTACGGCCGTAGCATGCATGCAAAGACCGCCAAGGTCATTTTCATTGAACACAATGACTTAACTCAAGGGTGCTTGTCATGCAGCAGAACGAACATCAACACACGGGCTGGTGGATGCCGGCAGAATGGGTAAAACACGCCGCGACCTGGATGGTCTGGCCGCACAACCAGGCACTCTGGGAGTCGGGGTGGCGCGTGACCCTGGCGCAAGTGCAAAAGGATTTTGCCGGGGTCGCCAATGCCATCGCCCGGTTCGAGCCGGTGAAAATGGTGGTCGATCCGTCGGCTGTGGCGAGTGCCCATGCGTTGTGCGGACCCAACATCGAGCTGATCGAATTGGCGGTGAACGACAGTTGGTGCCGCGACTCCGGCCCAAGCTTCGTCTGCCACGCGCAACAAGGCCTCGCCGGGGTGAGCTGGCGCTTCAATGCGTGGGGCGGCAAGTCGGCGCACGATCTGGACGAAGGCCTGGCGCGTCGTGCACTCAATCACCTTGGCTTGCCGTGCTTTGGCACACCGCTGAGCAACGAAGGCGGGGCGATTCATGTGGACGGCGAGGGCACGCTGATCACCACCGAGTCGGTGTTGCTCAATCCCAACCGCAATCCCGGGATGAACAAGGCAGAGATGGAGGAGATTTTCACCCGCCTGCTGGGCGTGAAAAAAACCATCTGGCTGCCGGGCGATCCGGACTACGTGACCGGCGACATGACCGACGGCCATGTCGATGGCGTCTGTGCGTTCGCACGCCCCGGCGTATTGCTGGTGGATGCCACTCACGACAAGCAGTCGGTGTATGCCGAAGTGGCCCGAGAAAACCGCCGCGCACTGGAGCTGGCCACCGATGCCCAAGGCCGGAAGTTCGAGCTGATCGAGCTCTATGAAGCCACCGATGCGGTGGACACCGAAGCCGAAGTGTTCTGCGCTTCCTACACCAACTTCTACATCGCCAACGGCGCAATCATCATGCCGGCCTATGGCATCGATGCCGACCAGGTAGCCGCCGAAGTACTGGCACAGGCATTCCCAGGACGCGAAGTGGTGCCGGTGCGGATCAATCACCTGGCCCATGGCGGCGGCGGGGTGCATTGCATCACCCAGCAGCAGCCTGCCTGGCCAGTGAAGGGGTGATGCCATGACCTTTATGACGATTGCCACCACCCAAATGCCCTGCACCTGGGACTTGCCCTACAACCTTGATCTTGCCGAACAACTGGTCCGTGAGGCGGCCTCGAAGGGCGCTCAGGTCATCCTGTTGCAGGAGCTCTTTGCCACGCCGTATTTCTGCATCGAGCAAAGCCACAAACACTTGGCGCTGGCCGAAGAATACCGCTACAGCCGCGTACTCAAACGCTTTGCCGCATTGGCCAAGGAGTTGGGCGTGGTGCTGCCGCTGAGCTGGTTCGAGAAAGCCGGCAACGCCTACTTCAATTCCTTGAGCGTGGCCGATGCCGACGGGCGTCTGCTGGGGGTGTACCGCAAGACCCACATCCCCAACGCCATCGGTTATCAGGAGAAGGAATACTTCAGCCCCGGCGATACCGGCTTCCGGGTCTGGGACACCGCGTTCGGGCGCATCGGCGTGGGGATCTGCTGGGACCAGTGGTTTCCCGAGACCGCACGCTGCCTGGCATTGATGGGCGCCGAGGTGTTGCTGTTTCCGACGGCGATCGGCTCTGAACCTGGCTGCGCAGCGCTGGATTCACGGGATCACTGGCAGATGACGATGCGTGGTCACGCGGCGGCGAACATCTTGCCGGTGGTGGCGGCCAATCGCGTCGGTCGAGAAGTGGCGACCACCGATCCGACCCTGCAAATGAGCTTCTACGGCTCGTCCTTCATCTGCAACCACAAGGGCAAATTGCTCGCCGAGGCCGACCGCGACAGCACCGGCGTGCTGGTGCACAGCCTCGACCTGGCCGCCATGCGCGAAGAACGCCTGAGCTGGGGCATCTACCGAGACCGGCGCCCGGACATGTACGGCGCGTTGTTGAGTCAGGACGGTCGTCACCTTCATGCACGCTGGAACACTCAAGGAGTTTGATATGCGCATTCCGCACACGCTGTTGCTCGGCGCCTTGGGCCTGGCACTGGCCTCGTCATCGCTGCACGCCGAAGAGAAAACCCTCAGGTTGTACAACTGGGCCGATTATTTTGCCGAAGACACCCTGACGCGATTCACCGCCGAGACCGGCATCCAGGTGATTTACGACGTCATGGATGGCAGCGAAACACTGGAGGCCAAGATGCTCGCCGGCGGCAGCGGTTATGACCTGATCTTTCCCGGCGATACGGTGGCGGAACGCTTGATGCGCGCCGGGAGCCTGCTGCCGCTGGACCGATCAAAGCTCACCTCCCTGGATGACATCGAGCCCGGTTTGCAGAAGCTGCGCCGCCAATATGAAACCTCGAGCGGGGCCACCGTGCCTTACACCTGGGGCACCATCGGCCTGACCTACAATGATGAGCAGATCAAACAGCGCGTGCCGAATGCGCCGGTCAACAGCCTCGACATGTTGTTCAAACCGGAACTGGCCGGCCAGTTGGCCGACTGCGGTATCTCGATGATCGACTCGCCGGATGAAGTGCTCGCCGTCGTGCTCAATTATCTGGGCCGTGAGCCGCGCAGCGCCAAACCCGAAGACCTCGCGGCGGCGAGTGAACTGCTGATGAAACTGCGCCCGCACATTCGCAAGTTCCAGTCGCAACCGGTAACCGATCTGGTGAACGGCAACCTGTGCGTGTCGCTCGGTTACAGCGGCGACATGACCCAGGCGCAGAGGACGTCAGACAGTGCCGGCAAGCACACGAAGTTCGAGTACCGCATTCCCCGCGAAGGCACCACGGTGTGGATGGACACCATGGCCATTCCGGTCGACGCCAAACATCCGGAATACGCCTACGCGTTCATCAACTTCGTCATGCGTCCGGAGAACATGGCGGCCATCAGTAACTTCACCGGCTACCCGACATCCAACGCCAAGGCACGCCCGAGCGTCGATGCGACGATGCGCAACAACCCGGACATCTATCTTGATGAAGCCACTTATGCGCGGCTGATACCGGGCAAGGACATTCCGCAGTCCGACATGCGCGCGCGGATGCGCACCTGGACCAAATTCAAGACGGCCACGGCGAAATGAGCCAATTTTCAAAGGATCACTGCATGTCGACGCGTCGTGAGTTCATCAAACAGGTATCGGTATTGGCGGGTGTGGGGGCTGCAGCGTCTTTCGGATTGGGTCTGACGCCCCTGCAAGTGCACGCGGCGGCGCAGGGCAGTTGGCGGATGCCCGATGAGGGTGACCGGCACGCACAAGCGTTCATCGCCTTTGGCGCACAAGAGGCCATCTGGGAAGATTTCACGGGTGATGTGCAAGCGGCGCTTGGCGGGATTGCGCGGACCATCGCCCGCTATGAGCCGGTGACCGTTTTCTGCCGCCCGCTCGAGCGCAGCCTGGCGCAGGAACATTGCGGTACTGCCAATATTACTTATGTCACCACCGAACTTGACGACATCTGGATGCGCGACACCGGCGCCAACTTCGTCATCGACGGGCAGGGTGGACTCGGCGCCGTGGATTTCAATTTCAACGGCTGGGGCGACAAACAGCAGCATGCCCACGATGCGCATCTGGCGGCTCAAGTGGCCGACACGGCGGATGCCCATTATCTGCGCAGCGAATTGGTGGGCGAGGGTGGCGGCATCGAAGTGGATGGCCACGGTACCGGGATCATGACCGAGAGCAGCTGGATCAACCGCAATCGTAACCCTGACTGGAGCAAGGCCGACGTCGAGCAAGAACTGAAAGACCGGCTCGGCCTGCGCAAGATCATTTGGCTGCCAGGTATAAAAGGAAAAGACATCACCGATGCCCATGTGGATTTCTACGCCCGCTTCGTGAAACCCGGCGTTGTGATCGCCAATCTCGACAACGACCCTGAGTCCTACGACTACAACGTCACGCGGGCCCATCTGGATATTCTGAAAAATGCCACGGATGCCGAGGGTCGAAAACTGCAGGTCCATACCGTGTCGCCACCGCTCAATCCGCGAAAGAGTCAATTCAGTCGCAACAACCCGGATTTTGCGGCCGGCTACATCAACTACTTCGTGATCAACGGCGCGGTCATTGCGCCGGAGTTTGGTGACAAGGTGGCAGATGCCAAGGCGTTTGCACTGTTATCCGGGCTCTATCCGGATCGTGAGGTGGTGCAACTGAACATCGACGCCATTTCCGCCGGGGGTGGCGGTATACATTGTGTGACCAGTCATCAGCCGTTGGTTTAGTCTGGAGGTTCCACTGCTTGAATCTGGTCTGGAGCGTTGCATGAAGGTTGGCGTGATTTCCGATACCCATGGTTTGCTCCGCCCTGAGGCGCTTGCCGCGCTGGAGGGGTGTGAGCGGATCATTCATGCGGGCGATATCGGCAGCGTCGATATTCTCGATCAACTGGCGTTGATCGCTCCCCTGCATGTCGTGCGCGGGAACAATGACCTGGACGCTCCTTGGGCCGAACATATCGCAGATAATTTGCGCTTCGATCTCAACGGGTGGGGGACGTTGCTGGTGCACGACATCGCCGATGTCCCGGTCGTACTCGATGCGGCCATCAAGCTGATAGTCACCGGCCATTCGCACAAGCCACTCGTGGAATGGCGTGGCGAACGGCTCTACCTCAATCCCGGCAGTGCGGGACGCAGACGCTTCAAATTGCCGGTGACGCTGGCGCTACTGGAGGTATTGGAGACGGCAATAGCACCACGTCTGGTCTCGCTGCTGGAGTGATTCTCGCAAAAACAAACGGCTCGTAAAACGAGCCGTCGTTGTGAGGAGGCTTAGCGGGGAAAGGTCAGATCAACCTCACAGGTGATCCGCATCAATCACGGCCTTGGCGAACGCCTTCGCATCTTCCTGCGGCAGGTTGTGACCGATGCCACCGTTGATCAGCCGGAACTCGTATTTACCGGTGAAGCGCTTGGCGTAGTCCTCGGGATTAGGGTGCGGTGCGCCGTTGGCATCGCCTTCAAGCGTGATGGTCGGCACGCTGATGGACGGCGCCTTGGCCAGTTTCTGCTCCAGCGCTTCGTATTGAGGCTCGCCCTGCACCATGCCCAGACGCCAGCGGTAGTTGAACACGGTGATCTCGACGTGGTCCGGGTTCTCCAGCGCCTTGGCGCTGCGGTCGAACGTCGCGTCATCGAACGCCCATTTCGGCGAAGCCAGCTGCCAGATCAACTTGGCGAAGTCGTGGGTGTTTTTCTCGTACCCGGCACGACCGCGGTCGGTGGCGAAGTAGAACTGATACCACCACTGCAATTCAGCCTTGGGTGGCAGCGGGTTTTTACCGGCCGCCTGGTTGCCGATCAGGTAACCGCTGACCGAGACCAGCGCCTTGACCCGTTCTGGCCACAACGCCGAGACGATGTCGGCGGAACGTGCGCCCCAGTCATAGCCACCGAGCACGGCTTGTTTGATCTTCAGCGCATCCATGAAGTCGATGACGTCGCTGGCCAGCGCAGCCGGTTGGCCGTTGCGCACGGTTTTCTCGGACAGGAAATGGGTATCGCCATAACCACGCGCATACGGCATCAGCACTCGATAGCCCTTCGCGGCCAGCAACGGTGCGACCTCGTCATAACTGTGAATGTCGTAAGGCCAGCCGTGCAGAAGAATCACCACCGGTCCGTCGGCCGGGCCGGTTTCGGCGTAAGCCACATCCAGCAGTCCGGCCTTGATGTGCTTCAGTGGGCCGAATGGGGAGGGGGTTGTGTAAGTGACGTCAGCCTTGATCGCGGCGGGTTGTGCAACGGTGGTCGATTGGGCGTTGGCTGCACCGATAGCGCCAAACAGGGCGAGCGCGAGAATCGATGAGCCGACCAGACGGCGGTGGGTTTTAGCGTTTTTGTTTTGCAGTGCCATCTTCATCCTGATGTCTCCGTTGCAAGCCATTGGCCAGGGGGTCTGGCTGATCCCCTTGAAACCGTGTGTGCATTTGAACGCGATGACGTATCTGGGCTGTGTCGAATCGGCGGCCGGGTGAAAACTTATGTATCAGAAAGATAGACAGATACACAGTGATACAAAGAGGCGAATCAGCCTGCGTTGGTCAGATCTGTTCCAGCAACCAGCTGCGGAACGCGATCAGCGACGGCAGCCTTTCGTTGCGCGGTGGATAGGTCAGGTAGTAACTGCGTTGACTGGCGAAGGGCAGGCCGAGGCTGATCAGCTCGGCGTTGGCCAGCTCGTCGGTCACCAGGATGCGCGGCACCAGACCGATGCCGATGCCGGCCCTGACGGCCTGGATCAAGTGCGAGGTGAGTTCGAAACTCGGTCCCAGGCGCATCATTCGATGGGGCAGGCCATGGTGGCTGAACCACTCGCCCCAGACGTTGGCATTGTTCGCGACGTTGAGCAGCGTCTGTCCGCCAATGCGTTCCGGGGTCCAGGTGTCATGGGCCTCGGCCGCTTGCGGCGACATGATCACCATCAACTCTTCCGTGTGCAGACGATGGCTGATCAGGCCTGGCAGGTCGGCATTGCCGACGACGATCGCGGCATCGATGCCGCTGGTTTCGAAGTCGATCGCATCGATCCGGGAACTGATGTGCACCAGCATGCCGGGATGGGTTTTGTAGAAATCGTGAAGACGCGGCAGTAGCCACTTCGAGCCGAACGTTGGCAGGGTGGCCAGGCGCAAGGTTCCGCTGCCCGATTGATACGCCATCGCCTGTAACGTGGCGCTGCGGATGCGTCCGAGCGCGTCACTCATTTCCCGCTGATAGAGGCGGCCGACATCGGTCAACTGCACTTGCCGGCCTTCACGGCGAAACAGCGTCAGGCCCAATTGCTGCTCCAGCGCCTGGACTTGCCGGCTGACGGCGCTTTGGGTCAGTGAGAGCTCCATCGCGGCGCGGGTGTAGCTTTCATGCCGGGCGGCGGCTTCAAAGGCCAGCAGCAACGACATGGAGGGAGTGAGGTGGCGGTAATTCATTCGTAAAAGTCATCGATAGCGGCAGGATTATCCGTTTGTCCGGCGCCACAGCCTGCAGGATCATTGGCGCAGCCGACGACCTGAGGCTGACCGATTAATGCTCAGGCGACAAGTGTTTTGATTTTTCCGTGTTAGACCTACAAGAGAACATTTTGCGATGATCGCCCAGCTGCCTACGGATGCCCTCGCTGCACAGTACCCGGAATTTCTTCAAGCCCTGCGTGCCAGCGGCTTCCGCGGTCAGCTCAGTGCCGACTACGCCACCCGTACCGTGCTGGCAACGGACAACTCGATTTATCAGCGCCTGCCGCAAGCGGCGGTATTCCCGCTGGACGCCGACGACATCGTGCGCATCGCTGCATTGATGGCCGAACCGCGCTTTCGCCAGATCAAGCTGACCCCGCGTGGCGGCGGCACCGGCACCAACGGCCAGTCGTTGACCGATGGCATCGTGGTCGACTTGTCGCGGCACATGAACACAATTCTTGAAATCAACGTCGCCGAGCGTTGGGTGCGAGTGCAGGCCGGCGTGGTCAAGGATCAGCTCAATGCCGCGCTCAAGCCCCATGGCCTGTTCTTCGCACCGGAGCTGTCAACGTCCAACCGTGCCACCGTGGGCGGCATGATCAACACTGATGCCAGTGGCCAGGGCAGTTGCACCTACGGCAAGACCCGCGATCATGTGCTGGAACTGCACAGCGTACTGCTCGGTGGTGAGCGTCTGCACAGCCATCCGCTGTCCGTCTCTGAGTTGGAGGCAGCCTGCGCACAGCCCGGCCGCATCGGCGAGGTGTACCGCACCGCGCGCCAGATACAGGAAACCCAGGCCGACCTGATCGAGTCGATATTCCCCAAACTCAATCGCTGCCTGACCGGTTACGACCTGGCGCACCTGCGCGACGAGCGCGGGCGTTTCAACCTCAATAGCGTGCTGTGCGGCGCGGAAGGGTCGTTGGGCTACATCGTCGAGGCCAAGCTCAACGTGCTGCCGATTCCCAGGTATTCGGTGTTGGTGAATGTGCGCTACAGCAGCTTCATGGATGCGCTGCGCGACGCCAACGCGTTACTGGCGCACAAGCCGCTGTCCATCGAGACGGTGGACTCCAAAGTATTGATGCTGGCGATGAAAGACATCGTCTGGCACAGCGTCGCCGAGTATTTTCCGGCGGACGCCGAGTGCCCGACGCTGGGCATCAATCTGGTCGAGTTCAGCGGGGAAGACCTGACGGACGTGAACGCTCGAGTGGCGTCGTTCGTCGAGCATCTGCAGGCCGACACGACCATCGAGCGGCTGGGCCACACGCTGGCCGAGGGTGCCGAGGCGGTGACCCGTGTCTACGCCATGCGTAAACGTTCCGTCGGGCTGTTGGGCAACGTCGAAGGTGAGGTTCGGCCGCAGCCTTTCGTTGAAGACACCGCCGTGCCGCCGGAGAAACTGGCCGACTACATCACTGAGTTTCGTGCGTTGCTCGACAGCTATGGCCTGACTTACGGCATGTTCGGTCACGTCGATGCCGGCGTGTTGCATGTGCGCCCGGCGCTGGACATGAAAGATCCGGCCCAGGCCGCGCTGGTCAAACCGATTTCCGATGCCGTGGCCGAGCTGACGCGACGTTATGGCGGACTGCTGTGGGGTGAGCACGGCAAGGGCTTGCGCTCGGAATATGTCCCCGAGTTTTTTGGCGAACTGTACCCGGCGCTGCAATCGCTCAAGGGCGCGTTCGACCCGCACAATCAGCTCAACCCCGGCAAAATCTGCACACCACCGGATGCTGCCCAAGTTTTGCTCAAGGTCAACGAAGTCACGCTGCGCGGTGATCTGGATCGGCAAATCGACGAGCGCGTGTGGCAAAGTTTCGGCACCGCCATGCACTGCAACGGTAACGGCGCCTGCTACAACTACGATCCCAACGATGCGATGTGCCCGTCGTGGAAAGCCACCCGTGAACGCCAGCATTCACCGAAAGGCAGGGCGTCATTGATTCGCGAATGGTTGCGCCTGCAGGGTGCGGCCAATATTGATGTACTGGAAGCGGCCCGGGGCAAGTTGTCGTGGTTGAGCGGGTTGCCAGCGCGGTTGCGTAACAACATGGCGCGTTCGCGGGGTGAGGCGGATTTCTCCCACGAGGTGTACGACGCGATGGCGGGCTGTCTGGCCTGTAAATCCTGTGCAGGGCAATGCCCGGTCAAGGTCAACGTCCCGGAATTCAGATCGCGTTTTCTGGAGCTGTATCACGGTCGCTATCAACGTCC
Source organism: Pseudomonas sp. IT-P171 (assembly GCF_949767765.1). NCBI lineage: Bacteria > Pseudomonadati > Pseudomonadota > Gammaproteobacteria > Pseudomonadales > Pseudomonadaceae > Pseudomonas > Pseudomonas sp. IT-P171. Next base: position 493,546 of record NZ_CATKQN010000033.1, read on the forward strand.
GCTTCGTGACTACCTGATCGGTTCGCTGGAGTTCACCATTCCCTATATGGCCTACGCTCCGGGCCTGTACAACGCAGTGATGGGTGCGAAATGGATGAGCCGCCTGCTTGAGCGACGCGTCGGCATGCTCGACAGTCCGTTGATCAGCCGTTACGACTTGCAGGCGACGTTGACCCGCTGCAACGTCGTTGTCGCCAGCGTGTCGGCCCTGCGCGAACTGACCGCTGCGCAACGTCAGCGTAGCGTGGTGTTGGTGCAAGATGCCTTCACCCGTTACTTCGAAACCCCATTGCTGGCGAGCTTTATCGAGTTGGCGCACCAGCTGGGTTATCGGATTTTCTTGGCGCCCTACAGCGCCAACGGCAAGCCTTTGCACGTACAGGGCTTCCTCGGCGCATTCGCCAGGGCAGCGATCCGCAACGCCAGTCAGCTCAAGGCGCTGGCTGACTGTGAAGTACCGCTGGTGGGGTTGGACCCGGCGATGACGCTGGTCTATCGCCAGGAATATCAGAAAGTGCCGGGGCTCAACGGGTGCCCGAAGGTTCTGCTGCCTCAGGAGTGGCTCTTTGATGTGCTGCCTGAAAAGTCTCATCCCGCCCCACAGACATTCCGTTTGCTGGCGCACTGCACCGAGAAGACCAACGTCCCGGCCAGTACTTCGCAATGGGAAGCGGTGTTTGCCCGGCTCGGGCTCAAGCTGGTGACCGAGGCGACGGGCTGTTGCGGGATGTCCGGGACCTACGGCCATGAAGCGCGAAACCAGGACACTTCGCGGACCATTTTCGAACAGTCATGGGCGGGCAAGCTGGACAAGGCGGGCGAAGCCCTGGCGACGGGGTACTCGTGCCGAAGCCAGGTCAAGCGCCTGGCCAGCAAGCAACTGCGCCATCCGCTGGAAGTGGTGTTGGAGCATGCGCGCCTTAAATGAAAGGACTTGAGTCGTCCTTTGGGCCGTCAAGTGGCTGTCGAAACGCTGGCCTGCTCCTCTTTCTCGGGAGCAGCAGGCCATGCATTGATGACCGACTGCAGGAACTGCTCGGACAACTCAGGGTTGTCCAGCGCCCTGGCAATCAGCATCGCTCCCGCGATCGACGACGAGGGTGGGACAGTGGAGGCAAAAAAAGGTGTAGCAACGAACGGATGCTGACTTGGTCTGGTTCCTTGATAAGGAAAAGAATTTTGAGGAGGGGGGTTGACCACGTATTTTAATCCTGTACTATTCGCCTCCCGCTAGCGAGCAGCTCAATGTTTGCCTGGCTTAAGTAGTTGATTTCATTAGTGAAATTAGAAACTTTTAAGGTTGCTACATGAGGTCGCTTGCTGTAGGATGCGCA